>NZ_JANSIU010000002.1:0-297255 GCF_047462275.1 Synechococcus sp. H70.2
CCCCCTGCCCCTCTCCCGGAGGGAGAGGGGGGCTAGGGATTGAGGCGGCGAGCTTTCCCTTGCAATTCGGTAGCGACTTTTAGGCCGGCGGTTTGTCCGGCCAGGGATCCGTGAGGTCGGCGGCCAGGGGATCCCAGTCCCAGCCCCAGTCGCGGGCGATGGCCTGCGTAAGGCCCAACTGTCCAGCACCCGGGTAGCGGGCCAGGGCCAACAGGAGATCCACCAGTTGCTCGCCAGTGGGGGTGCGGCCAAAAATGTGCAGTCCATCCCGGATCTGGGATTCCTTGAGCTCGCAGAGGTAGCCATCGAGGCGGGTCCAGTCTTCCTCTTTCTCTAGGTTGAACTGCAAGTCGAGGTGCTCTTGGCGGACAAGTTCCTGGATCTGGGCGCGGATCAGCGGGCAGCGCCCCGGATCCATCTGCTGGGCCTCGTAGTACTCGTCCATCAGCCGCTCCAGTTCCGCCAAGGGTCCGTAGAGCTCGGCGCGGGTTAGGGGCGGGGTGAGGTGGTCGAGGATGACAGCCTGAGCCCGCCGCTTGGCCTGGGATCCCTCGCCGGGATCGTTGACGATGAAGGGGTAGAAGTGGGGCAGGGGCCCCAAGGCTATTTCTGGGTAGCAGGTGGCTGAAAGGGCGGATCCCTTGCCAGGCAGCCACTCCAGGTTGCCGTGCTTGCCCACATGCACCACCGCCTGCACGCCAAACACTTGCCGCAGCCACAGGTAAAAGGCTAGGTACTCATGGGGCGGTACCAAATCTGGGGCGTGGTAGTTCAAAGAGGGATCCCGGTCGTAGCCTCGCGGCGGCTGGATGCCGACAAAAACCTGCTCCAGCTGCAGGCCGACAATGGGGAGGTCGTGGGCGGGCGGATCCCCCCACTGCCGCACCAGATCCTCTTGGACAGCGGCAGGCAACTGGGCAAACCACTCCCGATAGAGGGCAGCCGGCAGCACCTGCCGCGCCGGGCGTAGGGATCCCAGCGGATCATAGGTTTGGCCCTGGGTTAGCCAGCGGATGAGCTCATCTCCGCTCTGGGGCAGTGGACAGGCGCGGTAGCCAGCTTCCGCCAGGGCCTTGAGGATCTCCACGCAGCTTGCCGGTGTATCCAACCCTACCCCATTGGCCAGCCGTCCATCCCGGCTGGGGTAGTTGGCCAAAATCAAGGCTAGACGGCGCTGATTGGCAGGAGTGCGCCGCAGCTTTACCCAGTTGGCCGCCAGCTCGGCCACAAACGCCACCCGATCCGGCACAGCCTCATAGGCCATGATCTCCGTCTGCAGGCGGGGATCCCACTGTTGAACCGTCTTGAACGAGATGGCGCGGCTGAGGATGCGCCCGTCCACCTCCGGCAACACCACGTTCATGGCCAGATCCCGCGCCCCCAAGCCCCGAGTGGAGTTCTCCCAGCGCTCCCGCGACCCACTGCTCAAGACCACCTGCACAACCGGCACATCCAGCTCCTGCCAGAGGCGGACATCGGGCTGCTCGCTCTCCAGGCGGGCCAGGGAAAAGCTAGTGGTGTTCAACAGAAGTTCAATTTGGCCGCCGAAGTGCTCCCGGATGGCCTGCGGCAAGTCCGGTTCCTGCAGGCCATAGGTGTACAGACACAGCGGCTGCAACCCCCGCTCCTGCAGGGCTTTGGCCAGGGCATCTATTGGCTGCGTATTCCCCGCCAAAACATGGGCGCGGTAGAGCAGGATCCCTACCTTGGGGGCGTGGGGATCCCTGAGGGGGGATAGGGGGGGATGGTAGATCCCCAGCCGAGGCAGCACCTGCGGCTCTGGCACGGCGTACTCCTGTCCCAGGAACTCCCTGGCCAAGAATTTCAAGCAAGCCGCCACATTGGCTGCTCCTCCCTCCAGCCAGTACTGCCACACCCGGTCGGCCACTGCCAGGGGCACGGTGGAGTGGCTAACCAAATCCCAATCGGGGCGGTCATCCCCAGGGATCACAATCAGGGTGGATCCCGCTGCTGCCGCTACCTCTTTGGCCACCTCCAGGCCATAGCTCCAGTAGGCCCTTCCCCCCAACAGGCGCAGGAGCACCACCTGAGCTTGCCGCAACACCTTCTCGGCGTAGTCGTCGATGCTCAGAGGCTGTTGCAACTGCAAGAGGTTAGCCGCCCGCACCGCCGGGAAATCAGCCGGCAGCAGGCGCATGGCTGCGCTCAAGGCCGTCAGATCCGTGTCGGCTGCCGACAGGACAACGATGGGGGCCGGATCCTGCTCCAGGAAAACGACCCCGCCTTGGGAAGGATCCCATCCCCCCGGCAAAGCAGCTATCCGGTGCATAGAGCCAGCGCCAGGCGCCTCGCCATCTCCTTGAGACTACCCAGAAGGATAGCTTGGTAGCCCTGCACTTGAGTGGGGGGCGGAAAAGGGTATACTTGCCGAAAAGGTGTATCGTTCCCGGGCCAGCAGCTAATCACGGTGAAAAATCCGCCTGGTGTAAGCGTCCGGGACGCGAGAGGGCTCCGCCCCGCTGAGGCGAGCAGGGCTTTGCCTCAGGGGACTGTCTAGAGGCGTCTTGACAGCGCCACTACGTAAGAACCCTACGCCTTGAGGCGGTGGGAGTGTCAACCTAACGGCCGTACTTGAGCACAAAGACATCTTTCAGACCAGCATGGGGCTCTCCGGCGAGGGATCCCCAGGTTACACCTACCACCCCGAGGGTGCCCTCTTGGTCTAGCGCCATGGCCTGGATCCAGTCGAAGTCGGCGCTGCCGAACTGGTGGCGCCAGAGCTCGCCGCCGTTGGTATCGTAGAGGCGGACAAAGGCATCGCTGCGACTTGCAGGAAATCCCTGGGTGGATCCTGCCACCCAGACCCTTCCGAGCCTATCCACGGCAATGGCCAGAGGGCGCTCCCCTTTCGCGCTGTCCCATTGGCGGCTCCAGAGCTCGTTGCCGTAGGGATCATACTGCCGCACAAAGACACTGTACCCCTGGAGCAAGGCCTGTCCAGCAGGAGCCTCTTGGGTATAGCCCGCCACCCAAACTTTTCCCTCCTCTCCCACAGCGATGGCAAGAGTGCCGTCGCCCCCTTTGTTGGAAAACTGGCGCAGCCAAACCTGGTTGCCGCTGGGATCATACTGGCCGACAAAGCCGCCGGCCCTTGTGCGGTCGCGGACGAATCCGGTTATCCAGAGATTTCCTGCCCCATCGGCGGCCAGGGCAGTGACCTGGGCCCCTAGCTCGCGGACCCAGAGGGGTTTGCCGTCAGCGTTGTATTGGCGCACAAAGCTCTTGCCTCCGCTATTTCCGGCTACCCAGACATTGCCCTTGCCATCCACGGCAATGGCAGTGACCTGGTCAGGCTCAGCACCGCCCAACTGCTGCGTCCAGCGCTCCCGACCCTGGGGATCGTGCTTACGCAGGAAGATGTCTTTTGCGCCGGCATTGCTGTAGCCAGGGAAAGCGCCGTAGGTCACTCCTGCCACCCAGGTGTTCCCTCTCCTGTCCACTGCCACCGCCACAACTTCGTCTAAAGCAGGGGTGCCCAACTGCCGTGTCCAGAGCTCTCGGCCCCAGGGATTGTACTTGCGCAAGAAACCATCACCACCCCCTGCCGAGCTTTGGCCCAAAAAGCTTCCCTCCGTTACTCCCGCCACCCAAATATTTCCCTTTCCATCAATTGCGATGGCGCGAGCCTCGTCAGAGGAAGGGGTACCAAACTGGCGCAGCCAAGGGCTGGGACTACAGCCAAAACCTAAACCGAAAAAAGCTAAGCCGCCCAGAACTGCTCTAGCCAGTGCCTGTCTCCTGCTCATAGGCCCTCTTTTGGGGGGCACTGGGCAAAGCATAGCAAGGGCTCTCCCCAGCTATCGCGAGGGATAAGCCTCCACGTCTTCTGCAGCAGCACAGGATCCCTAGGTAACCTGAGGCATTGCTTCAGGGCTAGCCAGGCGCGGCAAAAACTGCAGTGCTGCTTGCCCTGGAACAGGCAAAAAGGCTGGGCCTCTTCAAAGTTGAACTCAGGCTGCCACTGCACGGCAATAGCCCAGGGATGGATTTCCTGCGCGATGGCCTCGATGAGCTCGTCGGGGAAACAGGCAGCCAAACGTCAGCCCGCCGGCACTCCCCAAACAGCCGGGTGGTGCCAAGAGACCAGGGAGAGGGCTTCGACGCCGACAATGAGCAGGTGGAGCGGAGGAGGCTGACGCTGGGGCAAATGGGCTTGCGATTGATCCAGCTCGTCGTACACCAATCCATCCACGGCAGCTAGCAGCGCTTGTGGCTTGCTTTCCCCCAACAGCAGCGCAAATGGCCTCCCCGTAGGGGCTCAGCGCTACAACGACACCCAGGTCATGCTTTGAAGTTGGAAAGCCTTCGCGCAAGTTACGGCCTAACTGGCGCAAGTTAGCTTGGGCGTTTAGTTGGGGATCTCAATCGCGACATTGGCCAACTGCACATCGTCGTAGTCCACCCAAGCCCCACCATCCTGGCCGAGGGTGTCACTCCCCAGCGGCACAACGATATCCAGGGATCCCCCAAAAAGAGGGATACTGATCCGGGGGCCGCCAGCGATCCTGCCCGGCTGGAGCACCGTTTTGCCAGTGCGCAGCGTCACCGTATTCGATCCCAGGCGCAAATGCTGCAGCGGCAGAGGGATGTGTAGGTCGTCTCCTCCCAACTGGAGCTGCTCCACCTCTACCCCGTTCAAAAGCACGCGCATGGGAGACATATCGGCAGTGGGGATCCGGGACTGGCCAGCCCGATAGGCAGCGGCTGTGTCCAACCCAATCAGGGATCCAATGCGCAAAACCGGTGGGCGGGGCGGCAGACGTTCTAGGCTGAAGGAGCGGGTCATTTCCACCCCTTGGGCAGGACCAAGAAATTGCCCGGCGGCAGCGGATTCCGGGGAGTAGTGGTTATCGCCCAGGCGGATGACATTTGCCTCCAGGACCAGAGTTGTGTTGGGATCCCAGCGCTCCAACTGCAACTGCCAAGGTCGATCCCCGCCGGCTGAAACTCTGCTTGTACTTTGGGAATAGGGCAAGTAATTCTCCAGGCGCGCTACCAAAATCTCCTCTGCCGGCAGCGGCTCCGGCAGGCGAAACCGACCCTGAGCATCCGTGCGCACTGAAATCCCCGCCCCCGGAATGGCCACCTCCACACCGGCCAGGGGCTGCCCCGTCAGGCGATCCACCACCTGACCCGAGTAGGCAGAATCTAACTGCCCCTGTCCTGGGGGAGCATCCGTAGCGGCTTGAAGGCGCTGCTGGAGAACCTGCCCATCGGCTTCGCTAATCTGCCCGTCCTGATTGACATCGGCAGCTTGAATCTGCTCGTTGGTTAACTGCAGCTCTCCGCGCCAATAGGCTCCCAGCAGGTTGAGATCCTGCCCCGTCAAATGACCATCTCCATCCAGATCGCCCGGTTGAAAAGGCTGAACCTGGGCAGCGGCAACACCCATCCAGCCAAAACTCAGGGATCCCAGCAGCAAGAGAGAAGGGGCTAAACGGGAAACCCTACACATGGCAACTTTCCGTAGGGAAAAAGCTGGAAGGCGTCCTCTATGTTGTAACTCAGCTCACTTTCCCGCAGCAGGACTGCTTAAGCCGAGGCAGGGTACTCTCGAGCGCAATTTTGCTCACTTGCCTTCGGCTGCAGGAGCCGAAAACTTGATGGTAGGATAGCCGTGGTGACTTGCTTCCCCTATGGCTCGATACTCCTGCGTTACCCAGCTTGTGGGTTCAGCCGAGCAGTTGAGCGAAGCAATCCGCGCCCTCTTGGAGCGTTGCCAGCTCACCATTCTCCACAGTGGCCCTGACTACTGGGTGGCCGGCGAGCCTCCTGGAAAAAACCCCTACCCCAAGCTGGTAACAGTGGAAGTGTTTGTGGATCGCACCCGCCAGACCTCCGATGGGTCTGTCCAGGTAACCTGCATTGCTAAAAACGAAGAGCTGCCTCTAAGAAGCGTCAACCATTGCCAACAAACCTTTAACCAATTGAGGGCAGAGCTAGCCCAGTTGCAAGCCCAACTTGCTGACCAACGGAAAAACACTATACAATAGCAGCGCTGAGTTGCTTGTATTCCATGGCACGTCGTTGCCAACTGACCAACAAAAAACGCAACAACGCTTTTGCCATCTCCCACTCCCATCGACGTACCAAGCGCCTACAGGAAGTTAACTTGCAGTGGAAGCGCATCTGGTGGGAAGAGGGCAAGCGGTTTGTCCGCCTGCGTCTTTCGACCAAGGCCCTAAAAACCCTCAAGACCAAGGGGATAGGAACCATGGCCCGCGAGGCTGGCATTGACCTCAACCAATTTTAAGAGGTCGCTTGGGAAACTGGGCCCCTAGGCGGGCCTGGGATCCAAGCCAGTAGGCCTCTACAGCAACCCAAATAGCTTGCGCGACTTGGGCTGAAGCCCCGCCAGCAGCGTGTTGAGGGTGTCCCGCTGGGTTAGTTCGTTGGTGCCGCTGGCGTGCTCAATCAAGAACTTGCGCATTTCCTCGGAGAGCTTGGCGTCAGTAAAGTCGGCGCCAACAAAGCTGGCCCCCTCAATTTGGGCCTCTTGTAGATTGGCCCCCACCAGGAGGGCCTGGTCAAGGTTGGCCTCCTGCAACTGACAACTGGCCAGGACAGCCTGGGAGAGGTTGCAGCGAAATAGGTTGGCTTGGCGAAAGTCGGCGCCGAAAAAGTTCCCCTCTGTCAGGTTGGCAGCTACCAGGCTAGCCGCGCGAAAGATGGAGTGGCTGAAACGCCCCCCCTGAAAGCTGCTTTTGTCCAGCTTGGCAGCGGTGAAGTTGCTGTAGTCTCCCACGGCTTGACTGAAGCTGGATCCCCGCAGATCTGAAGCGGCAAAATTGGCCCGCTCCATCTCGGCACGGCGAAAGTTACACAGCCGCAGATCCGCCTGCTGCATGCTAAGGGAGCGCAAATTGGCCCGCGTCAGGTTGGCCTTGGGCATTTGAATGCGGTCGAACAGGCCTCGCGAGAGGTAAGCACCTTCGAGGTTGGCACCCACCAGGGAGCGTCCTTCCCGCAGGGCTGCTAGCAAGTCCCGCGTGGTTTCAATGCGAACCGGCTCCAAGGGCTGAGAGGGAGGGGCACTCACAGGCTGGCTATTCCCTACAAGCAGTCTAGAAACTCGATCAACCCCGCTAGCAACTGACCGCTAGCTCACAAAGACCCCTAGCTACCAGGCTAACGTTTGCACCGCCTGCTGAGGTTAAGAGGAAGTTAACAATGGCTCTCCGCCAGCTGTTCTGGCAACCCTTGCCGAGATGGCCTTCTAGTTGAATTGGCCTCGATTTATTGCATACTCAGGGCAGCCCTTCGTCTGTGAACCCTAACCCTCTATGCAGGTAGCCTTTATCCTCGATCCACTGCCCCAGTTGCAGGTGGGCCACGACACCAGCGTTGCCTTGATGGAGGCGCTGCAGCGACGCGGGCACCGCATTTTTTGCCTAGAACTAGCCGATCTCTACTGGGATCAGGGAGAAACCTGGGGGGCGGTATCTGAAATCCGGCTGGATCTAAAGGCGGATCCCTGGTACGAGGTCAAAGAACGGCGCCTGGTGCCCTTGAGCCAAATGCAGGCGGTATGGATGCGCAAGGATCCGCCGGTGGATACGGCCTATCTCTATGCCACCTACCTCTTGGATCGCCTCCCTCCCAGTCGTACCTTGGTACTCAACCATCCCGCTGGCATCCGCTCCGCCAACGAAAAGCTCTATGCCCTGCAATTTAGAGAGTGGATCCCGCGCACCTGTGTTAGCAGCAATAAGGCCTTGCTCCGCCAATTTGTCGAGCAGGTGGGGCAAGCAGTGCTCAAGCCCCTGGGCGGCAAAGGAGGAGAAGGGATCCTGCGGGCCAACGCCGGCGATCCCAACCTCAATTCCCTCATCGAGCTGAGCACTCAATTTGGCCGGCTGCCCGTGATGGTGCAAGAGTATCTGCCCCAGGCAGCAGCGGGAGATAAGCGCATTTTGTTGCTAGAGGGTGAACCTTTGGGCGCCGTCAATCGCATTCCCGGCGAGGGGGATTTTCGCGGCAATGTGGCTGCCGGCGGTCGGGTGGAGAAAACTGAGATTACCGAAAAAGAACGGGCTCTCTGCGCAGCTTTGGCGCCAGTACTGCGCCAGGAGAAACTCTACTTTGTAGGCATTGACGTAATTGGTGAGCGGCTGACGGAGGTTAACGTTACTAGCCCAACGATGTTGCGGGAGATCAGTCAGTTACAGGGAGTTGATCTGGCTAACCAAGTGGCCGAGTGGTTGGAGAAAAAAGTGCCTGTTAAAACCTAACCTCCCCCCGCACTCATTTAGATGCATGCAGCCACGGGAATTTCTACAGCCAAGACCTTCTACCCCCTCGTTGCGGGGGGCCTATAAAGTCCAGTGCCGCACCCCCATCCCTCACCGAGTTGTATTCAGGTTCTCAGCTATCAAAAACTCTTCAGCGCTGTCAATTCAATAAAAATAGCCCCCAAAGGGGGCCTGTCGCGACCGGCCAGCGACCTACAAAGCCCTAGAGCAAAATAAGAAGCGCTCCATTAATGGGTGGCTTTGAACACCGCTTTGATCAAGTACTAGAATCCCAGAAAAAGAACTCGATCCCGGCAAACATCATCTTTTTTTTAGATTCTCGCCAGGCCAATCCCGCCCCCTAGGATTCGGGAGCAGCTGCTGGCTGCTTCCGCCCTAGCCAGCGCCAAGTGGCGGGCAACAGGACTGCCGCCAGCCCACACTTCAACCCATCGCCGGGGATGAAGGGAAACACCCCCTTGCTGAGCACCGCCAAGACGGAGGTGGGGCCGACATTCTCGTTCAGCCATACTCCCAGCCAGGTAGCTCCCAGAGCGTAGATCAAAACTGAGCAGGAGAGCATGGCTGCTGCCATCTTCCAAGGACTGCGATCCGCCCCCCAGCGCTCTACAAACCAGCCCATCAGCGCTGCAGCCAGGGGAAAAGCCAGCAGGTAGCCTCCTGTTGCCCCAGTTAGGTGTTTGAGACCGGCTCCGCCGCCGGAGAAGAAGGGCAGTCCTAGTAACCCCTCCAGCAGATACAGCAGCAAGGCAAGAAAGCCCAGCCTGGCCCCCAAGCCTGCCCCCACCAGCATTACCCCAAAGGTTTGTCCAGTGATGGGTACCGGCGTAAAAGGCAAAGGAATCCGCACCTGCGCTAGAGCTGCTACGACTAGGCTCCCTCCCACCACCAGCAGCAGATCGCGAACGCGAGAAGGACGGGGCAGAAAAGTCTGGGCTAAGGGTAGGTAAGTGGCAGTCATAAAGCACCTGCAGTATCGAGGTACAAAGCGCAGTATACCAAAGGAGGAAGCACACGCCAACTTCTTCTAGGGGATCCGTGCTTGGGCAAACACATCTTGAGGAATAACTCACAAGCACGGCAAAACCTCATGTGGATAAGCTGTCCGCTTCGCTAAAGCACTGGCTGCAGCTGAGCACTCAACAGCTTCTCTAGAAGTTGGAAAATCCAGATTGGCCTCTCTTCAAGTGCCTAGACTGCCGAACTGTTTCCCTAGGAATTGGCAACAACAAAAAAGGGGCCATTAAGCCCCCAAAAATGGCCTCCCCTTGTTGGGGAATAGCTAGCCTTTGATACACAGAATGGGCTTTAAGCGCGCTACGAGTTTCGCAATCTTGGCTTGGTCGGCAGCGCGCACAACTTTGTCCACGTTTTTGTAGGCCTGGGGCGCTTCCTCAGCTACCCCCCGCAGAGAAGGACTGCGCACAATGACGCCGCGCCGTCGCAGTTGTTCGATAATCTCCTGCCCTGTCCAGGCCTTGAGGGCCTGGTTGCGACTCATTGCCCTTCCGGCGCCGTGGCAAGCTGAAGAGAGGGAAAGTGCCTCGCCTTGCTCGGTGCCAACTAGAATATAGGAGGCCGTGCCCATGGAGCCACCGATGATAACCGGCTGACCAACAGAACGAAAAGCTTGAGGGAGCTCTGGGTGGCCAGGCCCAAAAGCGCGCGTTGCCCCTTTGCGGTGGACAAACAGGCGGCGTTTTTTCCCCTCTATGACGTGGGTTTCCTCTTTACAGGTGTTGTGGGAGACATCGTAGATGAGGTCGAGTTCAGCCTTGGGAAAAAGCTCGGCGAATACCTGGCGCACCCAGTGGGTGATGATCTGGCGGTTAGCCAAGGCGCAGTTGACGGCTGCCCGCATTGCTCCCAGGTAGCTTTGCCCCACTTTGGACTGCAAGGGCGCACACGCCAGCTCGCGATCAGGTAGTTCTATGCCGTGCTCTTTAGCCGCCTGTTGCATCTTCTTCAAATATTCAGTGCCAATCTGGTGACCCAAGCCCCGCGAGCCGCAGTGAATAGTAATGACGACTTCCCCTTGCTTGAGACCAAAACTCTCGGCAACCTCGGGATCGTAGATCTCATCGACAACCTGGACTTCGAGGTAGTGGTTACCTGAGCCTAGGGTTCCCATCTCGCGCCGCTGGCGCTCACGGGCGTAGGCGGAGACTTCGCCTGGCTTTGCTCCCCGCATGCGGCCATGTTCTTCGATGCGCTCTAGGTCTTCCTTCTTGCCGTAGCCTTGAGCCACAGCCCATTCTGCCCCACCTTCCAGCATGGCTTCCATCTCTTTGTCGCTCAAGGAAAGCTTGCTGCGGCTGCCGAGCCCTACCGGTACGCTGGCATACAAGGCATTGGCTAAGGGTTCTGCTGCTTCCTCCACTTCTTCGCGCGTCAGCCCCGTCCGCAGGGTTCTTACCCCGCAGGAGATGTCAAATCCCACTCCGCCAGCGGAAATCACTCCCCCTTCTTCCGCATCGAAGGCGGCCACCCCACCAATGGGAAAGCCATAGCCCCAGTGGGCGTCCGGCATCACGTAACACGCTCCCACGATCCCTGGCAAGGTGGTCACGTTGCTGGCCTGCTCAGCCACTTTGTCGTCCATCTCCCGGATTAACTCCTCATCGGCAAAGATGAGGACCGGGACACGCATTTTGCCTTTAGGAGGAATGCGCCAGACCGTCTCATCTACACGCTCAAGTTTTCTGATATCCATAGACTGCCTCCCTTACACGTCCACCACACACTGTGCCACCCAAAGCTCACCCTCTTGGGCCACCTTGAGTTGCGTGTAAGTTGCCCCTTTAACTTCTACTGCCGGTCGGTGCTTGATGCGGTCAACTCTTTCCCCCCACAGGCTAGCCTTGAGATGGTCTTCTGCAAGATGCACTTCAACTTTTCCAAACAACATTCCTCTAACTGCCATCTCGTAGATCACTGCGTTGAGAAAATCCACCAACACAGGTTCTAGATCGCCTGAATTTTCTAGCTCGATCTCTATCCGCTCCGTCAGAGCCACCTTATCCAGGTCAGTGATTACAGCGGTTAGGGCCAGAGCTGCCTGGGCAAAAGCTTCCTCTGGCGTTGCCCCATAGCCGCGGACGCCAATGTCGGCCATGTGTTCAAAATGCTCCCATTTTGCCTGTACCACGGCAGTCTCCTTAGCTATCTTTTGCAGACCAAAGCCAGAGGCCACCTGCCACCTAGACTGACATCCTCCTGCCGCTGACCCTACGGCTACAGCACGGGGGTTCTGCAGGTTTGAGTTGACAACTTCCCACGCAGGGGATCCCTAGAAACCGGAAAGAAGATGTAACTCAAAGGTGAGGATGTTGGCCGCCAAAATCTCTAGCGCTCCTCCCTCAATGAGCTCGCGCGTGAGACCGCCTCCAGAGCCACTTTGTTGGAGTAACTCACGGCTGCGGCGCATCGTCTCTTGGCGTTGGGGATCGTCGACGACCACTTGCCGCTGGTTGGAGAGACTGAGGCGATAGTAGTTGGGTAGCTCGCCGCGAGTGGCATCAATGGCTAGATTCGTTTCTTCGGGAGCAACGCGAAAGGGGGCGCGGGCGGTGAGCAAAGCCACCTGGATATCCTGGTTTTGCCCGTCTAGGCCTTCTAACTCCGAGAGGTCGATTCGGAACCTAAGGGTGTCGCGGTCACGGTTAACGCGCTCAACCCGCACCTGGTTGAAGCCGACGGCAAACTCCCGCTCCTGCTCACCAAAGCGCTGAATGGTGGCTTGCAAGACGGACTCCTCGTTGAGGGGGGTAACCCGAATGAGGTAGTCCCAGTCCCGCACAAAAGCGTACTCATTGGGCCCGACGCGGACACTGGGATCCACCAGGTTGGCAGTGGGACCGGGGCTACCGGCTCGGCTAAGGGCCACCATGTACCAGTAATTGGGGCTGATGGGCAGGCCCATGGTCATGCGCACCTCTAGTACAGGCCGCCCCCAGGCCGCTCCAGCCGTAAGGGCCACCGCGGCTGCTGCTCCAAGGCAGCTCTCTAGCCACTGCTGGGGACGCAGGTCAAGCTGAAGCGGGGGAAACCAAGTTACGCCTCTAGTCCTCATTGAACCGTCTCTCCGGCCTCAAGGCCGAAGGCTCCTATCCCAGATCCTAGCCTCTAAGAACTCCGTCTTGCTGGGGGACCCTGGGATCCCTCCCTCCAGCCCCTTGTTGTGGCGCCCCACCCCTAGCCTTCTACAGGCAGGCCGAAAAACCTGCCACACCCTTGGCCCTGAACCACGGAATCTGCAGCGGTAGGGAGCGGTTACGCCGACTCCTGCGGCAGTCCTGACTGCTTCTGCCGATATGCCTGGACAACCGCCACCGTAAGCAGATGGGAGAGCAAGCCCACTGGCCCGGCAAACAAGCACAAAAGTAGCGAATGGGTGGTCCATACCCGCTTTTCCCACCCCTCCAGGAAGATCCAGCGCCCCACAAACAAATCCATGACGATGTAGTGAACCCATCCCGTAGCCATCACCGAGGGCTGGCTAAAGAGAGCCGTCAGAGTGCTCAGAGAAAGCTGGGGATTGGAAAACTCTCCAAGAGTCCCTGCGTTAAACCCGCTCACCAGAAGATAGAGATAAACTGCTGCCAAAAGGGCAGTGGGCAAGAGCGATGCCATTACCCTACGGGTTACCCCCCAACCCGGCAGCAGAATCATCAAGGCCCAAAAAGGTAGCGCGAACCAGTTGGCTGCGTTAAAGATTATCTCCAGCATGCTTGGCAACCTCCAACATTACCTGTCTATTCTCGGCCTCACAACCCCTGCAATAGAGCTGACAGCACGACGGCCACTGTTGCTGGTGGCGGCAATGCGAGAAATCCGGGATCCGCTATCGCTCAAGGCCCAGAGATGGCTAATGCTTTTGGCCGCGGAGGTAGGTTGAGCTGGGCCAATACGGGATTCTCCTGCCTCAGCGTCGGGGGATTGCTCCGGAGAAGAGAGCAACACCCTAGGTTTCTCTCCCTGCTGGGCTGCGGTAAGCCCTGCCTTGCTGGGCTGCTGTAACTGAGGCGGCAGGTTCCCAGGTGGCAGCAAGGGCATTCCAGGGAGAGGGCTGCTAGGCTGGGGCGCCGTCTTGGCTGGAGAGGCGAGCTTTCCCCACAGAACTTTGAGGAGTGGCCACATATGGCTTGGCTTCTTGCGAAGGCGCAAAGGGGAAACGGCGTTATCCTGCCATGCCTTCCTCCTTCTTGCCAAGGGCTGACAAACCAAACTCATAACGAGTATGATTAAGAGGTCCAACGCAGAAGGAGAGTTGGCATGGTGGAGATTCGCGAGATTCCCCTGCAGCAGATTTGTCGCCCGCTGCCGCGGCGAACGGATCCGGAGAAGGTGCGGGCCCTGATGGCTTCCATCCAGGAAATAGGCCTGCAGGAGCCGATTGAGGTTTTGGAGGTGGAGGGAAAGTACTACGGCTTCTCGGGCTGCCACCGCTATGAGGCCTTTGTCCGCCTGGGCAGGGAGCGGATCCCGTGCCGCGTGCGCAAGGCCACCCCTGCTGTTTTAAGGCTTCATTTGGCTTGAGGGAGGGACCCCTTTATCGCCCGGCTCTGCCTGGGAAATGTAGCCCCGCTCATAGGCAAAGCGCACCAGTTGGGAGCGGTTTTCCAGAGAAAGCTTGCTGAGAATATTAGTCAGGTGGGTCTGGACAGTGCGTGGGCTAATGCACAGCCTTTCGCCAATCTGCTTATTGGTGTAGCCCTGGACCACCTCCCGAAACACCCGCTCCTCGGCGGGGGTTAACTTGAGCTCCGCCAAGCGAGGGCGAGGGGCAGTTTCAGCTTTAGCGGAGTTCTGCTGCTGGATGAGACGGAGGATCTCTAATTGAGTGCGGCGGGATCGTTCAATCTGCGCCTCGATCTTGGCCACCAACTCCAATGGCTCAAAGGGCTTGATGATGTAGTCATCGGCTCCCCACTCATAGCCCTGAATGCGGTCGCCCAATTCGCCCCGGGAAGAGAGAAAGATAAAGGGGACGAGCTCACCACCCCGCTGTTGGCGCAGCTGCCGGCAGAACTCGAAACCGTTCATTTCCGGCATCACCACGTCCGACACCACCACATCCGGCTGCTCTTCAGCAAACAGGCGCAATCCTTCTCTGCCGGAAGTGGCTGTGCAAACCCGATAGCCATGCTGGCTAAGATGGCGGCTTAGCACCTTGAGGGCAAGGGGATCGTCATCCACAACGAGGACACGCTTCATAATGACCCAAAGGGGAGTTGACGCAGGAGAGACTCCTGAGATCCTCGCAGTTAACCTGGAGATCCCTAGCCCATGATAATCGCTGCAGGGGGCTGGAGGCAGTTCAGGCTCTGCGGGCAGCAAGGACTAAGCCCCCATCCCTGAGTAGCGTTGCAGGCCCTTTCGCCATAGCCAACGGTTGACCAGCCAAAACAGCCCCAGCCAAGCCAGGCTCATGCCAAAACCGCGCAGGAGGTCTTGCGGGATCCCCACCCAGAGGCTGGCGGGAAAATGCACCAAGTAGGGAAAGGGCGTCCAGGCTAAGACCTGGCGCACTGCCGGCGGAAACACCTCTAAGGGGGCAATTACACCCGAGAGGAACAAGTACACCAAAAAGTGAAACTGCTCTAGAGCTGATATTCGCTCCACCCAAAAGGCCAGCAGGGCCAGCGTGTACTGCATAAGAAAACGCAGGGCAAAAGCCAACAGAATAGCCAGGGATCCAAGGGCCACTTGTTGCCAAGAGGGGATCCAAAAAGCGCGGGGGTAGAGCAAGAAGAAGAGGGCAAGCAAAGCCACCGTAAAGGGAAGGCGGGCAAGGCGTTCCATGAGGTGGCTAACCACGTGGTGCCAAGCAGGATCCAGAGGTTGCAACAGACGCGGCGAGAGCTTCCCCTCCACAATCTCTCGCTCAAAATCCCAGATTACCCAGATGATGGTGAACTGGCGCACCAGGAACACCGCTAGGAAATAGCGGATGAACTCCAGGGAAGATAGGGCAAAGTTCCCCGAGCGAGCGGCCTCGCTCCAGAGCCCCATCATGATTAAGGGTAAAGATGCAGCCAACGCCCACAAAAGGAGTTCCGCCCGGTACTCCAGCATGTAGGCGTAGTAGGCGGAGCAGAGAGCAGCCAGCTTGCGCAGAAAAACCTTCATCAAGACCCTGCCGGTAGGGGAGGCAAAGGACGCAAGGTGGGCAAGACGTTGGCCAGCGTGACTACCGCTCCAATAACCACAATGGCAGGGGGCAACACTGGCGGTGGCTGGGCAACCAAGCTGTCCAAGCGCAGCAGATGGATCTCCTGCTCTGGAGTGGTACCCCAGCGGATTAAGGCCACTGGTGTATCGGGAGCTTTGCCGCCGGCCAACAATTCGGTGGCAATGTGGCCGAGGTTATGAATGCCCATGTAGATCACCAAGGTTTCCACAGCCTCGGCTAGGGCGCGCCAATTGACCTGGGGGCGGTATTTCCCCACCGCCTCATGGCCAGTTACGAAGGCAACTGAGGAGCTGAGCTCTCGATGGGTGAGCGGGATCCCGGCATAGGCGCTGGCAGCTATGCCCGCCGTAATTCCCGGCACCACCTCCACGGGGATCCCGGCCTGCACCAGCGCCAACATCTCCTCTCCCCCCCGCCCAAAGATAAAGGGATCCCCCCCCTTCAGGCGCACCACTACGGCTGCTGTCTGGGCTTTCTCAATCAGCAAGGCCGTGATCTGCTCCTGGGGGAGGGTATGGGCGCCACATTGCTTGCCAGCGTAGATTCGTTCTGCCGTTGGGGGGATCAAATTTAAAATGGCGGATCCCACCAGGGCATCGTAGATCACCACATCCGCATGGGCAAGCAGGGCCTTGCCCTTCACCGTCAGCAGCCCCGGATCCCCAGGCCCTGCCCCCACCAGATACACCTTGCCCATCTTGAATCCCAACAGCCTCCTGGAAAGATCCATTCTGCTTAAGCAGGACAGGTTTGACCAGCCCATCTAGCTAGGACAGGCCATCTGGACTGTCTCAACAATTGCCTGCATCAATTGGGGATCTCGCCAGAGGGGTGGCTCTACCTCCAGCTGCAACAAGGGCCACTGCCGCCGCAGCTGCCGCACCTGGTCTTGCAATGAGCGCAACAAGCTCCCCGGAAAGAGGAAAAAGGGCAGCACCCGCAGGCGGTACTGGCTTAGGCGCAAGCAGCGAATGACAGTGGCCTCTAGCGTAGGAGGCTGGGCAGCAAAAGCCGGGTGAATCAGGATCCCGGGCAGGCGCTGTTCCAGCACTCGGATCCCAGCTTCGAGTTGGGCGGCAAAGCTAGGCAGGCGGCTGCCGTGGCCAAATAGGATCCAGCCATGTACAGGATCGCCTAGGTGTTGCGCTGCCACCATGCGCGCTGCCAACAGATCAAGGAGGGCCGGGTGCTGACCGATGGGCGGTGTCAGAAGCAGCTTTAGCCGGGGCCAGCGGGCACGAAGCTCCTCCAGAGCAGCCGGCAGATCCTCCTCCACATGGGATCCCCCGCCCATAAAGAGCGATACCAGCACTACTGGGCTGGCGAGCCTAGGCCGCTGAGCCGCCAAGTGGCTGTGAATCTGCTCCCCCAGGCTTAAGGACCCACTTTCCAACTGAACCAGCTCCACCGCCTGCGGAGCCAGCCGCTGCCGCACCCGCGCTAGCAAGTCCGCTGCCGCCTGCTGGTATTCCGGATCCCGGCTGCCGTGACAGACCAAAAACACCAGGGGAGTTGAAGACATGGTAGAGCCGAGGGATCCAAACGCACCTGCTCCATTTTGCCCCCTTCCGGCAAGGTTTCGCGCCGGATCTGGACGTATGAGATAATGGGTACATACCTTTCCAGACTCGTCGGCCCTTTCCCAGGATTTCATGTCATTTGAAAATCGCTCCTCTGCTCCTGAACTGTTGATCCACGTCTTGCGGGAGGGCTTGACCGAATCTATCCACCATTGCCAAGCGGTGGTGGCCGATAGTCGCGGACGCTCCCTAGCCGTAGCTGGCAAAAGCACCACCCCAGTCTTTGCCCGCTCTGCCCTCAAGCCCTTTCAGGCGCTGGCCATGCTTTCCACCGGCATCCGGGAGCGCTATCGACTTACTGAGAAAGACATCGCCATCATGTGCGGATCCCATCAGGGCACCGCGGCCCACGCGCGGCAGGTGTTCAGCATGCTCTGGCGCGCCGACCTCTCCCCGGAACTGCTGGTCTGCCCCACCCCCCCTGGCAAGCCTAGCCCCCTGTGCCACAACTGCTCCGGCAAACATGCTGGCATGCTCCTGGCCAGCCGCGCCCAAAACTGGACTCTGTCGGACTACGCCCAGCGGCACCATCCGGTGCAAGCCCTGGTGCGAGCCAAGTTGGCGGATCTATTGCAGATGCCCTCGGAAGAGTTTTTGTTTGCCCGTGACGACTGCGGCGTGCCCACTTACCAGTTACAACTCAACCACTTGGCTTTTCTGTATGCCCAACTCACCGCTGGCGAGCGACCCGAGCTGGAGGCCATTGCCCGCGCCATGACCCACCATTCGGAAATGGTGGCTGGCGAGGGATGTTTCGACACAGAATTGATGCGGGCCACCCAAGGCGAGCTGGTCAGCAAGTCCGGGGCCGAAGGGATCCAGTGCATTGGGCGCTTGGGGGAAGGGATGGGCCTGGCCATCAAGGTCCAAGACGGAGCAGCGCGGGCCAAATATGCCTTGGCTTTGCACCTGCTGCAGCGCATGGGCTGGATCCAACCTGCCGCTGCCGAAATGCTAGGGGAGCGCTTCCTCGCCATCGGCCCCTACACCCGCCTGGAGGTGGAAGGGGAGCTGCGCATGCCCTGAGCAATCCAACCGGGGCTGAGTCTTGCATCTTACTCCCTGGCAGTGCTACCTTGTCGAAAAATTGGAAGAACAATGTTTGAGGAGTCTTTCAAAGCTCTCGACGGCGAGCTGCCAGCTTAGTTGAGCTAACTAAGAAAGTAACAAAAGCGGTAGGCAGTGCTCAAGCTGCTAGCAAAAGGGGAGATCTCCAACCAGAGAGGGGGTACGTATTGACCGCAAGATTTTCCGATCCCAGCGGCCCAGTGCTATTGCTGAGGCAATCAAGCGAGCAAGAGCCGCCAAGAGCAAAGAGACTGATCCCCAGGCTGTCCTTCAGCTCATTTGGAAGGCAGCAAGAATTGCGGCAGGCTACCTGAGAAAGCGTGTGGAGCAACTGCCTAACTCCATAAGTGTAGCTGCGCGAGATGTCTTCGATGTTCTCCACCTCAATAACTCAGACTACACAGAAGCAGAATTTACGCGACATCTTTACCTTCTAGATCGAAACCCAATCAATAGTGTGGATGGCTATCGCTTGATCTTCTCTGCATCCACAGGTACACGCTCAGGTCGCTGCTATCGCATTCGCGATGAACGCGGTGAGGAACATATTTACTATCTTTTGAAGTTTGAGCGTCTATGAGTGGGGAAACCCAGAGTTGTCTACAGCTTGATTTATGGCTGCGTTGTCTTGAGAAAGACTACCTGGGATCCTTCATCTCTGCGGGTGGTGCGACCGTCAAGCTAGCTGTTGTCCCAAAAGATTCCTACTCCCGCCTCTACAAATCTCTTCGGGAAAAGCTATCTCCTCCTTCTTTTCGGCTTTTTGATCTAAGCGAAGAGTGCATCAATCTACATTCAATTGAGAATTTTTGGTTCGCCCTTGCTCAGAAGGTGGACTGGGAATCTTTTGCCAGAGAACTGCGCTATAGCATTCTCAGAAAAATTGGATATTCCCCCAGCTCAGAACTTCAAGACTGCACTTTAGAGGAACTGGCGGAGCTTTACCAAGTTGAGGCCCGCGAGATCAACATACAGTTGCAGCGAGAAATTAAGAAGCTGATTTTTCAGGACTACTCTCTGGCTCTCGACTTTCGCAAGGCTATTTCCCGTCTTATCTACGAGCCTCTCCAAAGTCCAGGCACTCTAGAAGGTTTGTGCCTTGCGGTTCAGGAGTGGCTCAAAGGCACACTGAAATCTATTAGTCAAGTGCGTGGGGCAGCTATTTTTCGAAGGATTGATAGGACAAATTCTCGAGAGATTCTACTTTCTTTTCTGAGGCTTTTTACGCGCCAGCTCGGTTGCACAGCAATTCTTGTCAGTCTGTTTCATTACTACGAGCGAAGAGAAAATGGACGTCCAACCTTCACTCGTAGGCAAATTATTGAGCTTTACGAAACCTTGCGAGAGTTTATAGATGCAGAGAGTAAGCTTGAGAAAACAGTTCTAATCTTCATGGCTCCTCCAGATTTTATTGAATCAGAACTTTTGTCCTACCATAAGTACCGGGCAAACTCGAATTGAGAACGAGGTATATTCTCCCAATTATCCCAATCCTTGTACAACTATGGTTCAACTTCAATGAGTGCATCACTTGTAGCCCGGCGAGCGATTGAAGCGCTGCGAAACGGTGTTCCCAATCCATTTGCGGTTGCAGAACTTGGCTTTTGGCAACAAGAGGTCGAAGAGAAGTTTTGGGAATTATGCAACGCCCCCAGCTTAGAGCCTGGGGGGATGCTCGTGAAGGGGGACTTCGGAACTGGTAAGTCTCATCTTCTACTAAACAGGAAAAAGCAAAGAAGCAGGGTTTTGCCACTTCGCTGGTTGTCATCTCTAAAGAGCTGCCTCTTGGCAATCCTAGTCGCCTAATTCCCCGCATCCTTGCCGAAATCGAACTCCCTGACATGGCTGAGCGCGGGCTCCAAGGCATTGCAGGTCGTCTGCAGTACAAACAGCCTTCTTTCCAGGAGTTCCAGCTTTGGGTTAACCAATGGCGATTTGGAGAGGGCTGGTGGCCGGCTACTCTAGCTTTACACCAAAGGCTAGAGGGTGACGATGAGAAACTAGATGCTATTGTCCGCTTTTGGGCCGGTGAATCCACTCTGAGGCTCTCAGAGGTGCGGCAGAGACTTCGGGATCACGGTCTGGCAGGGGCTCACTCCGTCAGCAAGCTACCTCCTGCGGAAAGTTTGCACTGGCAGCGCCTGGCTTTTTCTGCTCAGCTATGTCGGGCCATAGGGCTCAGGGGCTTGGTGGTTTTGGTGGATGAAATCGAGCTGATTGCACAGTACAGCATCCTGCAGCGGGTCAAGTCCTGCCGCGTTCTTGGCCACTTGTTTGGCAAGGAAACTTTACCTGAAGAACTAAAAGCAGCTCCGCTAATTCTAGTGGGAGCAGTAACCCGCGACTTTGAGCAGTCTATCTTGCAGGAAAAAGGGGATTGGGAGAAGGCACTTGAGATGGCGCGCCAGAAGTATGTTTCTGAGGAAGCTGTAAGGGCCGGCATGGAGGCCATTCGGCGGGCTATCCCCCTCCGTTCCTGTTCGGAAGCTCAGGAGGCCATTCAAGCGATGTTGCACAAGGTGGCGGGTCTCTACCAGAAGGCCTACCCTGATTGGGTAATCACTGTCTGAGCTCCCTCCTCTTTACGGCACAACTACCGTGCGGTCAATTATTCGCCGTTGGATTGCTGAGTGGGATGTGCGCCGGTACTACAACCCCACTGGTACAGTTCAGATTGAGGAAGACAAAGCGACTGGACACACCCCTACGGAAGAGATCCAAGAACTGGAAGAGGAAGCTTAAGCAAGCCTAGGTGCTCCTCAAACTTAATCGGCGGGAAGCCCCGCACTGTATGAAGAGCCAATCAGTGTCGGGATGAAAGCCGTTCGTGCTTCAGTTGAAGAGATTGAGTTAAATCTCTGGAGAGCTCCCCTGACTGGTTTCCGCCGTGGGTTGCACGGTGGCAGCATGCTGAGACCTCTGTACCAACAAGTCAGTGAAGCGTGAAGCCGTACGCTATCTGTTCGCGCAGCGTGGCGTCAGCCATGTTGTGCTTACTCAACAAAGATGAGGGTCGGGAGTCATCCCCCACCTAGTTTGCAGGAACTGCTCAACGCTGAAAGGGATTTTGGTACGGGTTGGGGTTCTGGCCCTTGTTGCGGTACTTGGGATTGATGGTCAAGGTGCCGGATCCCAAACCCCGCTGGGCCAGGAACTCCAGGTTGCGGTGGCGCATGGTGGTGTCGTAGTCGCTCTTAACGCGATCTTCGAGGATAGCCACCTGCTGCAGGGCACTCAGCAGAATGGCAGCCGCCTGTTCAGAGGTGTAGCCATTTTGGGAGGCATAGCGCACGGCAAACTCATCAGCTGCCACCTGGGCCTTCTGGCCTTTCTCTGCTTTGCGCAAAAGAAACGCCGCCGATGCTGCCAAAGCAGCTGCCAAGCCCACGCCGAGGTTATCCCCCATCTGCAGCTCCACCACAATGCCCATCGTGCCCGCCCCAATGAGAGCAGGATACAGCAACAGCGCTGACCAGTTGTCTCCCAAGGCCAGCTCAGTGGCCATCACGGCTTCCCGCAAAAAGTAGATCTTCTGTTGATCGGGGCTCAGCTTCTGCCAACGGCTCAGGTCAATGGCAAAGCGGGTGTACTTCTGCCAGGGGAAGCGCCAGAGTGGTTGCACAACCCGAGATTGGTCAGGGGAGCCAATCTCAATCTGCACCTCGGGGCGGATCTCCACCGGGAGAAACTGGATTAGGCGATCAAACTCAGAAATGGTGTACATCGGGGTAGAACTGCAGTTGGAGATGGAGATCACTACCCATGGTAAAGGATTCTGGCCTTCTCTGTGGGCTGGCTCCCAGAAAGCCTAAAGCCAAGGGGCGGCGGGAACCTTGCCCGCTGTTGCTGGGCTAGCGGTAGTTGACAAACTGCAGCGCTACCGGGTAATCCTGCTGCTTGAGCATTTGAATGACCGCCTGTAGCTCATCTTTGTCTTTACCGGAAACCCGCACCAGATCCCCTTGAATGGAGGGCTGCACCTTCTTAAAGTTGTCGCGGATTTGCTTGGCAATCTGCTTGGCCAACGCTGCGTCGATGCCTTTTTTAAGGCGAACCACCTGGCGCACCCGGTTGCCAGCGGCACTTTCCGGGGGCTGAAAGTCAAAGATCTTCAGAGAGAGGCCCCGCTTGGCCGCTTTGGTTAGGAGGAGATCCCGAATCGAGTTGAGAGCCATCTCGCTGGCGGTGGTGATGGTCAGGGATCCCTCCTCCAGCTTAATTTCCGTCTGAGTATCCTTGAGGTCATAGCGCTGCTTGACCTCCCGCTGCACTTGATCCAGCGCGTTCACCAACTCCTGCCGGTTGAAGTCGCTAACAATATCAAACGAGTAGGTGGAGGCCATAGCCCTTATCTTCACTGGCATTCCGTACTCTAAGCCTATCAGGGGCTCCCCAAGGGCGGGAGAAGCTACAACAGAAAAAGAAGTTCCGGGGAGCAGGAGGATGGCCAATGTTGTTTTAATTACAGGCGCTTCCGAGGGTATTGGTAGGGCAACAGCCTTCACCTTCGCCCGCGGTGGCTACCGCCTGGCGCTGGCTGCCCGCACCGCCGAAACCCTGAAGCAGACGGCTATCGAGCTGGAGCAAAGCTTCAATGCGGAGGTGTTGGCCGTCCCCACCGATGTAACGCAGCCGGAGCAGGTGCAAAAGCTGGTCGAGGCCACCCTGGAGCGCTATGGGCGCATTGACTGCCTCATCAACAACGCCGGCATCTGCCTGAGCGGTCCTTTCCTGCAGACTACGTTGGAACACTGGCAGGCGCTGCTGGCAGTGAACTTCTGGGGCTATCTGCACACTATCCGGGCGGTGCTCCCCGACATGCTCAAGCGCAAGAAAGGCCAGATTGTCAACGTCGGCTCCATAGGTGGCAAAATGCCCCTGCCGCAGATGGCTGCCTATTGTGCCAGCAAGTACGCAGTCAGTGGCCTGACGGAGGCGCTGCGTCTAGAGCTGCAACCCCACGGCATCCAGGTCATCGCTGTCCATCCGGGCCTAGTCAACAGCAATTTTCTCAAGCGGGCCGTCTTTGTGGAGGAGACGGAAGCGGAGGTTTCTGCCGAGGAAAACTTAACCCACCCTAGCGGGGCACGGCAGCGAATGCAGCAGGCCCTGGAGAGCTTCTGGGTAAGCCAGCCAGAAGAGGTGGCGGCAGCCATCTGGGAGGCGGTTTGCCAGTCCAAATCCGAGGTGATCGTTGGCATGGCCCAGTGGGCAGTAGGGGCCTACACCCTCTTTCCTGGCTGGGTTGGCCCCTTGCTGCAAAGTTTGCCTGACTGGTCTTAGGCTCTACCTTGGCCAAGGGCGGGGCTGGACTATAGTGTATGCTAAGCCTGGCAGTTGCAGCGGTAAGGAGCTATGGTTGGTTCTGCGCCTTCTCCCCCAAGTACTCAGCAGCACCTCCTCATTGTGGAAGACCGCGATGGCCGCCGCACGCAGGTACTGACCGCCGCCAAATACTTTATCGGTCGCGACCTGGCCAACGACATCTGTCTCAACTCTCAGTACGCCTCCCGCTACCACGCCATGCTGCTGCGCATTCCTGCTGAAAGGGAGGGGGAATACTACTACCGCATTTTAGATGGAGACCTGGAGGGCCGGCCCAGCACCAACGGCCTGATGATCAACGGCCAGAAAATTTCTACCCACCAGCTTAAGTCGGGGGATGTCATCAGCTTTGGTCCGGACGCCAAGGCCACCTACATCGTCAAGACCCTCTAGCTTGAGCTTGGCTTACCTCCCTTCTGAGGGCCCAATTGCTGCCAAAGCAGCAGCAGCAAGGCCAGCACCAGGGTCACTTCTGAGAGTAAGGTGGCCAGGGCTGCCCCTCGCCACCCCCACGCCGGGATCCAGAGCCCGTTCAAAGCTCCATTCAGGACCAGGGCTGCCAGCTGTCGGCGGCTGCGCAGCTTTTGCAGGCCAGCACTAGTGAGCAGGTGGGACAACAGCAGGTGGATCCCTTCCAGCAAAATGACTGGACTCAGCCAGCGGAGGATGAGGGCAGTCTCTTGGTAGGCGGATCCCAGCAGCCAAGGGATCCCGTAGGAGCCCAGGGCCACCCCCACAGTAGCCAAGCTGCCGTAGCCCACCACCCAGGGGAAAAGCTGCCAGGCGTAGCGGCAGCCGTGGGATAGGCCCTGCTGACCCTGGCGGCACAGCTCGGCAAAATGGCTGGTGAGCAGAGCAATCATCGGCGTTTGCGAGAAGTTGATGACCCGGTAGGCGGCGCTGTAGAGTCCCCCCGCTGCTGTTGAGGCCAGGCGGGGCAAAAGCAGTTTGTCCAAGTCGGTGAAGGTTTTCGCCGCGGCCAGCCCCAGGGCAAAGTCCCAACCCGCCCTCAGCCGTGCCCTTACCTCTTGCCAGTCCAAAGCCGGGAGGCGAGAAGGGGCACACCACTGCCGCATTCCCCAGCTCATCCCCGCCAGCACCAGCAGCACCATCAGCCCGTAGAGGATGGCCCATTGGGTTAGGGATCCCCAGTCCAAAACCATCGCCAGCAGTACGGCGCTCAATCGCCCCAGCGCCATGCCCGTGTCAATGAGAGCCACCCCAGCAATTTGTTCCTGCCCAATCAGGATCCCCCTGTACACTTCGGGAAGGGCAATAAACAGCAGGTCGCTCCCCAGGAGGATCCCCACCTCAAGGGGTGAGGTCTCGGCCAACCAAAGGCTCAACAGAGGTGTTAACAGCAGCACCATCCCACTGCAGACCAGTCCGGCCAGCCACAGGCTGGGACTGATCTCCGGGGCAACCGCGGCAGATCTCCGGTTGCTTAGGCGCTGGATCAGCAATTCCGATTGGCCCCAGTAGCCAAAGGGGGCAGCTAGGTTGCTGCAGGCCAAGATGGCGGAGAACACTCCAAACGCTTCTGGACCCAGCAGCCGCGCCAACAGGACGAAATAGGCCCCAGACACCCCCAAGCGCAGGCCATTGCCCAGCATCAGCCAGGCTGCCTGGCGCAGTCGTCGCCCTGCCTTATCCAGAGCCGTTTTTCCTGGACGAGGCCTGGCGAAGCTCGAGATACTGAATAGAGGCTGAGGCTGCCCACCTAGCTGGGCCCAGGGTCGGCTCCCGTTCTTCTTCCAGCAGTTCTTCATGGCCAAACTTTACCCTCTTGCCCCGCCCAGCTCCAGGGCTTTAGGGGAGCGGAAACCCTCCCCCTTCAAGCCGGCTGGGCCGCGGCGAGTCCCTTCCCCACCGCCGTCTGGTAGCCCCCCCTGGCTGGGATCCCCCCCGGCCAAAACGGTAGGTCAAGGCTATCGGTCCGTTGCCTTGCTCTTGCTGGCCAGCGGGCTGCTGTTTGGAGGACTGGGATCCCGCCTGGCCTACCTGCAACTGGTGCGCACTCAGTATTACCGCCAGTTGGCCGACACCAACCGCATTCGCCTGTTGCCCCAGCCGCCGGAACGGGGACGCATTGTGGATCGCAACGGCGTGTTGCTGGCGGGTAGTCAACTGTCCTACTCAGTTTTTCTCTGGCCCTTGGTGCAGTCGCGGCAGGGCTGGCAGGAGACGATCCCCAAGCTGGCCCAGTATCTGGAGATGGCTCCCGAGGAGATTGTCCAGAAACTGGAACAGGCGGGCTACCGCTCTCTCTTTCCTGTGCGCATCCTGCGCAACGCCAGCCCCGAGGTCGTGACCCGATTGGAAGAAAGAAGCCACGAGCTGCCGGGGGTGATGGTGGAAGCAGAGACAGTGCGGTTTTATCCCCATGGCAGCTTGGCCGCCCACGTGCTGGGCTACACCGGCGAGATCCCCCTAGAGCAGCTGCAGGCGGATCCCAGCTACCGCCTGGGGGATATTGTCGGCCTGATGGGGGTGGAGGAATTGTTTGAGAGTCATCTGCGCGGCCAGTGGGGTGGGCGCCAAGTGGAGGTGGACGCTCTAGGAGAAGTGCTGCGGGTGCTGGGCGAACAGCCTCCTCAACCGGGCAAGACTCTGCAGCTGACCCTGGACGTGCGGCTGCAGCAGGTGGCAGAGCAAGCCCTGGGCCAGCAGAAAGGAGCAGTGGTTGCCATGGATCCCCGCGACGGCTCGATCCTGGCTATGGCCAGCTATCCCACCTTTGATCCCAACCTCTTTTCCAGCCGCATCACCCAAGCCCAGTGGGAGAGCCTGCAAAAACAGGACTTTCCCTTCCTTAACCGCGCCCTACGGCCCTACCCTCCTGCTAGCACCTACAAAATCATCACCACCGCCGCTGGGATCGAGTCGGGGGTCTTCCCCCCAGATACGGTGCTGCAGACGGCTCCCTACATCACAGTAGGCGGCTGGCGCTTTTGGGACTGGAACCGGGCTGGCTTTGGGCGGCTGAACTACCGCCAGGCGATAGCCTACAGCAGCGACACCTTTTTCTACCAGATTGCCCTGGGTACCAAGGCCGCCCCCTTGCAAGAATGGTCGCGCCGCTTTGGGCTGGGCCAGCCTACTGGGATCGGCCTCAAAGGGGAAGCTGCTGGCCTGGTGCCTGACGCCGAGTGGAAACAGCGCCACTGGGGGGAGCCCTGGTACGTGGGCGATACAGTGAACATGTCCATCGGCCAGGGGTTTATCACCGCCACGCCCCTGCAGATGGCGGTGGTAACAGCAGCAGTGGCCAACGGTGGCTGGCGGGTGCGTCCCTTGCTCTCGCAGCAGGTGATCCCGGAAAGTCCCGTGCCCCTGCGGCAGAAGGTAGGTCTCTCCCCCGCTACCCTGGAGATCTTGCAACAGGGGCTGCGAGATGTGGTGGTTTACGGCACTGGTGGCAACGCCAACCTGGGGCCAGGCTTTCCCCCAGCCGCCGGCAAAACCGGCACTGCCGAGGATCCGCCGCGGCGATCCCACGCCTGGTTTGTCGGCTATGCTCCCTCTGACCGTCCGGAGCTGGTAGTCGTGGTCTTTCTGGAAAACAGTGGTGGCGGGGGCGGAACCCGAGCAGCCCCTATCTTCCGCCAGATCATGCGGGCCTACTTCCAAAGCAACTCGTGATCCTCCAGCTGTCCCCTTTCCCTAGCAGGGAGCATTATGGGCCGAAAAATTCCGCTCTTCTCCTCCATTGCCTTAGTGGGACAGAGTCCCTAAACTCCTTCTCCAGCCGGCTTCTAGCTTAATTTGGCTGTAAAATAGGTCAGTGATTTGGAACCCAATGGCTACAATCCTGCCATCGGCAGTGGCTGTGCCTTGACCTAGGGTAGGGCTAGCCCTGCTTCTCCAGCTACAACTTCTCTGAGCCGTAGGTGCTCCGCCCTGCTAGCGCCAACTTGGAAAAACACGGCCAGAGAAGGCTTTCAACCCATTGCCCAGCTCATTGAGGAGACTAGGATGAACAAGGCAGAGCTTGTGGAAGCCGTCGCTCATCGCGCCAACGTAACCAAAAAAGAGGCTGAGGCTGTCCTGACGGCAGCACTGGAGATCATCGTTGAAGAGGTTGCCTCCCGCGATGAAAACGGGGAACCCAAGGGGAAGGTCACCCTAGTGGGCTTCGGTTCCTTTGAGGCCCGCAAGCGCAAAGAACGGGAAGGCCGCAACCCGAAAACCAATGAGAAGATGGTGATTCCGGCTAGCGTTGTTCCCACGTTCACGGCCGGCAAAGCTTTTCGCGATGCGGTGGCAGCTGGTCACAAGTCTTGAAAGTGCGGGTGTAGGGGGACAGAGTCCTTGCGGCTAATCTGAGTCCCTATTGGCGGAAGCAGGATGGAGTCCTTAGAGGATTAGCGTGCAACGGCCTCAACATGGGGGCAATCGGGCCTGGGCAGCAGCAATTGCTGGTTGCCCTTCGGAGGCCATTTTGGATTTCTCCGCTAGCCTCAATCCCCTGGGCCCGCCGCAGTCGGTTGTGCAAGCCCTGGTGCAAGCGTTGGAGGCACCCGAGCCGGTTGCAATTAGCTGCTACCCGGACCCCGACTATCGAGAGCTACGCGCTTGTTTGGCGCAGCATTGGTCAGTTGATCCAGAGTGGATTTTTGTCGGCAACGGAGCGGCAGAATTGCTCACTTGGGCGGCTCGGGAGGCGGAGGGGCGGGAGGTGTGGCTGCCTCGTCCCGCCTTTGGCGACTACGAGCGGGCACTGCGGGCAGCAGGGGCAGTCATCAAGCCACTGGATTGGTGGTCTTGTCCGGGATCAGCCACTGCTGCTTTGCTGCAAGAAGGGCTCCCCGCCAACAAGAGCGGCAAGGTGCTCTGGCTAAACAATCCCCACAACCCAACGGGCCAGCTGCTCCCGCGGGAGGCCATTCTGCCTCTTCTGCCCTACTTTGAGCAGGTGGTGGTGGATGAGGCCTTTATGGACTTTCTCCTCGGAGACGCGCCCCAAGACCAGAGCGAGCTCTGCTCCCCAAGGGCTGGCGGGCTGGAGGCCTCTTTGCCCCGTAGCCAAACCTTGATTCCCTATCTTGAGGCCCACCCCAACACCCTTGTCATCCGCTCGCTGACCAAGTTTTTTACCTTGCCTGGCTTGCGCATTGGATTTGCGGTGGGCCATCCGGAGCGCTGGCGGCGCTGGCGACAGTGGCGGGATCCCTGGAGCGTCAATGGCTTGGCGGCAGTGGCAGCAGCAGCCGCCTTGGCTGACACGGACTTTCGTCGGCGCACCTTGAGGTGGTTGCCCATGGCCCGCGAGCATTTGCTCAAAGGTTTGCGGGCGCTGCCCGGCTGGGATCCCTGGCCTAGCCAAGCCAATTTTGTGCTGGTGCGCTGTCCTGTCTCTGCCTCACAGCTTCAAGAGCAGCTGCTGCGGCAGCACGGCATCCTAGTGCGGGATTGTCTGAGCTTCCCCGAGCTGGGGGATCGCTACCTGCGCATTGGCCTGAGAACTCTGCCAGAGCAAGAGCGCCTGCTATTGGCCTGTCAGGAAATTCTAGAAAATCTCTCTGGCAAGAGGAGAAACGAGCTGGGTGGAGACCTTGGTTGCCCCTGCTCGCTCACACCCCCTGACTGACGAGTGTCTATCTTGCGGCCAAGCTCTAGAAGCCGGCCTCAGGTCTATGGCATGGTATTATCTGGGGCAGGGCAGTGATGGCTTATCTCCGTCCTTTGCCCCATTCCCGCCGTTAAGCTGTCAACAGGTGGGGTGGGAGGTTGGCTTCGTAGACCTCTTGGTTCCTAAGCTCGGGAGGGTAGGTTATCCATGGATTTTTCTCCGCTTCCAGATCCTACTCAGCCCCTGCCGCCGCCCCAGAAAAACCCGCCGACACCCCAACGCACGCTTCCAGCAGCCCTCAGCCCTCTGCACCCGGATTCCCCCAGGCAAAGGCAGCACTTTCGTCTCTGGCCACGTTTACAACGCCGCGACTCTCTCCCACCGCTGCGGGGCAGCCATCCTGGTAGAACCCTTCCCACCCACCGTCCTTCTCCTGTACTCCTTCAAGAGGTGGTGGAGGATTTGGAGAAAGAAGTGCCCCGCCCTTCTAGAGGAGTTTCGCCTCTAGGGGCTTTGCTAGTGGGGGTGCTCTCGTGGGCGGGGATTGGCTTTGGAGTGCGCTGGCTACTCTGGCCAGGGGAGCTGTTGCAGCCCAGCGTCGAAGAGAGCTTTGCCCCGCTGGACTTAGCCCAGCTCCCTCTAATTCCTTTAGAGCCACCGGCGGTGGAAGTGGGAGAAGAGTTCTATTCGGGTGGGGTACCCCCTCAGCAGCTGGCGCTGGGGTTGACCACCCCCTCCGTGGAGGAACTGCAAGTTGAACCCCTTGAAAATCTCCCCAACCCTCTAGACAGCCTGCAGACCCGTTCGGCCCTTGGTGCCCAGCAACTCCCTCCCAGAGAGGAGACATGGGTAGAGAAACTGGCAGCCAGCTTGGAGCGCTCCTCTCAAGAAAAGCTGCTCAAGACAGTACCCTTAGCTAGTAGTGACCCCGACTCGCTGGGCCCAAACCGCGGCGAGGGCACCTTCTTGGTGCTGACCACCTACGCTGGGGAGGAGAGCCTGGCACAGGCTCGCCGCGTTGCCCCTGACGCTTTTGTTAAAGATGTGAACGGCCAGAAGTTTGTGCAGGTGGCAGCCTTTGAACAACTGGAATATGCCCGCTACCATGCTGAAACCTTGAAGAATCAAGGTTTTAACGTCACAATTGTCGAGCAGTAGCTTGGGCGGTGGAGTTACAACTCTCTTTGACCTCTCCACCACTCTTCTAGATAAGCTTGACAGCGGCGTAAAAGCTGGCGGCTTTCTTCAAAGGTAATTTGTTCCAAAGCTTCGAGGTAGGAGCACCAGCGGTAGGCAGCCACCTCTTCCGGTTGGATCCGTAGCTCCGGCGGAGGAAACTGGGGTGGCAGGAGAGCTATGTAGTAGGTAACAGTCTTAACCACGGCATACCCGGCTGAATCGGTGAAGGTGTAAGTCTCCTGTAGCGATAGAGGCTCGGACTGGCCCGGCAGTACTAGAAAGTGGTACTCGGTCAAGCCGGTTTCCTCACGCAACTCCCGCTGCGCTGCCGCCAGCTCACTCTCACCCTCATCTTTGTGTCCTTTGGGAAAGGCCCAGTGCCCCTTTTGGTGCTGGATGAGCAGATAGAGATGGGAGCCCTGGTCAGGCGGAAGAGGAAGCACCGGGATTATGCCGTAGGCAGCATCTGTCAGCATGCAAACTGGGCCTTGACACTCCTACCAATTAAAGTCGGGGGATTCTTACGCAGTCGATAAACGGAGGCAGAGAGGTGTTGTCAAACCGCCCCTACGCAGGTTCTTGAGACAAAGCCTCAAGGTTCTACTTTTAGCAAGTTGGGCTGGAACCCCCTCTTTGCCGCTTGGTACAGTCCTCGCGTAAGACCAGCGCAGAGGCTTGCCATCGCTCGGGTTGTTCCCTGGAATTGGGCAGCTCGTTTGCCTCCCAGAAGTTGGCTTGCAAGCTGTACCTACAATAGCAGTAGCTGTAGCGTTGGTTGGCAACTAAAAAGGTACGCAAGCTATCCTTCTTTCCAAAGATTCTGGCGCCCTCCTTTTGGATGGCATTGGCCTAGCGCAGCCGTCGGCAAAGGTCAGCCTTCAGATTCCCAAGGGATCACCTGCCCCCAGATCGCCCACCAGGCCAACGAGCGCACCTTTCTGGCCTGGCTGCGCACCTCTGTGGCTCTCATTGCTTTTGGCTTTGCCCTCGCCCGCTTCAGCCTCTTTTTGCAGCAGATCGAAGCCGCCAGCTCCCCCAAGCAGCCCGCTCCGGCGCACGGCCGCCTGAGCACCCACAACTTGGGCCTCCTGTTGGATGATCGGCCTTTCTGCTTGGCGCTACAACCAGGTGATGCGGCAAATCGAGGCGGGCGACTTTCGCCCCAGCCGTTTCCTCATCTGGATCATGGCTGCCCTGGTGGCCCTGTTTGGGCTGCTGAGCCTTCCCCTGCCGCTGCGCCGCCCCCGCCCTCAGGAGCCTTCGCGGCTTAGCCTGCCGGAGTGAAGGGCCGCCAGCGGCTCCAATTGCCGAGCCTGCTGCTTGAGGCGCTTAATTAACTGCTTGCACACCACCTCGCACAGCTCAAAACAGATGGGATCCGCAATTTGGTAGTAGACGCTCACGCCCCTGGGCTCGCGGCTGACGATCCCTGCCTGCGCCAGGATCTTGAGATGTTTGGAAACGTTGGCCTGGCCCATGCCGGTGGCCTCTAGGATTTGGGTAACGTTCTTGGGCCCCGAGCGCAACTGACACAGGATCTGGAGCCGGCTGGGCTCCGCCAGAACCTTGAAGTACTCCGCCACGCTGGTCAGCACTTCCGGCGTCAGGGTCAACTGGCACTCGTCTTTGCCAGCTTGCACAAGCTTGTCCCAATCCATAGGCTGTCTTGAGGGAGGTGGTAGCTTGATTTTAACACCAAATAGTTATACAGTAGAATAAGAACCCGGATGCGGAGCACGTTCGGGTTCTTGCCAACAGACAGGAGGGCAGCATGCTATTTCGCCAACTATTCGACGCTGAGACGAGCACTTACACCTATTTAATCGCAGACCCAGACACCCGCGAGGCCGTACTGGTGGATCCGGTGTTGGAGCAGGTGGAGCGGGACTGGAAGTTAATTCAAGAGCTGGGTCTGACCTTGAAGTACTGCTTGGAAACCCACGTCCACGCCGATCACATCACCGGCACCGGCAAGCTGCGGGAGTTGAGCGGCTGCCAAGGGGTGGTGCCGGTTCAGGCCAAGGCGCAATGTGCCGACCGCTTCATCGGCCATGGGGAAACGCTGCAGGTGGGATCCATTGTCATCGAGGCCATTGCCACCCTGGGCCATACCGACAGCCACATGACCTACCGCGTCAATGGGGATCGCGTTCTTACAGGAGACTCGCTGCTGATTCGCGGCTGTGGCCGTACGGATTTTCAGAGTGGGGATCCCGGCTTGATGTACGACCACGTAACGCAGCACCTGTTTACCCTGCCGGACGAGACGCTGGTTTATCCCGGCCATGACTACCGGGGACACACCGTCTCCACCATTGGCGAGGAGAAGCGCTGGAACCCCCGCTTCGTGGATCCGGAAACCGGTAAGCTGCGCTCGCGGGAGAGCTTTATTGCCCTGATGAACAGCCTCAACCTGCCGCAGCCCAAGAAGATCCAGGAAGCGGTGCCGGCCAACGAGCAGTGCGGCCAAGTGGCAGCCGCAGTTTAGTTGCTAGTGTCAGGCGGCTCGTCAGAAAGGGGAGGGTTGAGAGTGGATCGCCAAAATCTCTATGAGAGGGATTTCTATGCTTGGACTCAGCAACAAGCCCAATTTCTGCGGGAGCGGGCCTGGGAGAAGCTGGATCTGCCCCATTTAATTGAGGAGATGGAATCATTGGGCAGGCAACAGCGGCAAGAGCTGCGTAACCGGCTGGGGGTTTTGGTGGGGCACCTTCTGAAGTGGGAGTATCAGCCGCAGGCCAGATCGGTAAGCTGGCTTCTTACCCTACAGGTGCAGCGGCAGGAAGTTCTGGATCTGCTGGAGGAAAACCCAAGCCTGAGACCCTATTTGCCGGAGGCCATCTCCAAGTCTTACCTGAGGGCGCTCCAACTGGCTCTGGAAGAGACCAAGCTGCCCAGAAAGACTTTTCCCAAGACCTGCCCTTATTCTCCTGAGCAAATCCTGGATAGCCAGTTTTATCCTGGCGAGCCCAGCAGGTTGCTAGAGGAGGAAGATTAGAAATCCCTAAGTCTTACAACAACCCTAGAAGCAAGGAAGAAACCATGATCGTAGCCCAACAAAATCCTACAGCTCAGCAGGAACGGGATCCCCGTCTTAAGGAGATCGACGCCTTGACTTTAAAGCAGTGGCTGGATCAAGGGCGGGTACAGCTCATTGACGTGCGGGAGCCGGCAGAATACCACGACGAGCGGATCCCGGGGGCGATCAACATGCCTCTATCTACCTTTGACCCCGCCAAGGTGCCGATCTCGACGCCGGAAAAGCCGGTGGTGCTGCAGTGCCGCATGGGCAGCCGCTCCATCCGTGCCGGCTGTCAGTTGCTCGAATACGGCTGGCCGGAAGCCATTAGCCTCAAAGGTGGGATCGAAGCGTGGAAGGCCGCCAAGCTGCCCACCACCCGCACCCGCAACGCGCCCATCTCGCTAATGCGACAGGTGCAGATTACAGCGGGATCCCTGGTGCTCATAGGAACCCTGCTGGGAGCCTTTGTCCACCCGGCCTGGCTGGTGTTGAGTGGCTTTGTGGGAGCGGGGCTGGTGTTTGCCGGGATCACCAACACCTGTGGCCTGGCGCTGCTTTTGGCCCGCCTGCCCTGGAACCGGGGTCAGACGCTATGAGCGGGATCCCGTCCGCCTCTTCCCCAAAGCAGGGGATCTGGGCGCGTTACCTGCCCTTGGCCAAGGATTCCCTGTGGTGGCTTCGCTACCGGCGAGAGGATCTGCCGGGGGATCTCATTGCCGGGGTGGTCTCGGCCATCCTGTTGGTGCCCCAGAGCATGGCCTACGCGCTGCTGGCCGGCCTGCCCCCCGAGACAGGCCTCTACGCCAGCATCCTGCCGGTCATCGCCTACGGCTTCCTGGGATCCAGCCGGGCTTTGTCGGTGGGGCCGGTGGCCATCATCGCCCTGCTGGTAGCCTCGGGTTTGGAGCCGCTGGCTGAGCCGGGCAGCCCGGAGTATGGCCAGTTGGCGCTGGGCTTAGCTCTGGAAGCGGGCCTGATCCAGCTAGGGGTAGGGCTGTTGCGCCTGGGGTTTTTGGCCAATTTCCTGAGCCACTCGGTTATAACGGCCTTTAGCAGTGCCGCAGCCCTAATCATTGCCCTTAGCCAGCTCCGCCATCTGCTGGGGGTGAAGATTGCCAACACCGAGTCCTTCTGGCTGCTAGTGCAACGGCTGTGGCAGAGCCTGGATGGGGTCAACTGGGCCACCCTGGGGCTGGGGCTGTTGTCCATCGCCCTGTTGGTGTACGCCCAGCAGAAGCTGCCGGCGCAACTGCGCCGCTGGGGGATCCCGCCCCTCTGGGAGTTGCTGCTCACCAAGAGTGCTCCCCTGGCGGCCGTTTTCTTAACTACCCTGCTGGTTTGGGGGCTAAACCTCTCGGAGAGAGCGGGAGTGGCGGTGGTGGGATCCATTCCGGCTGGCCTGCCACCGCTGACGTTTCCCCAACTGAGCTGGCCAGAATGGGGATCCCTGCTGCCCACCGCCCTAACCCTCAGCTTGGTGGGCTTTACGGAAAGTTATGCCATGGCCCAGGCCCTAGCCAGCAAGCGGCGGCAGAAAGTGGATCCCAACCAGGATCTGGTGGCCCTGGGAGTGGCCAACGTGGCAGCAGCCGTCAGCGGTGGCTTTCCGGTCACGGGTGGGATCAGCCGCTCGGTGGTGAACGCTCAGGCGGGGGCCAACAGCGGTCTGGCCTCGGTCATCACGGGATCCCTGATAGCCCTGGCCATGATCTGGCTGATGCCCTTGTTTACTTTCCTGCCCCAGGCCACCCTGGCTGCCGTTGTGCTGGTGGCGGTGCTGGGACTGGTGGATTTTCACCCCCTGCTGCAGAGCTGGCGCTACGACCGCGGCGATGCCCTCGTTTGGCTGCTCACCTTTGCCAGCGTGTTGGCAATTGGGGTAGAGCGGGGGGTTGGTCTGGGAGTGCTGGCCTCCATCCTTCTCTTCCTCTGGCGGGCCAGCCGCCCCCACATTGCCATTGTTGGCCAGGTGCCGGGTACCGAGCACTACCGCAACGTGCTGCGCCATGAGGTGATTACCGATCCGCGCATCTTGGCGGTGCGAGTGGATGAGAGCCTGTTTTTTGCCAACGCCGCCTACCTGCAGGAGTACCTCCTTCAAGAGGTAGCAGCGCGGCCGGAAGTGGAACAGGTGCTGCTGGTGGCCAGCGCCATTAACTTCATCGACGGCAGCGCTCTGGAGGCCCTGACCCAATTGGTGGAACGTCTGCACCAAATGGGGGTGGGCTTTGCCCTAGCCGAGGTAAAGGGGCCGGTGATGGATCGCCTCAAAAGGGTGGGGTTTGTGGAAAAAGTGGGCGCTGAGCGCTTCTTCTTGTCAACCCACCAGGCAATGCAGGCTCTCAAATCCCAGGCAATGCCGGCAGCCGCTTCCGGATGAGCACCAGGGGTGTCTGCTCCGCCGCATTGCCCGCTGGGTTCTTGCGCAGCGCCTGCTCCACCAGCTCCCGCTCCACCCCTGGGCTGGCCGCCAGAAGAGTTACCTCTCCCAAGTCGTTGGCATCCACAATGGCCACCTCGTAGCCGGTCTGGGCGTGGAGCTCAGCCACCAGCTTAGCCGGCTGCCGCGGCCCTAAGACGATGAACTGGTCGTAGGGGGGCAAGGTGCCGGTGACATCGTCGATGAGGTCGGCCTGCTCCCCCGCCAGGGCATAGAACACCCCTGGGATCCCCAACAACTTGGCCAGGGATCCGACAACAAAAGCCGCCAGCACCCGCCAGGCTCCCGAGCAGTCGATCAGCGTCTGCATCCCGTAGCAGCTCGAGAGACTGGTCTTGGAGGGGAAGAAGTAGCAGAGGGTGCGGGCTAGCCAGCCAGGCTGCACCTGCAGGGGATGGCGAAAGTTGCCCTGGACGATGGCTGCCGCGCTTTCCGAGATGGCCACGATATCACCGGGCTGGATGTGAGGGCCCACGTAGCGCCGCAGCACCTCGGCGAGGTCATCGCTGGGGGTAAGCAGATGGGTGGGAATAGCAGCCCAACTCACTGGCCCCTGCTGCTGCCAGGCCAGCTCCGGCAAGGGCTCCACTTCCTGCAAGGGCAGGATCAGGTGGCTAGTCTTAAGGGTGCGCCGCTGCCGCCCGTACTGGACGTAGTCCAGCTCCAGCCAGGCCGAGCGCAAATCTGCCAGCTCTTCCCCCCTCAGCTCGATCTCCACTTCCAAGCCGGTCTGGCTTTGGGGGGTGATGATGTAGGCCTGCCAGTAGTTGTCCTGGCGAGGGGGCAGATCCACATGGCGGGAGCGCAGGCGGACCTGGGTTTGGATCCCTTCGATGGAGCCGGCACTGAGCAAATGCAGTCGCGGCTGCACCTGGGCCAAGGTAACCTCAAAGAGGGGGTTGAGGTTGCGGGCCACGAACTCCGCCTGGATCAGCCAGTGATCGGGGCTGAGGCGGTTGAGGTGCCAGCTCTGCGGCTCCACCACCAGGCAGTCGGCGGGGCGGGTCTTCCGCCAGTACAGCACCGTCGCCAAACTCAAGAGCAGCCCGGCCACCACCTGAATCCAGCCTGAGGGATCCCCCAGCCAACGCCAGATCCCCCAGAGGCTCAAGACCACCCCCGCCAATACGCCGACCACCACACCTCGGCTTACCATCCGGATTGTTGCCATCGGGATCCCACTCCTTGCAATCGTTAAGCCCTGCTAAAGCCTGCCCCTTCCGTCCAGCCCGCCCCCTAGACTACAGGTACCAACCAAGCCCTAGCCATCCTACCGGGAAACCGACAGCAAGCGGTCGCAGAATCTCTACCCACATTTCCATCTCAAACATTTAGACTACAAATAGGTTGCATTCTAAGTTTTCCCACAGCATCCTGCGGAGGTCGCCCATGGCCCACAAACAGCAGTTCAAAAGCTTTGACGACATGATCCAGGGATCCAAAACTCCCATTCTGGTGGATTTCTACGCCACCTGGTGTGGTCCCTGTCAGGTCATGGCCCAGGTGTTGGAGCAGGTGAAGCCCCAGGTGGGGGACGCCATCTCCTTTGTTAAGGTCGACACCGAAAAGTACCCCAACATCGCTGCCCGCTGGGGGATCTACGCCGTGCCGACCCTGATCCTGTTTAAAGACGGGAAGCCGGTTGACCGCATTGAAGGGCTGCTACATCCCCGAGCTCTGCTCGAGCGTCTACGGGCCCAGGTCAACCTACCGGTGGCCTGAGCTTTGCAGGGGCTTGAGCCTGTGCCGCTTCTCCAAGTTCACCTGGCAGGAGAAGTGCCCTACCGCACCGCTTGGGCTTGGCAGCAGGCCCGGTTGGCCCGGATGATCCGCCATCCTGAGGTGCCAGATGGGCTTTTGTTGCTCACCCACCCGCCGGTCTACACCCTGGGGGCAGGGGCCGATCCCAAGTTTCTCAAAAGCCTGGCTGGACGGATAGGATCCCCGGATACTCAGCCAGAGTCCCCTGCTCCTGAGGGGCCGGAGGTTCTGCGGGTGGAGCGGGGCGGCGAGGTGACCTACCACGGGCCGGGCCAGTGGGTGGGCTATGCCCTACTGAACCTAAAGCGCCATAGGACTGTCTACGGCTCCCATGGCCAGCCGGATCTGCACCGCTACCTGCGCCACCTAGAAGAGGTGCTCATCCAGACCGTAGCCCACTTTGGCCTGCGGGGGGAGCGGCTCCCTGGCCTGACAGGGGTTTGGGTGCAAGGCCACAAGGTGGCGGCCATCGGCATCAAGGTCTCCCGCTGGGTTACCTACCACGGCTTTGCCCTCAACGTCTGTCCGGATCTGGCTGCCTTCGCGGCCATCGTGCCCTGTGGGATCCCCGATCGCCCGGTGGGATCCCTGGTGCAGTTTTGTCCGGAGGTAACAATGGCTGCCGTAGCCCCAGTGTTGGTGCAATCTTTTTGTCATGTCTTCAGGCTGCAGGCCCAGGCAGTTTCCCTGGCCGAGTGGTTGGGAGAGCCTCCTTAGTTTGTCTAAATCCGAGATGGCCCTGGATTAATCCAAGGGCGACTACTCCACCCCCAACTGGCGCAACAGTTGCTGCAGGATGGCTTGGTCAGCAAAGTTGCCGCTTTGGGAAAAAAGAGCCAACGCCTGGCGAAAGTCAGCCATGGCAGCCTCTCGCTCCCCCAGTTGCAGGTGGGCCACGCCGCGACTAAAGTAGGCCTCTGGGATCCCCGGATCCAACTGGATGGCCCGCTCCGCATCGGCTAGGGCCTTTTGGGGCTGGCGCAACTGGTTGTAAACGTAGCTGCGGTTAACGTAGGCTGGCGCATAGGTGGGATCCAACTCTACTGCCCGATCCAGATCCGCCAAAGCCGCCACCGGATCCCCGCGCAGCAACTTGAGGGATCCCTGCCAGTTAAACTCGGAAGCAGAGCTTCTGGTGGAGGTCTTCTCAGGAGGAGTGGGGGAGGTGGGCAAAGAGAGGGCGGGGGCAGGAGCCAGGAATGCCGCCAAGCAACCTATCACAGCCACCCTTCCCCGTCGCCGCTTCATCGTGCCCCGCTGAGGATCCCAACCCAGTCCAGTATAGACTGCCCGCAAGAGGAGCCATCCTTGCACTTAACCAACCCGCCGAGAAGCCCCGCTTTGGACCCGGGATGAGAGGCGGATTAGCTAAAATAGCTTGGCTTATCCTATCGTACTGACGGAAAAGGCACCTTGATCGAGCGCTACACTCTGCCAGAAATGGGCCAGATTTGGTCCACCGCCCACAAGCTCCAGACCTGGCTACAGGTAGAGCTGGCCGTCTGTGAGGCGCAGGCGGAGCTGGGGCGGATCCCTCAAGAGGCTCTGCAGGAGATCAAAGCCAAAGCTGCCTTTGACCCGGCGCGGGTTTTGGCAATCGAGGCGGAAGTCAAGCACGATGTTATTGCCTTCTTGACCAACCTCAACGAGCATGTGGGCGAGGCGGGGCGCTACATCCACCTAGGCTTGACTAGCTCCGATGTGTTGGACACAGCCTTGGCCCTGCAGCTTGTAGCCTCGGTTGAGATCTTGCAAGCTCGTCTGGCCGATCTCATCGCTGCTTTGCGTGAGCAGGCCCGCCGACACCGCTACACTCTGATGATGGGCCGCACCCATGGCGTCCATGCCGAGCCTATTACCTTTGGCTTTAAGCTGGCCGGCTGGCTAGCCGAGTGCCTGCGCCATCAGGAGCGCCTGGCACGCCTGCGGGAGGTGGTCGCCGTGGGCAAGATCTCCGGCGCCGTGGGTACCTACGCCAATGTGCCCCCCCAGGTGGAACAGTTGGCCTGCGCCCGCTTAGGCCTCAAACCGGATACTGTCTCAACGCAGGTGATCTCCCGCGATCGCCACGCCGAGTATGTGCAGACCTTGGCTTTGATTGGCTCTTCTCTGGAGCGCTTTGCCACTGAGATCCGCCACCTCCAGCGGACAGAGGTGCTGGAGGTTGAGGAGTACTTTGCCCCCGGCCAAAAGGGATCCTCCGCCATGCCCCACAAGCGCAACCCCGTCAAAGCAGAACAACTGACGGGAATTGCCCGCCTCTTGCGGGGCTATGCTGTCTCAGCCCTGGAAAACATTCCCCTTTGGCATGAGCGGGATATTTCCCATAGCTCTGTAGAGCGGGTCATCCTGCCCGATGCCTCCATCCTCTGCCACTACCTACTGGTCAACATGGCAGATCTAGTGCGCCACCTGCAGGTTTACCCTGCCAACATGGAGCGCAATCTCACCCTCTACGGTGGTGTTGTCTTTAGCCAGCAGGTGCTTTTGGCTTTGGTGGAGAAGGGCTTGAGCCGTGAGGAAGCCTACCGCCTGGTGCAGGAAAATGCCCACCGCGCCTGGAATCAGCCTGGTGGAGATTTCCACGCCAATCTGCTGGCGGATCCCAGAGTAATGGCCCACCTGAGCGAGGCGGAGCTGCAGGCCTGTTTTGATCCACGGCGGCACCTTGCCCACCTGGACGAGATCTTTGCCCGCTTGGGCATTTGAGGATCCCCTATGGCTTGGCAGCGGCAACATGTCTTGGGGCTGGCGGACTTTACCCGCGAAGAGTATCAAATTGTTTTGCAAACCGCCGCCAGCTTTCAGGAAGTGCTGACCCGGCGGCTGCCCAAGGTGCCCACCCTGCAGGGGAAGGTGGTGGTGACGCTGTTTTTCGAGCCTTCCACCCGTACCCGCAACAGCTTTGAGCTGGCAGCCAAGCGCCTGTCAGCGGATGTGCTCAACTTTTCCCCCGGCACCTCTTCGCTAAGCAAGGGGGAAACCATTTTGGATACGGTTCGCACCTTTTTGGCCATGGGATCCGACGTGCTCATCGTCCGCCACGCCCAGGCCGGGGTGCCGCAGCAGTTGGCCGCCGAGATCAATCGCCGCGGATCCCCAGCGGGGGTGCTAAACGCGGGGGACGGCCTGCACGAACATCCCACTCAAGGTTTGCTGGATCTATTTACCCTCTGTAGCCACCTGGATCCGCAGCGACCTCGCCTCGAGCTGCTGCAGGGGGTGAAGGTGGCCATTGTCGGCGACATCCTCCACTCGCGGGTAGCCCGCTCCAACATCTACGCCCTGGTAGCTGCTGGCGCAGACGTCCACTTGGCCGGCCCGCCCACCCTGTTGCCCAAAGACTTTGCCCAGTTTGTGCCCGGCTATACTCTGCCGGTGCACTGGCAGTTGGAGCCGGCCCTAGCAGGAGCCCGCTTTGTCATCGCCCTGCGCCTGCAACGGGAGCGGATGAGTGAATTCCTCATCCCCAGCCTGCAGGAATACCACCACCTTTTCGGCCTCACCCGGCAGCGACTGCGCCTGTGCCACCCCGAGGTGAGGGTTCTCCACCCCGGCCCGGTCAACCGCGGCGTGGAACTAAGTTCTGAGGTGATGGAGGATCCCAACCTCAACCTCATTGAGCGGCAGGTTGCCCACGGCGTGGCGGTGCGCATGGCTTTGCTGTACCTGATGGGCGGCGGGCGGATCCCGGCCTAGACCTCCCCCTTTCTCCTTTGGTCGGGGAACCTGAGGAGCTGCTGGACGTCTAAGGTACCGAGGTTACTCTTCTAGCCAACTCAAGCAGCTCTTGCTTGGGCTTTTCTAGCCACATTAGACCCCACACAAGCCTATATAGGCTTAGCAGGACGGGAGCAACTTTCTACTCCGGAGCCTGCTTAGCCTTTTAAGCTTTTTTTCAGCTTGTTAGTGTGATTTTTTACTTCGATCGGGGTCACATAGGTAAGTCTAAGGCAAGTCAAAAGCTTTGTGAGACGGGCTTTTTCCCAGATCCTTGGCTCCTTTGCTGCAGTCTAAGCCTGAGTAAGCCGTTAGGTAGAAAGTTAATACTTTATGGCAATCATCTCACTCAGAAACCTATTGCCTCTTTCTCCCGACTTAACCTAAAGCTAACTTTAAGATAACCTAATCTTAACCTTGAGGCTGTAAGGTTACAGGTGTTGATTAGCACTAGACATTTTTTATGCGATCCCTGCTCGCTGTTTCTTCTATCGCGGCTCTGGCGGTGGGAGCCCTGGCACTGGCCCCGGCCAAAGCCCAAACCGTGCAAATCTCCGGCGCAGGTGCTACCTTCGCTGCGCCGCTGCTGCAGCGCTGGTTTGATGCCTACAATCGCACCGTAGATCCCAACGTGCAAATCAGCTACCAGTCTGTTGGGAGCGGTGCCGGTCTGGAGCAATACATCAACGGCACGGTGGACTTCGCTGCTTCCGAGGGGCCGATGACCGAAAAGTACAACGCCTCTCGCTACAAGAGCTTCAAAGAGAAATACGGCTACGAGCCCCTGCAACTGCCTCTGGCGGGGGGCGCCATTGAATTTGCCTACAACCTGCCCGGCATCGGTGACAAAGAGCTCGTGCTCAAGCGGGAAACCTACTGTGGCATTATTACCGGCGAAATCACCCGCTGGGACGACATTCGCATCAAGGCCCAGAACCCCAACCTGGCAAATCGGCTGCCTGCGCTCGACATCACTTGGGTGCACCGCTCTGACGGCTCTGGAACGACCTTCGTGTTCAGCAACCACCTCAACGCTGCTTGCCCCAACTGGAAGGGCGGCGTGGGAACCACGGTGGAGTGGCCGGTTGGCATCGGTGCCCAGGGCAACGAAGGGGTAGCCGCCACCATCAAGCAGGAGCCAGGGGCAATTGGCTATGTGAACCAGTCCTTTGCCAAGCTGGAGAAACTGACTACTGCTCGCATAGAAAACAAAGCGGGCAAGATTGTCGAGTTTTCTCCTGAGCGGGCTACTTCTGCCCTCAATGCTCCGCTGCCCGAAAATTTTGCTCTGCTGGTGCCGGATCCCGAAGGGCCTGACGATTACCCCATCGTTGGTTTGTTCTGGGTAATGCTCTACCGCGAATATCCTGACGAGCAAAAGCTCAAGAAGCTGGTGGAAGCCATCAAGTGGACGCAGGGGCCAGAGGGCCAAGCCATCACCAAAGAATTGGACTACATCCCCATGCCCCAGCCGGTCATCCAGCGGGTCTTCGCCGAGCTGGATAAGATCAAGGTCAACCCCAACGCAAAGCGATGAATTGCTGTCCTGTTGAAAGGTGTTAGTTGAGGGCCAGTGGTCAACAAGAGGCTGTGCTCTTCCTGTTGGCTACTGGCTTGTCGCTTTGCTGATTTTTGACGGGCAAAAGTTTTGTCGGCACTGACTTTTGACGTTGTCGCAAGTCCAAGTCCAACGAGCTTTTGGTTTCAATGTTGGCCAGAACACAGACAACTGCAACACCGATGGAATGCAGCGTGAGAGAGGTTTTGCCACAATCTGCCCACAAGTAGAATTGCCATAGGGGAGATCCTATGACGTCGGCAGCTAGAGACTACGACTTATCAACGGATGTTGCTATTGAAAAGAAAATGGACATTTCCCGCGTTCTCGACGTGGGTTTTGTCCGCCTAACTTTGGTTTTGGCGGGGTTTGCCGGTGTCATTCTCATCTGGGTGATCCTGCAGACCACTGAGGCAGCCCTGCCGGCCATGCGCCAGTTTGGCTTGGACTTTCTGGTCACTAGCCGCTGGAACCCAGTGGAAAACATCTATGGGGTGTTGCCCCAGATCTACGGCAGTTTGATGACCTCTCTGGTGGCCCTGATTTTTGCCGTTCCTCTAGGCATTGGCACCGCCATCTTCTTGACGGAAGATTTTGCCCCCAAGTGGGTAACGGCGCCGATTGCCTTTGCCATTGAGCTGATCGTAGCCATTCCCAGTGTGGTGCTGGGGCTGTGGGGCATCTTTGTGCTCATCCCGGCGGTGCGGCCCATCTTCCGAGCCATCAATCAGACGCTGGGGTGGATTCCTCTCCTTGGGGGCCCTGCCCCCCGTGGCCCCAGTTTGCTGCTGGTGGCCATGGTGCTAGGGATCATGATCTCCCCCATCATCATCTCCATCACCCGCAGCACCCTTGAATCGCTGCCCCGGGGCCTCAAAGAGGGCGCTTTGGCGTTGGGAGCTACCCGCTGGGAGACGATCTTAACGGTGATGATCCCTGCCGGGCTGTCCGGCATTGTCAGCTCGATCATGCTGGCATTGGGACGGGCCTTGGGAGAGACCATGGTGGCAGCGATGATTTCTGGGAACGCCAACCGCATCAACATCTCCCTACTGCAGCCAGGATCCACCATTACCGGCTTGATTGCCTCTCAGTTTGGCGAAGCAGGACGCCTGCAGGTGTCGGCCCTTATGTATGCCGGTGTGGTGTTGATGGTGCTGACGTTGTTGGTTAACGTCATGGCCGAGATCATCATCCGGAAGTTTCAAAACTTGGAGCAGTAACCGAGGAGCCTCGTCATCATGTCCAAGTCAGCCCAGCTTGTTCCTGAGGAGATCGACATTGGCCGTGCCGGTGTTGCCCCCCTGCGGAGATACACGGGCATTGCCTTGACGCTGCTGAGCGGACTGTTTGTCGTCGCCATCATGGCTGCCTTAGCGTGGGTGCTGTGGGATATCGGGAAGGGGGGCATCCAGAGGATAAGCTGGGATGTCCTCACCCAGACGCGCTACCCGGCTCCAGGGTTAACAGAGGGGGGGTTTGGCCACGCTATCGTCGGCAGCGTAATGGTTCTGGCCACGGGGGCGGCTTTGAGCTTTCCCTTCGGGATCCTAGCCGCCGTTTACCTGTCGGAGTTTGGCCGCGGCAGCCACTTGGCTTCTTGGGTCAAGTTCTCCTGCAACGTGCTTACAGGCGTACCGGCCATTCTCTGCGGCCTGTTTGCCTACGCTTTGGTAGTTCGGGGATCCGGCTTCTCGGCTTTTTCGGGGGGAGTTGCTCTGGGCGTGTTGATGTTGCCCATTGTCATCCGCTCCACGGAAGAGGCGCTGCTTTTGGTGTCGCCGGATATGCGTTTGGCTTCGGTGGGCCTGGGGGCCACTCGCTTTCAGACCACAATGCGGATTGTCCTACCGGCAGCAGCTCCGGCCATTGTAACAGGCTTAATCTTGGCCTTGGCACGGGCTGCTGGCGAGGCAGCACCTCTACTTTTTACTTCCTTCAACAACAATTTCTGGTCAACTGACCTGTTTGGACCGGTGGCTACTTTGCCGGTGATGGTCTACTTCTTCTCAATTATTCCCTTCAAGGTGCAGCAGGAGATGGCCTGGGCAGGAGCCCTGGTGTTGCTGGCCATTGTTTTGGCGGCCAGCTTGCTTGCCCGCTTCCTGGTCTACAAAACCAGAAGATAGTTTAAGCCTTGTTGGACAGCAGCCAGGTGTGAATCAGCTTCTTGATGAACTTTCTGCGAGCAGGACCATGCACACTCAATCTGCTAACCCAACCCCCTATGTCTTCCGAATGGAAAACTTGAGCGTCTACTATGGCTCTAACTTGGCGGTGAAGAATGTCACCATGGACATTCCTGCCCGCCAAATTACAGCTTTTATTGGGCCTTCCGGCTGCGGCAAAAGTACCATCCTGCGCTGCTTTAACCGCACCAACGACCTGATCCCAGGGGCACGCGTCGAGGGCAAGCTCATCTACCGCGGCAAGGACCTCTACGCCAAGAATGTGGATCCAGTGGCAGTGCGGCGGCACATTGGCATGGTGTTCCAGAAGCCCAACCCCTTTCCCAAGAGTATCTACGACAACGTCGCCTATGGCCCGCGGGTGCTGGGGATGAAGGTCGATTTGGACGAAGTAGTGGAAACCTCCCTGAAGCGGGCTGCCCTTTGGGACGAGGTCAAAGATAGGCTGAGGGAGAACGCGCAGTCGCTCTCGGGCGGGCAGCAGCAACGCCTCTGCATTGCCCGGGCCTTGGCGGTGCAGCCAGATGTCATCCTCATGGACGAGCCCTGCTCGGCCTTGGATCCCATCTCCACCCGCCGTATCGAGGAGCTGATGAAGGAGCTGAAGCAGGACTACACCATCATCATCGTCACCCACAACATGCAGCAGGCCAGCCGTGTCTCAGATATGACGGCTTTCTTTAGCGTAGAGGTGGTGGGATCCAACCGCGTGGGCGAACTGGTGGAGTTTGACCGAACCGAGGTGATCTTCAGAAACCCCGCCAAGGAGGCGACTCGAGACTACGTGGCCGGGCGCTTTGGCTAACCCCCTGACTTAGGGCAGGCCAATGGTGAGCTTGTTGGCGGCTCTCCTTTGTAATGATGGGATCGAGGCAGATTACCCCCAGAGAGGATCCCTATGACTGTTGTGGCCCCTGAAAAGCTGCAGGGCCTGCTTGCGGAGCTGGCCGACATTGAAACCATCACCGATCCAGCGCAAGTTGCCAAGTTGTCGCTGGACTTTTACCACTACAGCCCTGTGCTGAGCCGGCAGTTGAGCGACAAGCGAGGGGATGTGGTGGTCCGCCCAGCAAATGAGCAAGAGGTCAAGCGGGTGGCAGCAGCCTGTGCCAAGTGGCGGATGCCTCTAACCGTACGGGGCGCAGGCACCGGCAACTACGGCCAGTGCATCCCCCTAGCTGGCGGCGTGATCCTGGAGATGAGCAAGCTCAATCAGGTGCTCTGGGCCAAGCCGGGTCTGGCGCGGGTGCAGGCAGGAGCCAAGCTGGCTGCAATTGACAAGCACACCCGGGAGATGGGCTGGGAGATCCGCATGGCTCCTTCCACCTACCGCACCGCCACCATCGGTGGCTTTATTGCTGGCGGCAGCGGCGGCATTGGCTCCGTGACCTACGGCCAACTGCTGGATCGGGGCAACATCTTGGGGCTGCGGGTAATCACGGTGGAGGAGGAGCCGCGGGCCCTGGAGCTGCGGGGGGACGACGTGTTCAAAGTCAGCCATGCCTGGGGCCTCACCGGGATCATCACCGAGGTGGAGATCCCGCTGGCGCCGGCTTACCCCTGGGCAGAGCTGATAGTAGCCTTCCCGCCGGAGGTGGGGTTCATGCCCTGCGCCCACTTTGGCCAGGCTCTGGCTGAGGCAGATGGGATCCTAAAGAAACTCATCAGCCTGCACGCCTGGCCGATCCCTCGCTACTTTCTCCCCTTGCAGGACTACTTGCCCCAGGGATCCGCCGTGGCCCTGTTGATGGTGGCCGAATATAGTCTGGAGCCGCTGCTGGAGCTAACCCGGGAGTATGGCGGCCAGGTGGTTTACAACAAAACGGCTCAGGAGGCCGGCAAGGGGATCTCGCTGGGGGAATTTTCCTGGAACCACACCACCTTGCACTGCCGGAGCGTGGATCCCAACTTGACCTATCTACAGTCAATCTTCCCGCCTGACCGGGAGCTAAAGGTGGTGCAGCACCTATACGAGCACTTTGGCGACGAGGTGCTGATGCACCTGGAATGGATTCGCCTCCGGGGACAGGCTACCCCGGTCGGCCTGCAAATTGTGCGCTTTACCACGGAAGAACGCCTTAACGAGATCATGCGCTATCACGAGGCGCAGGGAGTCTTCATCGCCAATCCCCACACCTTCATCATCGAAGAGGGGGGGCGCAAAGTGATGGATCCGCGCCAAGTTCGCTTTAAAGAGGAGGTGGATCCCTATGGGCTGCTCAATCCGGGCAAGATGCGCAGCTGGCGGAAATAAGCCTCTGCCTAATCTGCTTAAAAGGGAAGAAGCAGCTCCTGCGGCAACAGCAGCAGCAAGGGGGGAAGGAACAGCCAAACTGCCACCCCTAGAGATGCCAGCGCCGCCATCAACACCGCCCCAGCAGCACAGTCTTTGGCAATTTCTGCCAGCAGGTGATAGCGACTGCCTAAGGTGAGATCCACCACTGCTTCTAGGGCGGTATTCACCAGCTCGAGCGCCATCACTAGCCCACTGGTTAGGCTAATCAAGGCCATCTCTACGGCGCTCAAGTGCAGGACCAGGCCTAGGCCAAAGGCCAGCACCGTTGCCAGAAGGTGGATGCGAAAGTTGCGCTGGGTGCGAACGGCATATAGCAAGCCCTTGCCTGCGTAGTAAAAACTTTTGCCCAGGTTGGTGGCTACCCGCCAAGAAGACGGGCGCTGACAGGGATCCACTTGGGCACCCGAGGAGGAATGAGCAGGAGCTTGCTGCCGGAAGGCTGCCAAGCGCAGGGGTGAGAGAAAACGACTAGGACTGTTGGCCATGAGCCACCTCCACCTCTTCCTGAATGGCAGCAAGCAAGTGTTGCTGTTGCTGCAGCATGCGCTGCAGGGAAAGCTCATCTGGGTGATCCCATCCCAAGAGATGCAGCAGCCCATGACTAGCCAGCCAGGCCAGTTCGTGGGAGAGGGGGTGCCCTTGGGCCTTGGCCTGGGCGCAGGCGGTAGGTACAGAAATCACAATATCCCCCAGCAGACGCACCCCTGTTAGCTTTTGCAACTCTACAGGAGTAACCATCTCCTCAGCAGCAAAGGCTAGCACGTCGGTAGGGGCGTCAATGTGACGAAAGTCACGGTTGAGCTGGCGAATGTGTTCGTCAGAAGTGAGGCAGAGGCTGAGCTCACAGGGATCCGTCACCCCCAGCTGGCGCAGCCAGGCCTCAAACCAGCGGCGCCAAGTGGCCTCCTCAACCGGGGTGGGGACCTTTTGCTCCAGGTACAGATCTAGGAACCCCTTCATACACCCTGCCCCCTCTTCTACCGGCTTGTTCAAGCTAACCGGGTTTGGGAGCCACCTTTCTCTGGGCAACAAGCTGCTCTAGCGTTTGCCGCAGCTGATTTTCCCACTTTTGCCGGTCCTCGTCTAGCCCCTCTCCTGCCAACAGCTCCGCCGGGAACAGATCCCCTCCAACGCCGACAGCCCAGGCCCCTGCCTGCAAATACTCAGCAGCATTGGCCAGGGTAACTCCTCCAGTGGGGATCAAGGGCAGGGATCCCAGCACGGGCTGGAGGTGGCGTAGGTAGCGAGGTCCGCCTACGCTTTCTGCTGGAAACAGCTTTACCGCCGCTGTTCCTGCCTGCCACGCTCTCCAGATCTCGCTGGGGGTGAGAGCACCCGCAACAATGGGCAGCCCCACTTCCTGCCCCCAGCGAATGAGGCTCTCGTCAGTGAAAGGGCAAACACAGAACTGGGCTCCCGCCCGCCAAGCCTCCTCCGCCATCTGTTGATTGAAGACGGTGCCTACTCCTACCCAACAGTGGGGGTGCTCTTGTCGCAGGTGGCCAATGAGCTGCAAATACTGAGGAACTGGCGTGGTAATTTCAATGTGGCGGATTCCGGCTCGGATGGCCAGAGTGGCTGCCGCTAGGGCTTGGGCAGAGCTGGCCAAGAGACGAATTACCGCAATCAATGGCTGCTGCCACAGCTCGAGTAGCCAGGGGTGTCGTGGCTCAGAACCCTCGAAGACCATTTTTGCAGTTGCCCAGCTTAGCTTAAGTTTCCACCATTTTTGTTATTGGGGTCAGCCGGGTGAGAAGAGGGCTACTGCATTGCCAGTGTTTTATGCTTGGGTCTCCACCAGCCGCCATTGGTATCTTTAGGGGCGGTAGCGGCTGAGAGTGTGAGGAGTGATGACACGCAGCCTAAAGGCATGGGCAATCCTGGGGTTGCTGGCCCTCCTGCTGTTAGGAGGAGTAGGAAGAGTTGCCCCGTCGCAGGCGCAGAATGTCCACCAACTGCAACAGCGGCAGCAGCAGATCCAGCAGCAAATCCAGCGCAACCAGCGCCGCCTTGGGGAGCTGCGCCAAGCCGAAGAAGAAGCCCGTCGCCGCATGGGATCCCTGCGGCAAAACCTTCGGCAGACCGAAGTTAGCCTACAGGATAACCAATACCGCCTCGAGCAAGCCCAGAAAGCGCTGGAGCAAGCGCAGCAGGAGCTCCAAGAGCTGGAAGACCGCTTGAGGCGGCAGCAACGGGGGACGGCTGCCCGCCTACGCTACCTGCAGCGGCAGGGGGCCGAACACTGGTGGGCTTTGTTACTCACTAGCCGGGACCTCAACGAGTTTTTCGACCGCCGCCACCAACTGCAACTCTTGATCGAGGCGGATCGACAGTTAATCCAAGAGCTGCAGGCGATGGCCAAGGAGGTGGAGCAACAGCGCATTGCCTTGGAGGCCCAGCGCAACGAGATCTCTCTAATCTTGCAAGAGCTGGCCGCCCAGAAAAACCAACTGCAGCAGCAGGCGGCGGCCCAAGAGCAGCTGATGAGCCGCTTGGCCAAGGAGCGCGCCGCCTATGAAGCAGCCCAACGGCGGCTGGAAGCCGATTCCCAACAGCTTACTCGTCTCATCCAGTACCTGCTTGCTCAACAGGCCCGCCAGCGAAGGGGTAGGGATCCCTTTCAGGGGAGAGGCCGGCTGCTCCCCCCAGTGCACGGGCCAATTACCAGCGGCTTTGGCTGGCGGGTTCACCCCATCTATGGCAGCCGCCGCTTCCACACAGGGATTGACTTTGGGGTGCCCATCGGCACGCCCGTGAGAGCGGCAGAACGGGGCACTGTTCTCTACGCCGGCTGGTATGGCGGCTACGGCTACACGGTCATCATCAACCACGGCGGCGGCATTACTACCCTCTACGCCCACAACAGCCGCATCACGGTGGAGGTAGGCCAGGAGATCCAGCGCGGGCAAGTCGTTGCTGCTTCCGGCTCCACTGGCCTCTCCACCGGGCCTCATGTTCACTTTGAAGTGCGGGTCAACGGTCAGCCGGTCGATCCCCGCCGTTATCTATAGAGCAACACCTCTGCCGGCAGTGGCTGCAGAGATCCCTCCTGCAGGAGCCAGCGCACATCGGCAATAGCAGCCAGTTCCTCCGGGTCGTGGGAAACCACCAGCACTGTCCAACTAGATTTCAGGCGCGCCAACAGCTCAATCAACTGCTGTCGCACTGACCAATCTAGCCCTGCTGTCGGCTCATCCAGCAGGAGCAAGAAGGGGCCACGAATGAGCTGCACTGCTAAGGCCAGGCGCCGCTGTTGCCCACCACTAAGGCAGTTGGGGGAGCTATGCAAAGGGATCCCTTCCAGTCCCACTTGCTTGAGGACGTTCTCGACTTCCTTGGGGGTCAGCTCCGGGTGGCCAAAGCGCATTTCCTCTAGCACCGTCAGGCCACAAAAGTGCCGCTCCGGAAACTGAAACACTAGCCCTGCTAGGCTGCGCAGCTGCTGAGGAGAGAGCTCTGTTTCTCCCCAGGCAATCCGCCCGCGCGTGGGCCGGGCCAATCCGGCCAAAATTTCCAGCAGGGTGCTCTTCCCGGCCCCGCTTTTGCCCACAATCAGCCCCAGTTGGTTGAGGCCCAGCTCAAAGGAGAGATCGCGGAGAATTGGCTGGGGAAGAGCTGCCGGGTGATAGAAAAGGTGCTGGACCTGCAACATGGGCGCCTGAGCTGGGAAAGCTGTCCTCATTTTGGCACCGGAAAGCGGCCAAGAACAGCTAGAGCCACTCTTCTAGGCGCCCCAGCTGATCCCGGAAACCATCGGTGAGTTCGCGGTACCATTCCCGCAGCTCCAATTGATCCACGGCCCGCCGCAGCACCTCTTGGGAGCGCTCAATGGGGCGCAGGGCTGTTGGCGGGATCCCTTCTTGGACAGCCCACTGTTCAAACAGAGCCAGCTCCGTTTGCAGGTAGAGGATGAGATTGGCCACATCCTGCGGGTGGGGGTAGCGGGTGGCATCTGGCATAGGGGATTGAACCAGAGGAACTAGCTCTATTTTGGCCGAGAATCTACCCCCCTGCCTGCGGGGGAGAGCCTTGCCAATCCTTGCCCACTTCTGTACGCTGAACCAGAGAACGCGGATAATGCAAAGGGAAATGCTTCCTGCTGCCACTCCATGAACCAAAAGCTTTTGTTTGTGTGCTTGGGCAACATCTGCCGATCCCCTGCCGCCGAAGGGATCACCAATTACCTCTTACGCAGCAGCGGCTACGAGGGGGCTATTATCTGTGATTCAGCAGGGACAGCTGCCTACCACATTGGCAGTCCCCCAGATCGCCGTATGCGCCAGGTTGCCCAGCGCTATGGAGTGGAGCTGCACGGCCAAACCCGGCAAATTCATCCTTTGGATCTGCGGGAGTTTGACCTAATCCTGGCCATGGATCGGCAAAATTATCGCGACATCCTCAGACTTGATCCTCAAGGAAAGTATGCTGAAAAAGTGCGCCTAATTTGTAGCTACTGCCGCTTCCATACGGACGAGGAAGTTCCGGATCCCTACTACGGAGGTGAGACTGGCTTCCATTACGTCATCGAGTTGCTTTGGGATGCCTGCAGTGGCTTACTGGAGTCCCTAATCCCCGGGATCCAATGCCCGCCCTTGCCAACCCAACCTTCTCAGCCTTCTACATCCGGAAGTTGACTTGAAAAGTTGAGGAGCTGGCCGCATCCCCCCCTGGCGCATAGGCAGGCTTGCTCGGTGAGCTCTAGAATAATTAGCCACTGCCTCGGAAACCGTCTGTGATGGTGGAGCTATGGCCTTTTCCACAGCAACTCTAGGTTACCCTCGAATTGGGAAAAATCGTGAACTGAAAAAGGCACTTGAGTCCTTTTGGAGTCAGAAATCTGATGCAACGAGTATCCAGAAAACCCTGCAACAGGTGATGCTAGACAATTGGCAGACACAGAAAGATGCAGGTATTGATTACATTGGTATTGGGGACACTTCCCTCTATGACTTAGTTCTGGACTGGAGTGTATTTTTGGGATTGATCCCCAAGCGATTTCGTCACTTGTCGGGGCTTGATCAATACTTTGCAATGGCCCGAGGGAAAGAGGGTATCCCGGCTCTAGAAATGACCAAGTGGTTTGATACTAACTACCATTACCTAGTGCCAGAAATTGATGAGGATACCCAACCCGAAGCCAATTTTTCCAGCTTCCTAGCAGTAGTCAACCAAGCGCAAAGCATCCTAGGGCAGAGAGCTGTTCCCATTATTCTTAGCCCCGTCACCTTACTTTGCCTCAGTCGCCTTAAGGGGAGCTTGCAAGAACATTTGCAGCGCTTGCTGCCCCTGTATGCTGAATTGCTAAGGCAACTGGCTGCAGGTGGCATTACTGAAGTGCAGTTCCACGAACCAATTCTGGTTACAACCCAAGCAGAAGCCCTGCAAGAAGCAGTTACAACCACGTACACTCAACTGACCACTATAGGAATTCCGATTCATTTGGTGACCTATTTTGACGACTTGGGAAAAACCTATCCTTGGGTCGTGGAATTGCCGGTAGCAGGCATTGGCCTGGATTTTACGCGGGGGAATAACTTAGAACTTCTGCAAACCTATGGGTTTCCTAGTAATAAGCAACTGGAGGTGGGGTTGGTAGATGGTCGCAATATTTGGAAAATTCGCCCCCAACGTGTGCTTTCTATCCTAGAGAACATTCAAAAGGTTACTACCAATTTGCGAATTCAGCCCTCTGCATCCTTGCAATTTGTACCCTATGATGCCCGACGAGAAACCCACTTGCCCACTCCCCTGCTCCAAGTGCTGAGTTTTGCAGAACAGAAGTTAGAGGAAGTTGTCCTTTTGGCCCAGGGAGGTTCAGCAGCCCAGGAGCAACTGGCCACTATCGAGGCGCAGTGGCGGGAATTTGCTGAGTTTAGTCCCCAAAATCCAACTGTTCGGGAGCGAGTTCGTCAGGTAACCGCCCAAAGTCTGGAACGGGCGCTGCCTTACGACCAACGCCGCCCTCTGCAACCTCAACTGCCCCTTTTGCCTACCACCACTATTGGCTCCTTTCCCCAAACTGGTGAGATACGTCAACTGCGAGTCAAGCGCAAACGGGGTGAGATTACTCAGGCGGAGTACGAAGCAGCCATTGATGCGGAAATTGCTCGCTGTATCCGTTGGCAGGAGGAAGCGGGGCTAGACGTTTTGGTGCATGGGGAATTTGAACGCACCGATATGGTGGAGTTTTTTGCACAACAGCTGGAAGGCTTTGCCTTCACAGAACACGGCTGGGTGCAGAGCTATGGTAGCCGCTGCGTGCGTCCACCCATTATCTATGGTGACGTGGCGCGCCGTCAGCCCATGACTGTGCGAGAGTTTCGCGTGGCTCAATCCCTTACCTCGAAGATTGTCAAAGGAATGTTAACAGGGCCCGTAACCCTATTGAACTGGTCTTTTGCACGCGATGATCTCCCCAGACGGGATCAGGCAATCCAGATTGCTTTGGCGCTGCGGGATGAGGTGGCCGACCTAGAGGCTGCGGGCGCTAGGATAGTGCAAATTGATGAACCGGCACTGCGGGAGGGATTGCCCTTAAAGCGAGAGCGTTGGGATGAATACCTCTCTTGGGCAGTGGATGCTTTTCGCCTAGCTGCAGGTGTTGCCAGGCCTGAAACCCAAATTCATACTCACATGTGTTACTCAGAGTTTGGCGACATCATGCCCCACATTCAGCGCTTGGATGCGGATGTGCTTTCCATTGAAAATAGCCGCAGTAACAACGAAACCCTCCGGCAAATTGCCGAGGCAGGCTACCGGCATCAAGTGGGAAATGGAGTGTATGACGTTCACAGCCCCGTGGTACCCACTGTAGAGCAGATAGTTCAACAGCTGAAAAAGGCTATAGAGCTTCTGCCGCTGCAGCAGATTTGGGTAAATCCTGACTGTGGACTGAAGACTCGCCGCTGGGAGGAGGTTATCCCTGCTTTGAAAAACATGGTGGCAGCAGCGAAAATGCTCCGGGAAGAAATTCAGGGAGCTTCTACACCCTCCTCAGCTCAGTAAAGCTGGCCTGCTACTATCCTTGGTTGTTCTCTAAAAGAGAGGAGGCGGTGATGGCAAGCCAAAAAACTTTGCTCACACCACACACCGCCTCTTTTCTCCGCTTAGCAAGGGCTGCTTTCGAGGGATAGGTAGATCCTTAGGCATTCTGGCTTTTGCTGGTACTTGCTAGCTTTACCCTTCACGGAGGCTACCACTTGAGCAGGTTGAACCTCTCCATATCAATGGTAGCGCGATTGCGATAGATCCCTAACACAATAGCCAAGCCTACAGCGGCCTCGGCAGCCGCCACAGTAATGACAAACACTGAGAAGACTTGGCCGCGGATCATAGCCGAGTCCAAAAAATTCGAGAAGGCCATAAAGTTTAAGTTGACAGCATTGAGCATCAGCTCAATTGACATCAGCACCCGAATGGCGTTGCGGCTAACAATTAATCCGTAAATGCCAATACAAAAGAGGACTGCTGCTACTACTAGAAAAAACTGCAGTTGCAACATTGCCAAAGGCTCCAATGGATAGAAAAGTACGAGGAAAGCACTAGGTGGATGGCCGAAAGCAGGCCGCTTTAACGGGTGCTCACCAGTTCTGTCTGGCGTTCCAACTCGGATTCAAGCGGGGGCCGGGCCCGCTCCAGCAAGCTAAGATCCCCCTCTTTGGCTTGGGGGGCGACGAACTCTCGACGCGCTAGTACAATGGCTCCAATCAGGGCCATCAGTAGCAGAACAGAAGCCAGCTCGAACGGCAACAGGTAGTCGCTAAAGAAATGCCCGCCGATCACCATAGCACTACTCATGGGCTGGATCGGCTGCAACTGCCAGGGGGTATTCAGGGCCATTGCTGTTAGGAGGGCAAACAGACCCAAACACACTACTGCTGTTACTCCATCGCGCAGCCAGCCTAGCTTTAGAGGGGCAAAGGTGTAGCGGCGGTTCACCAGCATGATGGCAAACAGGATCAGTACGTTGACAGCGCCGACGTAGATCAACACTTGAGCGGCAGCCACAAAATCGGCGTTCAAGAGGAGATACAGCCCAGCAATGCTCAGGAAAACGCCCCCCAAGAGAAAACCAGAATAGACAATGTTAGGGGCCCAAATCACCCCCAAGGCAAAGCCGACGGCCATTGCCGAGAGCACCCCAAACGTAACCAGCTGTACGCCTTCTGCAAGAGTCATGGGCTTTTATCCTCACCAGTTGTTATTGTCACTCCCTTACCACTGTACTGTCCTAACGGATCTAAGAGAAGGCCGGCTCTCCTTTTAGATCGATAGAGAAATCTCTAGGGTTAGGGGGCATTCACTACCTTTTACCAACTGCCGCCTGCTCCGTCGCCGTCGCTGCTGCCGCCCCCGAAATCGCTATCAGAGGTACTCCCAGAATCCCTCTCGGAGTCACTGTCCCTAAGTGGCGGGATCACCACTGTTCTCTCGCTACGGTACTGGCAAATCGGGCAGGTTAGGATCTCCAACTTCAAACCGCTGGAGGAATAGGTTGCTTCCTGGAGAATCTGGGTAGTGAGGTCAAGGGTAAGGGCTTGACAGCTAGGGCAGTAAAGGTGACGGTAGGCTATTCCCTCGCGAACAACCAGGGCAACTCCCCGACAGGCGGGGCAAAACCAGCCGTAGTAGCGGGCTCTGCGCCGGCTTTTGGCCAGGCGATGCGCTGGGGGAAGTTGCTTATCCAGAACTTGCGGCTGGATGGGGCGCAGGGGCCGACCGCAGCTTTGACACACCACCGGCTGAAACGGGATCCCACGCTTCGAGCCCAAGATGCCGTCGGTGGTCACAACTGCCAGGAAGGGCAGCACCAGTACCAGCCAGTTGCCGCTGACCGACATCAGGAAGAGACCAAGGCAGAGGGAACCAGGATAGAGAAGCCGGCGAATGGGGGCGCTCTGGAGCGAAGAGAAGGCAGCCGTTGTCCCCTGCTCTCGGCGTGTTAGCGATAGGACTTTCCCTCCTCCCCGCTTGGCCTTGAGATAGACCGGCAGGCGGGAGCGCCGCCACCCCAGCCCTAGGAGCAGGATCCCCAGCAGCAGTAGGCTCCCTTCCAGCAAGCCTTGAGCAACGGCCAAGGCTTCCCTTCCACCCGATCGAGGAACGGCTGCAGGGGAAAGCGCAGAGGAAGCTTGAACCTCGGCAACTGGCTGCCCCTGCAGCACTGCAGTTAACTGCCGTACTCCTGCCAAGGTGCCGCCATCGAAATCCCTATTGCGAAATTTGGGTAGAATGTGCTGGTCGATAATCTGCTGAACGCGGCTGTTAGGAAGGATGGTGGCCAAGCCTCTGCCCGTCTCAATTTCCACCCGCCGATCCCCCACCGAGATGAGAAACAACACGCCGTTGTTGCGACCGGCCTTGCCAATGCCCCAGTAGTTAAATAGCTGCGTGGTGAACGCTTTCGGCGTGGCATATCCCTGAGTATTGGGTACCGTCACCACCGCCATCTCGGCAGTGGTACGCTGCTCAAGCTGGGTAAGGAGACGGTTGAGCTCGTTTTCAGTGCTGCTGCTGAGGATGTTGGCGGTGTCGGAAACCCATCCTCCATACTGGCGGCGGGGGTTGGGCACTTGTTGGAGGGCAATGGCCCAAGCAGGCTGCGGGATCCACAGCGATACACTGAGCAAGACTGCCGCCCAAACTTTTGGCATGGCTCACCTGGCTGAGCGCTGCCTTGGTTTTAGCACAGGCCCCTCAGCTGGAGATTCCTCCTCCCTTGCAACGTTGTCTACCGTCTCCGCTGCGGGGAAGCCCTATCCCTCAGGGTCAGCTTTGCCCGGTTATCCCCGCGGGATCCTCCAAATGGAGCGGCTCTGGCCAGGCCTCCTCTTGCCACTCCACCCCAAAGCACTCCTGCGCTGCCTGGAGAAAATGGGCAACCAAAGCAGGGATCCCCGGCGCTGTGGGGCAAAGGTCGTACAGGCCAATCACCTGCGAGCCGGGCAGATAGCGCTCCCACAGCTCGAGATTGGGCCGCAGCAAGAGGGATCCCTGTTGCAGGATCCCCCAAGGTTGCCACAGTTGGGCATTGCCCATGAGCTTTTTGCCTCCCCAGCTGAGATCGGCGCGGGTACGGGCAGCAAAGCAACTGGTTTTGTTGCGGTAGCCCGAATCTGGGGTTGGGCGGTTCTGGGCATGGGTTCGGTTGTGAGCGAGGATTGGATCCACCTCAACGCCCAGTTCTGCCAGCCCCTTTACCCAAAAGCGGCAGCAGAAGTCGTACACCGAGGTTCGCTGCAAACGAGGCAGCCGAGCTTGGAGGTAAGACAGGGGCAGCACCAAGCTGTAGGTCAGCTCTGCTCCATCTTCAGCCGCCTGGTGTAAGACCGCTCTTCCGCCAGTGGGACGGCGCACCACCGGAATCCCTGGCGCTGGATCCGGCCAGGCCTGGTGCCGTCCCAGCGAGAGGGTAAGCCGATCCCAGCCGTAAAAGCGCAAACAGAGCCTGGGATCCTGGCGCAGCCGCTGCAAAAGCCAGGTATCTTGCTCCATTTGCCAGGTGCCGGGGGCTACGCAATAGGGCAGCCAGTAGCCTGGGGATCCCATCCTGATCGCGCCGCAGCTCAAGCTTTGGGAAACTCAGCCTGGAGCTGCTCATCGTACTCATCGGCCAAGCTGGCCACAAGGGTGATGGCGCGCGAGATCTCGCTGGCGCTGATCCCTTCCAGAGTGCGGTGGTGGTTGAGGACCACTTGGTTGTTCCAGATGCAAAAGCGCGCTTCCAGCGTTTCACTCCAGTTTTTCTCCAGGAGTTTCTGCATTAGCTTGGCCGGCTCCGCCACCGGCAGCGAGAGAACGGGAGACCACACCAAGAGGGTATCTTCGGGGGATTCGCCGCTTAGGTGGACAAACACTTCCACGCTGCCATAGGTGAATTTCCAGGTGTGCCCCTGCTCGTGGTTCTCGTAGGCGGCATCTTCTTTGAGGCTGGAAACCACTGCCGAGACCACTTCCACGTAGCGGGGTGGCTCTTCCACCAAACCTGGAAAAACCTCTGGGGAAAGCTCAATGAGCGGCTCGCTGGTGGCCATGGCCTTCTTTCCTACTTCCTGTCCAACCACCTTAACTATACCCCCTACGCGTCTAGCTGGCTGGTCTCTTTCCTGGCCGGATCCGGCTTGGGCCAGAATGGAGCTGCTTTGGGTTAAATGTCTCCAGGGCACCTAGTTTGGTGGAAGAAAGAACTGAGGGAAGCGTCATGGCAACTGCATCCAGCCCATCCCAGAAAGCTATCGGTATTGTGGGAGCCCTGCCAGAGGAAGTGGCCATGCTCACCCAGGCAATGGAGACTTATGCCGTCCATACCCACCTGGGGCGGCAATTCCATCAGGGATCCCTGGCTGGGCAGCCAGTGGTGGTGGTACAGGGGGGGGTGGGCAAGGTGCGGGCGGCAACCACGGCAGCTCTGCTGGTGGCCCATTTTCCCTTGCAGGGCATCATCTTTACCGGCGTGGCCGGCGCCTTGGCCGATCATCTCCATCTAGGGGATGTGGTCCTGGCCCATGCCGCTATCGAGCACGATTTCGGCACCGGACGCCCAGAGGGCTTTGTCTTGGGGATCGACTTCATCCCTGAGTTGCGCCATCCCCTCGCTGAGGCCGATAGCGCCCTCTACGACCTCCTCATGAAGCAGGTGGAGCGGATCCCTCTCCACCCCCTGCAAGGACGCTACCCGGCTATCCATCAAGGCCTGGTGGCCACCGGCGACGTCTTTGTGGCCGACGCCCAGCTCCGCCACCAAATTCGCAAGCGCACGGGGGCGCTGGTGGTGGAGATGGAAGGGGCAGCCGTGGTGCGGGTGGCCCAGGAGGCTGGGATCCCTTGCCTGCTGGTGCGCTCGGTTAGCGATGTAGGGAGCGATACCGATTTCCTCAGTTTCTTTCAGACAGTAGCCCTCAACTCGGCGGCCGTGGTCCACAGTCTTCTCCAGAGCTTGCCTCCCCCCTCTGCGTAGCCTACTCCAGAAGAAAAACTGCGGCCCCTGTCCTTGGACAGGGGCTCTTTCCTAGTTAGGGATCTAAGTCGGAGCGAAAGGATTTGAACCTTCGACCCCCACTACCCCAAAGTGGTGCGCTACCAAGCTGCGCTACGCCCCGACGCACCTGTACCAGAGACGCGCTCTGGAGGTGCTCTACTAAACTAGCACTAGAAGCTGGCTCCTGGCAAGAGCCCCAAGCCAGCTGCCAAATCCCGCAAAGGACGTGCTAGCTTAGTTAGGCTGTCAAAACCCCACACGCCTGAACCATCGGGTGCCCTCAACTGGGATCTGTTCAGGCGGAGGCTAACCCGTAGGAGAGAACTGAACCATGAGCGTCGTCACTTTGCCTCAACTGTTGGAGGCGGGGGTTCACTTCGGTCACAAGGCCAGCAGCTGGAACCCCAAGATGCGGCCCTACATTTTTGCCGAGCGCAACGGCATCCACATCATTGACTTGGTGCAGACAGCCCGCTACCTCAATGAAGCCTATGAATACGTGCGGGAGGGTGCCGAAAAGGGCTGGCGCTTCCTCTTTGTTGGCACCAAGCGCCAAGCTGCTGGGATCATTGCCCAGGAAGCCACCCGCTGTGGCAGCTACTACGTTAACCAGCGCTGGCTGGGGGGCATGCTTACAAACTGGGCCACGATTAGAACCCGCATTGATCGCCTCAAGGAAATCGAAGAGATGGAAAGCAGCGGTCTGCTGGACCGTCTGCCCAAACAAGAAGCAGCCCGCCTAAGGCGTGAGTTGGCCAAGCTAGAGAAGTACCTAGGCGGCATCAAAACCATGCGCCGACTGCCGGATGCCGTGATTATCGTGGATCAGCGGCGCGAAGCCAACGCTGTCCGAGAATGCATCAAGCTCAAGATCCCCATCATCTCCCTCCTAGATACCAACTGTGATCCTGATCTCAGCGACGTTTTCATCCCCGCCAATGACGATGCCATTCGAGCCATTAAGCTGATTGTAGGCAAGCTGGCCGATGCCATCTATGAAGGTCGACACGGGCAACTCGACACGGTCGAAGAGGAAGAGTACGACTACGAGGGGGCCATGGATCTAGAAGAAGAGGACACTTTGGAAGATATGGAAGAGGAAGGAGATCCCGAGGCGGGCGAGTAGCCCTCAATTCCAAGGCAGGGAGGATTTCCCTGCCTATTCTCTGTCCAGAGATCTCAGCTTAAAATTTTCCCAGGGAACGGCCGCAAGCTCCGTACCCCCGCAGTGGGGGGAAGAAAAGTCCTGAGGCGACTTTAGTCGCTCCCATGGTAGGCTACAGGAGCGGATACCAGCGGTTCAGGGTCCTGGTAATGCCCACTTGGGCGCGGAACACTTTTAGGGGCTGCCTTGGTAACCCAGGCGGGGAATGGACGGTTGGCTTGCCGACAGCACCCCCAGCTTGGCCCAGAGTCAGGTGACATCTTTACCATATCCTTAGTTTGTTGAGGAACCCTCATGAGCGATGCCAAGACTAATGTCAAAATTGATCCCCAACTAGTCAAACAACTGCGCGAAGAAACAGGCGCAGGCATGATGGACTGCAAAAAAGCCCTGGAAGAGGCCGGCGGCGACAGGGAGAAAGCTATTGTTTTGCTGCGGCAGAAAGGCTTAGCAGGGGCAGCCAAGAAGGCCAGTCGCATCACTGCAGAAGGAGTTGTTGATAGCTACATCCACTTCGGCAACCGAATCGGGGTTTTGGTAGAGGTCAACTGCGAGACAGACTTTGTAGCCCGCAACGAAGAGTTTAGAAAGCTGGTTCAGGACATTGCCAAGCAGATTGCCGCCTGCCAAAACGTGGAATACATCAGCATTGACCAGATCCCTCCTGAAGTGGTGGAGCGAGAGAGGGCCATCGAGATGGGCAAGGAGGATCTGGCTAGCAAGCCCGAGCATGTGCGGGAAAAAATTGTTCAAGGTCGCGTTGAAAAGCGTCTGAAAGAGCTGTCTCTGATGGATCAGCCCTTTATCAAAGATCCATCAATTACCGTAGAGGAATTGGTAAAGCAACACATTGCCAAGCTGGGAGAAAACATCCGGGTGCGGCGGTTTGCTCGCTTTGTCCTGGGGGAAGGGATTGAGAAAGAAAAAGTGGATTTTGTCGCTGAAGTGGCTGCGCAGGCCGGTCTCAAGCCAGCGGAGCCACCGCAAGCGGCAGAAGCAGCAACTGCTCCTCCCGCAGAACCTGCGGCTGACCAAGTTGCGGTGGAGGCTGCTGGGAATGAGCCTGTTGCCGAGGGCAAGCCGGCCAAAAAAGGCTCTAGCAAGAAGAAGAAATAGGGGACTTCGTGGCGAAAGGAAAGTCAGCAGAAGTGTGGAAGAGCGCCTTGACAACGCCTTTGCGAGCTCCTTTGTGGGCTGCGTAAGAAGCCGGGGGAGTGGCAAGCTAGGGTAACAGGCAACCATTTCGGATCTTGGGCATGGGCTTTATCCTGCGCAATGCGGTGATCCCTACCGCCGGCGGCTACGAGACTACAGATGTCCGCATTGAAGGGGAGCGAATTGCTGCCATCGGCAAAGGGCTGGCCTCAGTAGGCCCAGATGGCGTAGAGCTCGATGCCCACAACAAGCTTTTGTTGCCTGGCTTTGTTAATGCCCACACCCACTCTTCCGAGCTGTGGCAGCGCGGGATCATCCCGCCCTACCCGCTAGAACTGTGGCTGGCGCAACTGCACGAGTACTCGCCGCCGGATCCAGAAAAGATCTACCTCAGCGCGCTGGCGACGGCGGTCGAGACCCTGCTCAGCGGCGGCACGACCGTAGTGGATCATCTTATCCTCATCCCTGGCCAGGAGCTGGCCACCCTCGAGGCAGCCGTGCGGGCCTACCGAGAGGTCGGGATCCGCGCCTTCATTGGTCCGCTGCTTCAGGATCAGGCGCTTCCTGCTTGCCTGCCAGGCGGAGAAGGGGAGGCACCAGCCTATCCCCTCTCTACAGCAGAAGTGCTGGCCCTGGTGGAAGAGGCGGTTGAGAAGTACCACCGCCCAGAGGAGGGCATTAGCCTGATGGTGGCCCCCACCGGCATTCAGCTCTGTTCTGACAAGCTGTTTGAGGGCTGCGCGGAGTTGAGCCAAAAGTATGATCTCCCCCGCCATGCCCACCTGCTGGAAACCCGCGCTCAGCAGATGCTGGCCCAGGAAAAGTACGGTTGCAGCGCAGTCAAGCATTTGCAGCAGATCGGCTACCTGGACAACCGGACTTCCCTTGCCCACTGTGTCTGGCTCACCGATGCGGATATCGAGATCCTGGCCCGCACCGGCTCTACGGTTGTCCACAACCCCTTGAGCAACCTGCGCTTAGGCAGCGGTATCGCCCCCATCCTCAAGTATCGCCGAGCAGGGGTGAATGTGGCCTTTGGCTGCGATGGGGCTGCCAGTAACGATTCCCAGGATCTCCTGGAGGCCATTAAAATCGGCACCATCCTGCACAACATCACGGATCCCGACTACCGCCACTGGATTGCTCCCCGTGAGAGTATTGAAATGGCCTCCCGCGGCGGGGCCATTGGCCTAGGGCTGGGAGAGGAGCTGGGATCCCTGGAAGTGGGCAAGCAGGCGGACCTCGTGCTTTATGATCTCACCCAACTGTCCCTGCTACCCCGCACGGATCCCATTGGGCTGCTGGTACTGGGCCGGCCCACCCAGGTAGTACACAGCGTCTGGGTCAGAGGAAAGCGGGTGGTGGCCGACGGCAAAGTAACAACGGTGGATGTAGCCAAGCTGCGGCAGGAGCTGTTCGAGCACAGCTTTTGGGATCCCTGGCGCCGCTCACAGCAGGTGGCCCAACTGGAGGCCCGCTACCGCCGCGTGATGGGTCTGCCAGAATAGGGATGTCGGGGATCGCTCGAGAATCAGAGATGGACTCGGCCAGAGTCACTGCCCAGCTAAAGCAGCAGGCTCTGGCGCTGGGCTTTGACAAAGTTGGCATTGCCAGCATAGAAAACCCCCCGGACTTACGGGGTCTGTCAGCCTGGTTAGCTGCAGGCATGGCCGCCGACATGGCCTGGATGGCTGACCCGCGACGAATGGATCCAAAGCGGGTGCTGCCGGGGGTGCGCTCCCTGGTCTGTGTGGCCCTAAACTACTACACCCCCACCTGCCATAGTCAGGATCCCAGCAAAGGCAAGATTTCCCGCTACGCTTGGGGGCGGGATTATCACCGCGTGCTGGGGCGGCGACTCAAACAGCTCCACCTCTGGATGCAAGCGCAATTCCCGGATTACCAGGGCCGATTCTACGTAGACACCGGCCCAATAGCAGAAAAGCCCTGGGCCATGCAGGCGGGCTTGGGTTGGATTGGCAAAAATAGTCTCTTGCTCACCCGTGAGTATGGCTCCTGGGTGTTTCTAGGGGTCATCCTGACCACCCTTAAGCTCGTTCCTGACCAACCTCACACGAGCCACTGCGGCACCTGCACCCGCTGTCTGGAAGCCTGCCCCACCCAGGCCATTGTTAGTCCAGGCGTGGTCGATTCCCGCCGCTGCATTGCTTACCACACCCTAGAGAGCCACGCCGAGCGGATCCCTGCTGAGATTGCCCAGAACCTGCAGAACTGGGTGGCCGGCTGCGACATTTGCCAAGAGGTCTGTCCTTGGAACCAACGCTTTGCCCGGCTCAGTCCCCTTCCCGATTTTCAGCCCTACCCCTGGAACATCGCCCCCGACCTCGAGGAGCTGGCTCGCATTGACGACGAGGAGTTCGACCGCCGCTTTCCCGCCTCCGCCCTGCGCCGGCTCAAGGCCAACCGACTGCGCCGCAATGCCCAAGCTGCCCTCCAAGGCCATGAGGCCAGCTAGCCTATCCCTCTTGTTGGCCTCCCGCCTGCCCCAGCGCTGCCTGGACCTGTTCCCAACCTCACTTACACTGCAGCCTTTCCCCGGAAACTGGGGGGTGGGGATAAGCACTAGCCGGAGGGTGGGAGAGTGTTACGTTGCCCGCAGTTGCACTGGCATGACCAAATAGCAAAGGCGCACCGCTCCCAGTGGCTTCCAAACAGCCGGCTGCGTGGCCCCGTTGAGTTCTAGGCTTACCTGCTGCGTGTGAAACACCTTGAGAGCCTCCAGCAGGTAGCGGACATTGAAGGCCACCTCTAGATCGGGGCCGGACATCTGCACTGGCAGCGATTCCTCGCCACTGCCTACATCAGGTGCTTCGGTGCTGATGCGCAGGGTTTGGGTTGCTGCCGAGAGACTGAACTTGATGATGTCGTTTCGCTGGGCAGCAAACACTCCCACCCGCTCCAGCGACTCCATCAGGGGTCGCCGCTCCAAGGTCACTTGCCGCTCAAACTGCCTGGGCAGCAAACGGTTGTAGTCGGGGTACTGACCCTCCAAGAGACGACTGGTAATCCGCTGTTGGGGCAAAACAAATTGTACCTGTGACTGGTCAAAGCGCAACTCCACCTTGGAGGCACCAGTCTGGGCGCTGAGGATGCGCTCCACCTCCCGCAGAGTCCGAGCGGGAATGGTGAAATCAGGCCCTCTCCCTTCCCTGGCTACCTCAACTGGAATTCCCTCGACTTCTACCTGAGCTATGGCCAGCCGATGTCCATCAGTGGCTGCAAACTCCAGCTGCGGCGGCTCCCCAGGCACAAGCTTGACATGCACCCCTGTGAGTACCTGCTTGGTTTCGTCACTAGAGGCGGCAAAGAGGGTCTGGCCAATTCCCTGCAACAAGCTCTCGATGGGCACCTCTAGAGCCCGCGCGGCACCACCCTCAATGGCAGCAGGGATCACTACCTCGGGCAGGGTGGGGTACTCCTCTGCCGCAGCACTGCGTAGCTGGTACTGACCAGCAGCTGAAGTGAGGATAACCTGCTCCTGAACTTGGCTCACCGTAACTGAACCACTGGGCAGACGGCTGACGATGTCGCCAAACAGCTTGGCTGGCAGCGTAAGGCGACCGGATGCTTTCACCTCCGCCTCAAACTCGCTGCGAATGCCCAAGCTTAGGTCAAAGCCCGTCAGAGCCACCTGCTGCCTTTCTGCGCTGGCTTCCACCAGCACGTTGGCCAGAATCGGCAGCGCGGGCCGACTGGCGATAGCTCGCCCAACTGTTGCCAGTTGCTGGCTAAGCTTGGCCTGCTCACAGGTAAAGCAAAGGCCACCAGTAGGACTACCTCCCGCTGCTGCAAAGGGCTGCTCCTTGGCCCCGTCCAGGAGCTCAGTTTCACGAACCCCCAGCGAAGTTCCCGAGCGGCCGTCGCGCGGGGCAGACGCGAACATGCTTGCCCTAGGTTCTTCCTGCAGAGGGCGTTGAGCTTGTACCATTGCGGGCCTTGCGAGCTGAATACGCTAATCCTAGCACTGACTTGCCCCTAGTTTGCACTCTCGCGCGCGCGAAGAGGATTAAAAACCACGATCCCTACCCAATTTAAATTTTTAACAGTAGTAGTAGGGCCTGTGGAAATTGTGGAAATCGATGGCCTGGTGATTGGCAAAGCCTTGTGCTGTAAGCCTTTGGGCTTGTCCCCTGCCTGTGGAAAATCTGTGGATAACTGGGTGCTCTTTTCCACAGAGTATTTATACCTTGTGGATAACTAGGGGGTTTTTTCCACAGGTTTTCCACAGTTTTTCAAAGTTTTCCACAAGTTTTCCACAGGCGGGTAGGGCAGGAGCTGGGAAAGTTTACAAAACTTAATGATCGATCCGTTGGGGATCCCCTAGACTGGGGAACTGTAGACTTAGGGATCCTGTCCAGGTCAGGGGCAGCCTGGGAGGGAAAGCTAGGTGGCTTCCTCTGGTCCGCTGAGGAGGTGGGAAAACTGTTGCGGCTAAAGTAGATATGAGGGTAGGGGAACTTCTCTTAGAGATTGCCCTACCTCGGGTAGTAGCCTAGGAGATTACGAGGACACAGAAGGCCCAGTCCTCTGCTCCTTTAAGCCAGAAGAGCTTCTTCACAGGCCGCTTGCTCTCCCTCAGAAGCCTCACCTGGCTCCTCGGGCTGCAAAACAGCTTCTTGGCAACGCTCCATAGCCTGCAGCAGCAGGGTTTCTCCCTCTTGCAGGGTCTCAATGCGGCAAAGAAGAGCACGAAAGTGGGAAGCGCCGGCAAAGCCCTTAACGTACCAGGCCATGTGCTTGCGGGCTTGCCGGATCCCGCGTTCCCCTTTATATTCCCAAAGACCTCGTAGATGCTCTAGAGCTATTTGAATTCGCTCCAAGGGAGTAGGAGCCGGCTTTTCTTGCCCGGTTTTCAGGAAGTAATCGATTTCCCCCACCAGGAAGGGGTAACCCATCGTGCCGCGGGAGCACATCACCCCGTCGGCGCCAGTTTCTTCGAGACACTTCACTGCTGCAGCTGTGGAGAAAATGTCTCCGTTAGCAATGACCGGAATGTGCAAACGTTCTTTGACGCGGCGGATCCACTCCCAGCGGGCTTTGCCGCTGAAGCCCTGGGCACGTGTCCGAGCATGTAGAGTAAGGAGTTGGGCTCCCGCCTCTTGGAGGCGGTAGGCAAAATCCAAGATGTTAATTTCCTCGTCCGACCAGCCCAAGCGCGTTTTTACAGTAACGGGTACCTCCACTGCCTTGGCCACCGTTTCAACAATTTTCGCAGCGGTATCTAGGTCTCGCAGCAGGGAGGAGCCGCCACCGTTTCTGGTAATTTTATTTACCGGGCAGCCCATGTTGATATCTACCAGAGTTGCCCCTTCGTCTACAGCCATGCGAGCGGCTTCAGCTAAAAAATGGGGCCGGCAGTCGAACAGCTGAATGCCAATGGGCTGCTCTCCCTCCCCCACCTCCATAATGCGGGGCAGCTCGCGAGCATAGTGCAAGCCAATGGCGCTAACCATCTCGGTGTAAACCATGCTTTGGGGGGCAAAACGGCGGACTAGCCGCCGGAAGACCATGTCGGTTACCCCTGATAGGGGTGCCTGGAAGACCCGACTGAAGATCTTTACCCTCCCAATCTCTAGGGGTTGGGCCATTCGTGCTTGCAACTGCGGTGAAAGCTGCAGGCTCATGGAAGGCCAACGCAACTATCCTTCTTTGTTGACAAAGTAGAGAAGGCCTAGGATGCGCGCCTGTTTGATGGCTTTGGAGACTTGCCGCTGCTGCTTGGCAGTTAGGCCTGTGATGCGGCGAGGCAAGATTTTGCCACGCTCAGTTACGAACTTCTTGAGCAGCTCAACGTCGGTGTATCTAATGGGTTCTCCTGGCTTGATGGGAGACAAGCGACGGCGAATGTAAACCATAGCTCAGGAACTACTTAATCTCTTTGTGAAGGGTATGGCGGTTACACTTGGGGCAGTATTTTCTCAACTCCAAACGACCGGGGGTGTTGCGGCGATTTTTGGTAGTAGTGTAGCGGTTCACCCCTGGAGAACGCTTGTTAACGTTGGTGCGGCACTCCGAACACTCCAGTGTAATGATGATGCGAGCACCTTTTCCCTTTGCCATGGGTGGATCCCTCTGCAGAGGAAGAAACTACCTCCCCCTTCAACAGCCACGGTTGAAGAAGGGCTTGCGCGTAGCGCAATTACCAATTATCTAACTTTTCTTTGAGGGAAGCAAGCCAACTTTTAACTTGCTTTCCAGCTTGGTGGCGAAGGCTGCGGGTGTTGCGGCCAACCTCCTGACGTAGGCGCCCCAGTTGGTTGGAGAGGTCCCGTACTGTCTCATGGCGCTGGGCTTTGCGCAGAAGATCCCGCGCAGCCAATTGAACGTCCTCAGTAGCTTCCCCTTCGAGGAGGTTTTGTAGCAGCCGCAGGACTTTTTCATCTAGGTGGTAGCCCCGCTCGGATTCCACCACTAGGGTGCGCCCGGCACGGTCGTGGATGCTCTGGCGTTTTTCCTTGTCGAAGAAGGCAAACAGACCATCGGCAACTAGGGGTACCAGAAGGGCTTCCGTGAGAACAAACAGCGAGAGCACTCCCTCCCGGGCCAGGGAGCGAATCAGATGAGGCGAGGCTTCGGTTTCCGGATCCCAGGTTTTAATGTTCAGCAGCCATTTGCCGAGGCTTTGGCCCTCAGGACGGGATTGGAAATAGCCGCGGTTCACCAGCCAAGTGGCAAAGAAGGCAATGTAGCCAGTCATGTCCACGGCGCCAGCATCGGCTCCCAGCAGGGAAGCTAAACCCTGCGCTAGGTAGGAGACCCCTAGCCCCAGCCCAAAATCCAGGGCAAAGGCCCCAATCCGCTTGCCCCAGGGAGCTAGTTTGGGCAGGTTTTCCTTAGCCTGGGGGGCGCCGGCTGCCGGGGAAGCCGGTTGCTTCGTCTGGACAGAAGGTAGGGAGGTTGCTGGAGGCAGGGCGCTAAAGGCTTGCCACTCGCTGGCGCTTTGATCCAGCTGCTGGGTTTTGGGCCGTTCGGGAGAGGGTCTGGGATCCGTCATCGCAGGTTGAGGCTGTTATCCCTAACCATTGTAGCTAGCAAAGCGGGCCTAGACCCCTATCGGCAGGGAAGCAGGGCTGCGGCGCGGGATCTCGTAGGTCATCCGATCCCGGGCCAGGAGTGTATTGGGGAAGATGGCGCGGGCTTCGGCCAGTAGGTCTTCCAAAGTAATGGGGCCATCTGACGTGTAGCGAGGGCTAAAGTGGGTAAGGATGAGGGTCTGGGCCTTGGCTTCAGCGGCCACCCGCGCAGCCATGGCAGCAGTGGAGTGCTTAGCCCGCTGAGCCAGCTCGCGATCCGCTTCGGCGTAGGTGGCCTCGTGGATGACCAGGTCAGCAGCACGGGAGAGATCGACGGCGTTGCGGCAGAAGATGGTGTCGGTGCAGTAGGAGAACTTGCGCCCTGGGATGGGATCCCCCACGTAATCTCGCCCGTGGAACCAGCGGCCCTGCCAGAAGATGGATTGCCCAGCCTTGAGTTGGCCATAGAGGGGGCCAGGTGGGATCCCGTCGGCCTGGGCTTTGGCCACGTTAAAGGTGCCTGGCCGATCCTGTTCCACCACGCGGTAGCCAAAGGCGGGCACCCGGTGATCCAAAGGCGCGCAGAAAACCCAATACTCTGGATCCTGAAGAATGAGACCTGTTTCTACGGTGTGAACCTGGAAGGAATAGGGGATCCGCGTCTCGCTGTAGCGTAGCACCGCCTTCAGGTACTCTTCCAGGCCGGGGGGGCCGTAGATGTCGATGTGTTGGGGGGTGCTGCCCAGGCCACAGGAGGCCAACAGCCCCGGCAGGCCGTAGATGTGATCCCCGTGCATATGAGTGATGAAAATGCGGCGCAACTGGCTGGGGCGCAGCTCGTCTAGCCGCAACAGTTGGTGTTGGGTGCCCTCGCCACAATCAAACAGCCACCATTCCGACCGCTGCGGAAACTGCACCGCCACGCCCGACACATTGCGCTGGCGGGTGGGCATGCCGGAGCTAGTACCCAGAAAGGTAACGCGGATGGCGTTGGGATCTGTCACAAGGGCCAAATGCCGATAGCGCTAAGGACTGGGATCCCTAGCTTATCAACTTACCTAGAAAGGGCGCCCAAAACCCTTGTTAGCTTAATTGGCGGCAAGCCCCGCCCTGTATTTGTGTTCCGTATTGCCAATCAGTGTCGGGATAAAGCCGTTCGTGCTACAACTAAGGAGAACAAGTTCAATCTCGGGAGAGCTTCCCTGACTTGTTCCCGCCGCGGGTTGCACACTGGCGGCAGGCTGTGACCTTCGTACCAACAAGTCGGTAAAGCGTGCAGTCCGTACGCTGGCTGTTCGTGCAGTGTGGCGTAAGCCATGTTGTGCTTACTTAGCGAATGAGGGTTGGGAGTCGTTCACGATAAGGGTACGTGTCAGCTTTCTTGCCATGATCACCTTGACCGAGAGCGCCATCCAAGAGCTAAAGCGCCTGCGCAGCAAGTACGAGAAGGAGGGATCCCAGCCCATCCTGCGGCTGGGGGTCAAGCCCAGCGGCTGCTCTGGCCTCTCTTACGTGATGAACTTTGAGCCCCAGGCCAACCCTGATGACCATACCTTTGACTTTGGCGAGCTCCGCGTGGCAGTGGATCCCTTGAGCATGACCTTGATCCAGGGCCTTACCGTCGACTTTTCCGAGGATCTGTTGGGGGGCGGCTTCAAGTTCAAGAACCCCAATGCAGTGGCTACCTGTGGCTGTGGCACCTCCTTTGCCACTGCCGAAACTGCCGTTGCCACTGGCCATTGATCACATCCTGCTGGAGGGTTCTAGGCTGGGCAGGCGGAGCACAAACCATGTCCACCCGTCCTTGCTGCTGACTCGAATGTGGCCCTGCAGGTATTCCACCCACTGCTTCACCAAAGCCAACCCCAGACCGCTGCCTGGCTGGGCCCAGGGATCCGCAGTGGGCACCCGGTAAAAGCGCTCAAACAGGTAGGGCAGATGTTCCGGCTCAATCTGAGCCGTGTTGGCGATCTTAAACTCAACCCCTCCAGGGATTGGCTGAACCTCTAGACGGATCGTGCCACCTGGCTGGGTAAACTTGCAGGCATTGTCCAGCAGTTCTTTGAGGATCTGGGTCAGGAGCTGCGGATGGCTGTAAAACCGCCAGGGGGAGGAGGGCGGGTCCCCCACCTGCAGCGTGAGGGAGCGGGCCTGAGTGCATTGCTGCGCCGATTCGATCAAGCTGTGCCAGAGGTGGGGCAGGTCAATAGCTGCAACGGCAGAGCCCAACTCTTTCCTTTCCAAGCCCTGCAGATCCAACAGGCGGTTGATGAGCTGGATTTCGGCCTCGCACTCCTGCAGGGCAATGTCCCAGTATTGCCGCTGCTTCTCGTTGAGGGGGGTGCGGCCCAGAAGCTCCAGAGCTAGCTTGATCTTGGTCAAGGGTGTGCGCAGCTCGTGGGAGACCGTGGCCAGAAAGTGGTCTTTGAGGCGGTTGAGCTGCTCCAGATCTGCCACCTGGCAGGCCAGCTGGGCGGTGCGCTCCTGCACCTTGGCTTCCAGTTCCTGGTTAAGCTGCTGCAGACGGCGCTGGGCCTGGTTGGCTTGCAGCAAGTGGCGCAGCCGCCGCTTCAAAACCGACCAGTGGATGGGCTTGGGGATGTAGTCGCTGGCACCGGCGGCAAAGGCCTCACTGACAAAGGCTTCGTCTTCTAAAGCGGTGACGATTAAAATTGGCATGTCGGGGTTTTGGGCGTGGAGGCGGCGGCAACACTCAAACCCATCCAGATCCGGCATCACCGCATCCAGGAGCACCATGTCCGGCCGATGGCGGCTTACGGCTTCTAGACAAGCCAAGCCGCTGTCCGCTTCCACAACTTGGTAGCCTTCCCGCTCCAGGGTATAGCGAGCCAAAAGCCGCTGGCTGGGATCATCGTCGGCAATCAGCAGCAGTGGCTTTTCCTCGGCCCCAGAGGAGCCCTCTCCCTGTCGGGGAAGGAGATCTGCCACAGGATTGGCATTAAGCTTCTGCATGGGTACTGGCAACAGGAGAAGGCCCAGACGCGGCAGCCGATAACTCCAGGGTAACTCGCTGGTACTCGGCTTCCAACCGTTGCAAGGCCTGCTTCAGGGTATCCCAGTTTACAAAAGCGGGAGAGGGGTGGCGAGAGAGGTTCTCCAGCTCCTGACACATCTGAGCTAGCGACTTGGCCCCCAGGGTGCTGCTGCTGCCCTTGAGGCGGTGGGCCAGTTGGGCCACGGTTTGGGCATCTTGCCGCTCCAGAGCCTGGCGCAGGGATCCCAGCAGGGCCTGGCTGTCTTGCTGGTAGGTTTGCACCATCTCCTGCCAGTCTTCGGGGGATCCCAGCATGCTGCGTAGGCTGGCTAGGGTGTCGGGATCCAAGGCTGGCTCCGGTTTTTCTTCCTTGCAGGAAGAAGAGATTTCCTGCAAAGCGCGCTCCAGCACAGCCGGCTGCAGGGGCTTGGTCAGGTAGCCGTCGACGCCGGCGGCCTCGGCAGCAGCACGGCTTTCCAGGAAAGCGTCGGCGGTGAGGGCAAGGATGCGCGGCTGGCGATCTGGGGGAAGTTCGCTGCGGATGCGGCGGGTGGCGGCCAGGCCGTCCAGCTCCGGCATGTGCAGATCCATCAAGACCAGGTCGTAGGCGCGCAGTTGCAGCGCCTGCAGGGCTTCCAGGCCATTGGCCACGATGTCCGGCTGATAGCCCAGCCGCTCCAGCATCAGGCGGATGACTTTTTGGTTAACGGGGTTGTCCTCGGCTACCAGGATGCGCAACGGGCAGCGGCAGGCCAAAGGCAGCGGGGGCTCCAAGGGGGAAGTAACGGCAGGCACTTTTTCCTGGCAAAGCAGAGCCCGCAGTTGCGAGGCCTTGACCGGCTTGCTCAGGGCAGGAAAAGAGCCAGAGCTTGCCAAAGCCGCGCTGCGGGCCACCAGCAGCAAAGGCCTCAGGGGGGGCTGCTCCTGCTGCAGAACTTTGGCCAGGGCCAGCCCATCGCCGTCAGGCAGGCTGGTATCCACCAGGGCCAGGTCAAAAGTCTGGGCTTTGGCCAGGGCTTGGGCTTCTGCTGCAAAGCTGCAGGCCGTTACCTGCATCCCCCAGGCCTGGAGCAGGCGAGCCAGGAGCTGCCGTTGGCTGGCGTTGTCTTCCACCAACAAAACCCGCTTGCCGGCCAGAGCAGCATCGAGGGCTGGGGCTGCCAAGAGGGCCGGATCCGGAACACGCAGCGGGACACGGAAACCAAAGGTGGATCCCTGGCCCGGCTGGCTTTGCACCCAGATCTCTCCGCCCATCAGTTGACAGAGGCGCTGGCTGATGGCCAAGCCCAAGCCCGTGCCGCCGTAGCGGCGGCTGATGGAGCTGTCCACCTGGCTGAAAGGCTTGAAGAGGCGATCCTGCTTTTCCGGCGGGATGCCGATGCCGGTGTCTTGCACCTGGAAGCTCACCCACTGCACCTGGGGATCTCGCTCCTGGGCCTCGACGGTTACCACCACTTCTCCCTGTGGGGTGAACTTGATGGCGTTGCTGAGGAGGTTGGCCAGGATCTGGCGCAGACGGTTGGGATCCCCCACCAGGGTGGCTGGCAAGCTGGGATCCACCCAGGCCACCAGCTCCAGATCTTTGCTCTGGGCTTGGGCGGCCATGAGGTCCAAGAGCTCCTCCATGAGCTGGGACAGGGAAAAGGGCGTTTCCTCCAGCTCCAATTTCTGAGACTCGATCTTGGAGAAATCCAAAATGTCGTTGATGAGGCTGAGCAGCACCTCACTGCCGTAGCGGATGGTCTGCACCCAATCCCGCTGCTGCGGATCCAGGGGGGTATCCAGCAACAGGCTGGCCATGCCCATGATGGCGTTGATGGGCGTGCGGATCTCGTGGCTCATGGTGGCCAAGAATTCGCTCTTGGCGCGGTTGGCCGCCTCGGCAGCTTCCATAGCCGCCTTCATCTGCTCTTCCGTCTGCTTGGCCAGGGTGATGTCCCGACCGGCGGCGTAGGCCAGGGATCCCGCCAGAGAGGCGCGCCATTCGATAAAGCGGTAGCTGCCGTCTTGGGTGCGGTAGCGGTTGACTAAGCCATCCAGGCGTCCTTCTTGCAGCAGCTTTTGCATCGCCTTCTGGGTGGCCGGCAGATCTTCCGGGTGCACCCATTCCCACAAGGGGTGCTGCTGCAGCTCCTCGAGGGAACGGCCCAGAACAGTCTCCCAAGCAGGGTTGAGGCGGCGAAAATACCCCTGCTCGTCGGTAATGCAGAGCAAATCCAAAGCTACCGAGAAGAATTGCTCCAGCTCTGCTTCGGCCTGCTTGCGGGCGGTGATATCGACGGCGGTAAACACCCAGCAAGGGATCCCGCGCAGCACCAGCGGCTGGACGAAGACGTCTTCCCAAAACTCCCGGCCATCCCGCCGTTGCCAGTGCCACTCAAAGCGGGCGGATCCCTGAGAGCGAGCTTGCTCCAGGTAGGGCTGCAGTGAGAACCCCCTTCCCTGCAGGGCCTGGCGATAGGGGGACTGCTCCGAAGCGTCAAAGGCCCGCAGCTCCTCCAGGCTGGGAAATCCATAGGCGGCAAGGGCGCGCGGGTTGGCCTCCAAGATCTCGCCCGTTTCGGCATGGCGAATGAGGATGGCCACGGCAGCATTTTCAAACAGGGCGCGGAACTTCTGCTCGCTCTCTTGCAGGGCTTGCTGTGCCTGCACCCGCTCCGTGATGTCGCGAATGATGAGCACCACTTCCTGCGCATTCAGAGGGGCAATGCGCACCTCCTCGTGGCGCACCTCGCCATCGATTTCCAGGCTTTGCTCATAGCGCTGCAGGGTTTGGGTGGCCAGGGCTTGGCGAATATAGGCAAGCCGCCGCTCCGCCAGGTCTGGGGGCAGGAGTTCGTGGGGTGAGCGCCCCAGGTAAGTTTCTGGCAGGCCGTAGGGCCGCACCTCCCCCCCACAGCTCACTCCCAGGCAAACGCCCTGGCTGTCGAGGTGAAAGATGAGATCCGGGATGGCCGCCAGAATGGCTCTTTGTTTTTCCTCGGCCGCTTTGAGCTCTAGCTCAGTCCGCTTGCGCTCTGTGATGTCCTGCACCAAGACGTAGAGCTTCTTGCTGCCGTGGGCAACGATACAGGCCCTGCGATACTGCCTGACTCCTGGCTGGGGCTCAATCTCGTACTCCAGGTATTCGGCGGTCTGGTTGGCCAGAGCCCGCCTTCCCAGAACTTCGCATTGCTCCCGCAAAGCAGGAGGCAAAATCTCCTCGATCCGGCGGCCAATGTAGTCCTGAGAGGGGCGCAGCGTGGCGAAGTAGCGGGACGGCTTGCAGTTGAGGATGCGACCGTCGGCAGCAATCTCCAAAATCATGTCTGGGATTGCCTCGTAGAGGGCGCGATAGCGGGACTCGCTTTCCTGCAGCGCCTGCTCCCGCTCAACCTGCTCGGTGATGTTGCGGCTGGTGATGAGGATCCCATCCCCCACCGGCACCACCTGGTGGTGCAGCCAACGGGCCCGCAAGCCCGGCTGGCCGGAGATGGGAAACTCCTCTTCCAGGGGGATGCGGGTTTCCACCACCCGCTTGTATTTTTCAAAAAAGCCAGCCGTGCGGTTGATGGGCAGCAGCTCGCACAGCCGCTGGCCGAGGATCTCCTCCCGGCGGCGGGAAATCAGCTCCTCCCCCTTGGCGTTGACATCGACGAAGACAAAATCCACAATCTCGCCGGTAAAAGGATCCCGCACCGCCTCCAACAGATAGATGGCATCCAGGCTGGCTTCCAGCGCTGCGCGGAAACGGGCCTCTGGACTGGAAGTTGCTAGCGATCCCCTGAAAATGAGCTTGAAAAGAGGGATCCGCCGCCGGAGCCAGCCAAGCCCCAGAAGTGCTCCGAGAACCAAAACAATCCCCCCAAGCATAAAGCTGGCCCAGCCCGGCAGCATTATCTCTATCCCCAGCTCTTTTCTGGTGGCGGCTGCTTCCAGCTTATCTTCTGGCTTCCGCAGAATCGCTCAGTTAAGTTGCGGAAAAAAGCTGCCCTACCCTGCCCTGGGAAAAAGCTTTTGGCAAAGGAGGAAACCATGGAAGCTAGCCTTAACGGGGGCGCCAGCGGCGGTAGAGTTTTTCCAGATCTACCCAGACCATCACCACCGTGCTGAAGCCCACGCAGATAAGCAGCTCAGTGAGGGTCAGTTCTTCTGTCCCGAAAAAGTCGCGCAGGAAGGGCACATAGAGCAGGGCCAACTGCAGCAGCAAAGTGGTCAGCACCGCCCCCAGCAGGTAGGGGTTGGAAAAGGGGTTGAGCTCGATGGTCAGCTTGTCATTAGAGCGAACCGCCAGCGCATGGCCCATCTGGGCAATACACAGGGTGGTGAAGACCATCGTGCGCCAGTGAACGATGTAGGCTTCCACAATCGCCATCATGAGGATCGTCGCCAAGCCAAAGACGACGCCAATGCGCACCATGTAGGCGCCGAGCCCTTGGGCAAAGATGCTTTCTTTGGGGTTGAAGGGGGGGCGCTGCATCACCCCTGGCTCTGCTGGCTCCATTGCCAAAGCCAGAGCGGGCAGGCCGTCGGTTACCAAGTTCATCCACAGGATCTGCAGGGGCGTCAGCGGCACGTCCTCTAGGCCTAGAAGGGGTGCAGCAGCCACGGTCAACACCTCGCCGATGTTGCTGCCCAGGATGTATTTCACAAAACGGCGGATGTTGCTGTAGACCACCCGCCCTTCTTCAATGGCCGCCACGATGGTGGCGAAGTTGTCGTCTAGCAGCACCATGTCGCTGGCCTCTTTGCTGACATCGGTGCCGGTGATGCCCATGGCAATGCCGATATCCGCTTGGCGCAGGGCAGGGGCGTCGTTGACGCCATCGCCGGTCATGGCCACAAACTGGTTTTGCTTTTGCAGGGCCTGCACGATGCGCAGCTTGTGCTCGGGAGCCACGCGGGCGTAGACGTTAACCCTCTGCACCGTCTCCATCAGCTCCTCAAAGCTCAGCCGGGAGAGGGTGCGCCCATCAATGGCCTGGTTCTCGGAGTCGAGAATGCCCAGCTCGCGGGCAATAGCAATGGCGGTGAGTTGGTGATCGCCGGTAATCATTAGGGTGCGGATCCCGGCCTGCCGGCAGCGGGCTACCGCTTCCCGCGCTTCGGGCCGAGGGGGATCGTACATGCCCACTAGGCCCAGCCACACCAGGTTGCGCTCGATCTCCTCCAGGTTCTCCGGGATCCGCGGCAACTGCTGAGTGGCCACCCCCAAAACCCGGATGCCCTGAGCTGCCAAGCGGTTGTTGGCGCCCAAAATGGCCTGGCGATCCGCTTCTGAGAGGGCCTGCCAAGTTCCGTTTTTCTGGATGTAGGCGCACTGCTCCAGCACCAGTTCCGCGGATCCCTTGACGTAGACGCGGTAGCTGCCCTCCTCTTGCACCACCACGCTCATGCGCTTGCGTTCTGAGCTAAAAGGGATCTCCTGCACCCGCGGGTGTTGCTCCTGCAAAGAGGCCTTCTGCAGGTTGGCCTTGGCGGCAGCCACCAGCAGGGCGGCCTCGGTGGGATCCCCCAGGATTGACCAGGTGGGGGCAGCGCCGCGCTGGGCTGGGAGAGTGGCTTGCAACAGGGCATCGTTGCAGAAGACCACCGCCCTGAGAAGGGCCTGCAAATCGGGGGCGCTCTGGGGATCGATGGGCTGGCCGCCGCAGTAGAAGGATCCCTTGGGAATGTAACCGCTGCCGCTGACGTGGTAGTGGCGCTCAGGGGTAACGATGTCGGTAACCACCATTTTGTTTTCGGTGAGGGTGCCGGTCTTGTCGGAGCAGATGGTGGTGACGGATCCCAGGGTCTCTACGGCCGGCAGGCGGCGGATCAAGGCATTGCGGCGCACCATGCGCTGGGTGCCAATGGCCAAGGTAACCGTGGTGACAGCCGGCAGCCCCTCCGGCACCACCGCCACGGCCATGCTGAGGGAAGTTTCCAGCAGCGAGGCAAAAGGCGCCATGCTCCCGGCTTGGAGCAGCCCCACGATCACCACCAGCGCCACCAAGGCCAGGGATCCCGACACCAGCACATTGCCCAACTGGCTCATGCGCCGCTGCAGGGGGGTGGGCTCGGTTTCCACCGTCTGCAGCAGCCTGGCCACCTTGCCCAGCTCCGTGTTCATGCCGGTGGCAGTAACCAAGAGGATCCCTCGCCCCTGCAGCACCTCCGTGCCCATGAAGGCCATGTTGCGCCGCTCACCCAGCTCTGTGTCTTCGGGGAGGACACAATCAGCCTGCTTGGTAACCGGTACCGCCTCTCCGGTCAGGGCCGCCTCTCGCACCTGTAGGTTCACCGCTTCCGCCAAGCGCCCATCGGCTGGGATCTGCACCCCCGCTTCCAGCAGCACCCGATCCCCTGGCACCAACTGGTTGGCAGGGATCTCCTGCCACAGCCCGTCCCGCTGCACCCGCACGCTGGGGGAGGCCAATTTTTTTAGGGCCGCCAGCGCCTTTTCCGCCCGGCTTTCTTGCAAGTAGCCCAGCAGGCCATTGAGACCTACAACCAGCAAAATGGCTAGGGCATCTTTAGGAAACTCTCTCTTTTGCCAATCCAAAAGGGCTGAAATCAGCGCCACGGCAATCAGCATCAGCAACATGACGTTGCGGAATTGGTCAAGAAAGAGCTGCCAGGCGCTGCGGCCAGGAGAGGAGATCAGCTCGTTGGGGCCGAATTCCCGCTGCCTTTGGATCACCTGCTGGGTAGTCAGGCCAGAATCGGGATCGGTCTGCAACTTCTGGATAACAGCGGGAAGAGGAAGACTATGCCAGGCAGGAGTAGAAACAGCGGCGGATCCAGAAGCTTGGGCCATCGCAAACACTTCCAGGGAATGGACAAATTCTACGTTAGCTCTCAAAGCTTTCCATAGAGGAAAAGGGATCCCCATTTCCCCAGTTTCGTGGCAAGGTGGGGACAGAGGCCCCCTGGAGACTGCTATGGCGAGCAAAACTCCCACTCGCGATGTTCAAGTGGCCGTTATCGGCTCCTCTACCTTGGTTCTCCGCTCTCGCACCTGGGATCGCCTCAAGTTTGAGCTGGAATACGCCCGGCAGCGGGGCACCACGGCCAACAGTTACCTCATCCAGGCCCGGCAGACCTTGCTCATTGATCCGCCGGGGGAGTCGTTTACAGACATTTTTCTCGAGGAGCTGGCCCAGCACCAGTACCTGCAGCGGCTGGACTTTATCCTACTGAGCCACGTCAACTTCAACCGCATCGCCACCCTCAAGGCACTTCTGCCGCTGGCTCCCTATGCAGTGGTGCTCTGCTCTAAGCCGGGATCCCTCACCCTGCGAGCCGCTTTTGAGGGCAGGGAATCCCCGCCTCCTAGTCGGGATGAAGAGGAGGCCGCCGATTTTGGCATTCCCTACGGCAATAACCAGTCCTTTCGCCTGCGGGTAATCCGGGATGGGGATCGCCTGGATCTAGGCGAGGGCCATGAGCTGCACTTTCGCACTGTCCCCACGCCCCGCCACCCCGATGCCCTCTGCACCTACGACCCGGCCACTGGGATCCTCTTTACCGACAAGCTGTTTGGTGCCCATGTCTGCGACGAGCAGGTGTTCGACGAGCACTGGCGGCAGCTTAGCGAGGATCGCCGCTACTACTTCGACTGCTTACACCGCAGCCAAGCGCCCCAGGTAAAAGCAGCCCTGGCCAAGCTGGAGGAGTTCCCCGCCCAGATCTACGCCCCCGCCCACGGCCCCTTGGTGCGCCACAGCCTGCGGCGGCTGCGCTTGGATTACCACGCCTGGTGCGAGGAGGATCCCTTGGAGCAGCGGGTGGCTCTCCTGTATACCTCTGCCTACGGGAACACGGGCCTGATGGCGGTAGCCATTGCCCAAGGCTTGGAGCGAGCAGGAGTTACCGTGGAGCGGATTAACTGCGAATGGGCTACCCCTGAAGAGATTGCCCAGGCCCTGGAGCGCTGCCAAGGGTTCATTATCGGATCCCCCACCTTGGCCGGCCACCCCCCTGTCCAGATCCAAACAGCCCTAGGCATTATCCTCTCTTCTGTTCCCACCAGCAAGCTGGCCGGGGTCTTCGGCTCCTATGGCTGGAGCGGTGAAGCCCTGGATCTCATTGAAAGCAAGTTGCTCAACGCCGGCTTTACCCTGGGGTTTGCCACCATCCGCGCCAGGTTCAAGCCTACCCCCGCCGTCCTGGAAGCCTGTCAGGAGGCGGGATCCCAGTTTGCCCAAGCCCTGCGCAAGGCCAAGCGAGCCCGTGCCCCCCGCCAAGGCGGTGTTGAAACTCAGGCGGATCGGCTGGGGCAGGCCCTCAGCCGGGTTGTGGGATCCCTCTGTGTGGTGACCGCCCTGCAAGATGGGATCCCGCGCGGCTTCCTTACCTCCTCGGTGGCCCAGGCCAGCTTCAACCCCCCTGGCCTAACCCTTTCTGTAAGTAGGGACAGCGAGGCAGAACTGCTCACTCGTCCCCAAGCGCCTTTTGTGCTCAACATTTTGCGGGAGGGCAAAAGCAGCAGCCTGCAGCGACACTTTCAACGGCCCCAGCGCCCTGGTGAAGACCGCTTTGCCGGTTTGGCCATCACCACTGCCGAAAATGGCTGCCCGATCCTATTGGATGCCCTGGCTTACCTGGAGTGCTGTGTCAAAAGCTGGATGGAGTGTGGCGATCGCTACCTGGTCTACGCCGAGGTAGAGCGCGGCAAGGTGCTGGATCCCACGGGGGTTACCGCCATGCGGCGCGGGCAAGCTAGTATTTTGCTGGTCTCAGCTCCCAGGGGGTGCCATTGACTATGCAAGACATTCTTGAGGGGGTCTTCAAAGGTTTTGCCCAGATTGGCGGAAAAGTTGTAGAGACCGCCTTTGATATAGGCAAGGTTACCGGCCAGGTTACCGGGTCAGTTGCGCAAACTGTCATTGGTACAGGTATCGAGACCACCCAAAAAGCCGGAGGAATTCTTCTTGGCACGGGTCAAACCACTTTCCAAGTCAGCCAGAAAGTTACAGAAATTATTGTTGAAAAGATTAAAGACCATATTTTCGATCCCCATCATGAGCCTTATTTGATCTGTATTGAACCCTCCCTGGGTTGGGACGAGGCCCTGGTTTTCATCAACGGTTTCCTTAGCGAAGGTGAAACCCAACCTTGGAAAAAAAGACTGTTGTGGGAAACACTCCGACGTGCCGGATGGCAGGGATCCCTGTACTACCTTTGGTGGGATGCTTCCAACCCGGCGAGTTTGACCTTGTCCCCTCTGAAGCTAGGGGTAGGACTACTTGCCCACTGGGAAGCCCACAAAGCAAAGGCCAAAGAAGTGGGACTAAAGTACGCCTATCCCCTGCTCTCTGCTTTGCCGGAAAGGCAGATTACCCTGATGGGGTTTTCCTTGGGGGCAAGGGTAGCCTACTACATCATGCGCGGTTGGCCCCAGACTGCAGATCGACGTCTTAAAGATGTTATCTTGCTCAGCGGTGCCGTTAGGAGGCAAGCCGATAAGAACTGGAGCCTGCATGTAGAAAATATCACTGGAAAGTTGGTAAACATCTACAACGAAGACGATTGGGTTCTGGCCTACGTCTTCAAAGTACCTTCCCTTAACCGCAGCCCCTGCGGGATCAAGCCAATTAGAGAGTTTCACCCCAGAATTGAAAACCTCAACGCCACTCACTTAATCGGCTCTGGTGAGCATAGCTACGAAGCCTATCTACCTCATCTGGAGTTTCTTCTGGATCAGAAGCTGGACTGGAAAAGCCGCAGGAACCGTTTGTTCTAGGTCATGAAGCCAGAAGAGAGGGGCGACATCTGTAGAGAAAGTTGCTCTCTGGCTCCCCTCTCCCCCTGTAGAGAGGTTGGAGGAGCGGAGCGTCTCAATCTTGCTGGGAACAACCATCAGTGAAGATGAGTGGCTTTTCACCTGTATTCTCTGTTGCCGTCCGAGCCTGTTTCTATTCGGAATGGCAGTCGGGGAGTGAGTTTCATTGCAACAAACCCTCTCTGCCCTGCGTTTTCAGTACGACAACAAGCTTGATCTCCTCTTTACCGACCAGGGCGAATACCAAGGTTTTGAATCGTCAAGATTGGTGTGTAGAGGTGCTGATGGAGAAATCTCCCATGCAGGCAACCGCTGAAACGAGGAGGAACTGCGGCTACGCCAGGATCCGCTCGCAGGTGAGTGTCTCTGCACGCCGTCTGAGCAAGAGCTGATAGACTGAATCGAGAAGCACTCTCGGAACGGCTAGAGAGCGTTGATCCCTGGGATGAAGGTCCTGCAGAGGGGCTGGGTTGCTGAGCATTGGTTATCGAGCTTTGGGCGGAGGCGGGATCCGCCTGCTAGGATTGACCTAATCAGGGGAGAGGCGCGGGGATGGTTTGGCAATTGCTGACGTGGCCGGCCCAGAGCCTGCTGTGGTTGGCGGAGCAGATTCGAGAACGAGCCGAGGCGCAACTCGACAGCAAAGAAAACCTCCAGAAGGAACTCACCGCCCTGCAGATCCAGCTCGATCTGGGGGAGATTGACGAAGAGACCTATACCCGGCGAGAAGAGGAGATCCTGCTAGCTCTGCAAGCCCTAGAGGAAGCCGAAGCAGCTGCTGAGGGGGAGGCAAGGGATCCTGGATAGCCTTTGCTCCAGCAGGGTGGAGCGTTCGGCGTTCCCCCAGGCCTGCAGGTTTTCCAGGACGTCAGCTGGCAAAGCGTTCCCTGGCTAGTGCTTTGCAGAAGCAAGCTATGGCCGAGGGGAAAGCATTGGTTTTTGCCATCCGCCCTGGCCCTGCCCGACCCGTGCAATTGCGGCGGAGCAATTTTCCATCTTCAGTTTGTTGGGGGGCCAGGCTCACTGGATCCCGAATTTCATCTTCAGAATGCTCAGGGCTTGCGGTATCATGTGCTAAGCAGCTCCAGAACAATTGAAAGCAGCGAGGTCAAAAAAGTGGTTAGGGTAGCCATCAACGGGTTTGGTCGTATCGGCCGCAACTTTCTGCGCTGTTGGCTCAGTCGTCCCCAGTCCAATATTGACATTGTTGCCATCAACGATACTTCAGACGCTCGCACGGCTGCCCATTTGCTCAAGTACGACTCCATCCTCGGGACCCTACAAGGAGTGGAAGTGGAGGCTACTGAGGGTGGTTTGTTGGTTAACGGCAAGCACATCCACGCCGTTTCCGATCGCAACCCAAGCAACCTGCCTTGGAAAGAGTGGAAGGTGGATCTCGTAATCGAGGCTACCGGCGTTTTCGTAGACTACCAGGGTGCCTCCAAGCACCTAGAGGCAGGAGCCAAGAAGGTGATGATCACCGCCCCAGCCAAGGGGGGTGATATCCCCACCTTTGTCTATGGGGTTAACCAGCACACCTACGACCCAGTGCGGCACAACATTGTCAGCAATGCCAGCTGCACCACCAACTGCCTTGCCCCACTGCTGAAGGTGTTGCTGGACAAGTTTGGTGTGCGGCGGGCTACGATGACTACCACCCACAGCTACACGGGTGACCAGCGCATTTTGGATGGCGGCCACCGCGATTTACGACGGGCGCGGGCAGCAGCCTTGAGCATGGTGCCTACTACGACGGGGGCAGCTAAGGCAGTGGCGCTGGTGATCCCTGAATTGAAAGGCAAGCTCAACGGGGTGGCAGTACGGGTTCCCACGCCCAATGTCTCCTTGGTGGATTTGGTAGTGCAAACAGAGCGCCAAGTGATTGCCGAGGAGGTCAATGCTGCGTTGAAAGAAGCCTCGGAAACGACAATGAAGGGGATCATTGCCTACTCAGAGGTCCCCTTGGTTTCTATTGACTACCGCGGCCACAGCTGCTCCGCCATTGTGGATGCAGAGCTGACCAGCGTTCTGGACGGGGATCTCGTCAAGGTCATGGCCTGGTACGACAACGAGTGGGGCTACTCGCAGCGGGTGCTGGATCTGGCCGAATACATGGCTGCCCACTGGGTGGGGTAGGTGACTGCCTCATCCCTTAGCGGCAGAAAAGGAAAACTCAGCAAAAACTTGCCAGCGCCTGCCGTCGTGGGCAAGAAGGGTGAGGGCAGAAGCGAGGAAGGATCCCTGGAAAGGGCGGCTCTGGAACTCTGGCCAGGCAGCACGGAACTGGGCTGGCCGGAGATCCCGAAAGGCTACTGTTATGTGAGGCACAAAAGGGCGAGGGGGAGCTGTTGTTGCCTGCAGGTTGAGAAGGAGGCTCATGTGCCGCTGGGCCTTGGCCTGGAGCTGCTGCAGCTCCGGAGAGGGCTCGACGTGAATATAGATAACCCGTGGTGCAAAGGCGCCGAAGCCACGGAGCTCAACAGCAACGGGGGCCTGCTCCTTGGCAAATTCTTCCAGGGATCCCGTCAGGGCCGTCAGCTGGGCAGTGGGCCACTCGAAGGGGGGCACTAGGGTAATGTGAGGAGGCGAGCGCAGGGCTGCTCGACTGGCAAATTGCTCAGCCACCTGCTGCTTGATGGCTGTTACTTGCGCTTGCAGCTCAGGAGGGGGAAGGAGGGCAAGAAACAACCGCTGGTGGGGGGCATTGAGCAGCATTGCCGGGCAGCTGGGGGCTACTTTATCCAGCCTAGGGCATCACCGCCCCAGCCCTCTACCCCGATCCCAAAGGCTTTCTGGGACGCCCCAGGCTTTCTTAAATTGCTCATATAATTATCCAGCGATTACCTAGTGGCAGTAGGATACAGCGATCCCCCATGACAGAGCTTTCCAACCCCCTTCCCACGCCGGCAAGGTCCCATCGGATTCCGTTTTACCATTGGCATCTCTTCCTCTGCGCCGACCAGACCAAGCCCAAGTGCTGTGAAAAGGCAGTGGGGCTGGAAGCCTGGGAATACCTGAAGTTGCAGATCCAACAGTTGAACCTAGAGCTGGGGGGCGTGGGCCCCTTGTGGGTCAACCGCACCAAGGCCAATTGCTTGCGGGCCTGCAACTACGGTGTTCCTGGGCCAGTGTTGTTGGTGTACCCCGGTGGATTTTGGTACCACTCGGCTACGCCGCCGGTGATAGAGCGGGTGCTGCAGGAGCACATCCTGGGTGGGAAGCCAGTGGCCGAGTATCTGGTTGCCCAAGCTACTCTAATTACCGCTTAGCGGTCGGAGCCTTACCGCCCCTGATCTAGGAGGGCGTGGATGGCCTCCACACAGGCTGCGGTGGTCTGCTGCAGTTCAGCTTTCTCGCTAGAAGCGGGCGGGGGGAGCAGCTTGCCAATGCGCACCGTGATGGGGCAAAACAAGCGCGGCCAGCGGGATCCCTTCGGCAGCACCTTCTCAGTGCCCCAGAGGGCCACAGGGAGCAGAGGCGTTTGAGTGCGCGCGGCCACTAAGGCTGCCCCCAAGTGGGGGTGGGGGATGCGGCCATCAGGGGTGCGGGTGCCGCTGAGAAAGATCCCTACCGCCCACCCCTGGACTAAGGCCACTTCAGTTGCCCGCAGGGCACTGCGATCTGCCCCTCCTCTTTTCACGGGATAGGCTCCGTAGAGCCGAATCACCTGTTTCAGCACGGGCACCTGAAATAGTTCTTCCTTGGCCATAAAGGCTACAGGGCGGCGTACTGCATTGGCAACCAGCGGCGGATCCAGGTAGCTAGCATGGTTGCTGACGATGATCAGGGATCCCTGGCGAGGCACATTTTCCTGCCCATAGGTGCGGCCAAAATATAGTCCCCGAAACAGGGGGTTGACCACCAGCCACTTGAGCAGCCAGTAGGCCAACCAATCGCGGCGGCGATAGCTCATTTTGACTTGCGATAGCTCCTTCCTTGAGTGTAGGGGGGAGGAGGCGTTGCTTCTAGCTCTCCAGTCCGGATTCCCTCCTCCAGCCAAGTCTCAGCGATTTCCGTAAAGTGGCGGCTCCCCAGCTTGAAGAGGCGCAGCTTGGTCCTAGATCGTGGCCTGCCCGGTTCTCCCGGCGGGCAAACTGCCAGAGGAAGTAGCAGGAGGACTCTGGCCCTGTAAACCTCCAGCCCAGGTGGAGGCAGCTAGGGATCGGGGAGATCCCGCCATTGGCGGCGGCTGGGAAGGGGGGTCCGCAGCTACAAGATGGGTAACATCGAGAACCAGAAGCCCGCATGGAGGAGGATGGATCACCAGTTAAGCTGTGACGTGTTGGTCATTGGCTGCGGGGTGGTGGGCTGTGCCATCGCCTATGAGCTAGCGGCAGCAGGGCTGTCAGTCATTGGGGTAGATGCTAGGGATCCTGCCTCGGGCGCTACCGGCGCGTCGCTGGGGGTGTTGATGGGAGTCTGTAGCCGCCAACCCAGCGGAGAGGGGGTGCAGTTGCGCCTAAAAAGCCTGGAGCAGTTTGATCCCCTGATTGCCCGGCTGGAAGCGGACTTGGGCCGGAGTTTGCCTGTCAATCGGCGTGGCATTCTGCGCCTCCTCCAAGAAGAAGAGGTAGCAGCTTGGCAGGAAACCTTGGCAGCTCGTCAACAGGCGGGCTATTGCCTTCAGTGGCTGAGTCCGGCGGAGGTGAGATCCCTGCAGCCTGGCCTACGGAGCGACCTAGCAGGGGCTATCTACTCTCCCCAGGATCGCCAAATCCAGCCCAAGCTCCTCACCCAGGCCCTCCTGGAGGCAGCTCAACGCCGAGGAGCCCGCTTTTTTTTCCACCAGCCGGTTCACAGCTTTCAGCGCAGCCCGGATCCTCCCTTTCGCCTAGCGGCAGTTCGCACGCCCTCCCTCACCTTTACCGCAGGGCACGTTGTCCTTGCCGCCGGTCTGGGCAGTTCCGACCTGGCCAAGGAGCTGGGCTTGCAAATGCCGCTACAACCTGTTAAGGGCCAGGCCCTGCGGATTCAAGCCCCTGGGATCCCGCTGGGGCCAGTGGTTACCGATGGGGATCTCAACTTGGTTCCCCTGGGCGATGGCTCCCTATGGGTGGGAGCAACAGTGGAGTTTCAGGCCCCCCACCCCGAGCCAACCCTGCTGGCTCTTCAGGAGTTGCTGACCCGCGCCATCCAGCTTTGCCCGGCCTTGGCGGAGGCGAGGCTACTGGAGCACTGGGCTGGCCAGCGACCGCGACCGCTGGGGCAGCGCGCCCCTATCCTAGGGCCGGTTCACGGCTATACAAATCTTCTTGTTGCCACCGGTCACTATCGCAATGGGATCTTGCTGGCTCCCATTAGCGCTGCCATCCTGCGAGACTTGGTCCTGGAGGGCAAAACAGACCTGGGCAACCTCAGCGCCTTTGCCCCTCGTGAGAAAGTCGGGGGGGCGGAGGGCTAGCGACGCTACAGGCAGCTTTTGTCTATGGCTTTGCAGCGGCCTTGGCAAAATAGGGTCGTTTCTGCTGCCAGCGCCAGGCAGTTTGAAGGATCTCGGCCAAGGTGGTATAGCGAGGCTGCCAGTTGAGGTCGCGAGCAATAGCCGTGGTGTCGCTCACCAGCCGCGGCGGATCGCCAGGACGGCGCGCCCCCACCTGCACTGGGATCTGTTTGCCGGTCACTGCCTCAGCGGTGGCAATCACTTCCCGGACAGAAAAGCCTTGGCCATTGCCCAAGTTATAGGCTAGTTGCAGGGGCTTGCCAGCCACCAGCGCCTCTAGGGCCAACACATGAGCTTGCGCCAGGTCAGCAACATGGATGAAGTCACGGATGCAGGTGCCGTCGGGGGTATCGTAGTCATCCCCAAAAATGGTTAGGTGAGGGCGCTGGCCAGCGGCAACTTCTAGGGCTAGGGGGATGAGGTGGGTTTCCGGGTCATGGGCCTCGCCAATTTCGCCGTCAGGATCGGCGCCAGCAGCATTGAAGTAGCGCAGGCTCACCGACTGGATCCCGTAGGCAAGCTGAAAGTCCCGCAGCATCTGCTCCACCATGAGTTTGCTCTGGCCGTAGGGGTTGATGGGGCGCTGCGGGTGGGTTTCCGGGATGGGGATCTGCTCCGGCAGGCCGTAGGTGGCACAGGTGCTGGAGAACACCAGGTAGGGGATCCCGTGATCCCGCATGGCTTCTAGTAGAGTCAGGGATCCGGCTACGTTGTTGCGGTAGTACTTACCGGGCTCCTTGACCGACTCGCCCACGTAGGCGTAGGCGGCAAAGTGAATCACCCCTTCAGGGCGGTACTGGCGGATAACCTGATCCAGCCGCTCCCGGTCGGCAATGTCGCCAATTGCCAAAGGCCCCCAGCGAACAGCCCAAGGGTGGCCGTAAACCAGGTTGTCGTAGGCAATGGGCAGGTGGCCGTGGGCCGCCAGGGCTTTGCAGGTGTGGCTGCCAATATAGCCCGCACCGCCTGTAACCAGAAGCCGCATAGGCCAGAGCAGAAGGCAGTTTCCGTCCAGAATACAGCCATTCTTGCCGACCTTGGCAATTCCCCGGCCTATTCCAGGAGCTGCTGCAAATCCAGATGAGGCCGCCAGGCCTCTGCCAGACGATCCAGCAGTTCTTCCCGTTGCTGGGCGTAGTGGCCGTCCACCTCCGGCAAGGGATCCCAGCCTTTTTGCCGGCGCAGCCAGTTGAGCCAGTGGCGCCGCCAACGGTGGTTGTCAAAGAGACCGTGCAGATAGCTGCCCCAGATGCGGCCGGTGGGATCCCGCCAGCCCAGGTTTTCCTGCTCGAAGATTGGCAGGCAGCCAGAGGAATCGGCCTGGGTGGATCCCTGATGAATTTCGTACCCCTGGACGGGGGCAGGGGCGGGCCATCGGCTCTGCGTCTGCACCTGCCGGGTAATCTTCGTGGGCTGCAACACGGTGCTCAGCGGCAACAAGCCCAGCCCTGGGTAGGTGCCGGCGATCCCCTCCAGGCCATTAGGATCAGTGATGGTTTGCCCCAACATCTGCAGCCCGCCGCAGATGCCAACAATGTGGCCGCAATAGTGGCGCAGTTGGTCAGCCAGGCCAGTCTTTTGCAACGCCAACAGATCCTGGAGGGTAGTCTTGCTGCCGGGCAGGATGACCGCATCGGGGGATCCCAGGCTCTGGCCAGGGGCAACCCAGCGCAGATGGACGCTAGGCTCCGCCAGCAAGGGGTCGAAGTCGGAGAAATTGGCTACCCGCGGCAGGCGAACCACCGCGATCTCCAAACAGTCCTTCCCTAAGGCGCGGCGCCGGGGGCGGCGATCTTCCCAGAGTTGGGGGCCAGCCTCAAGGCCCAGCGAGTCTTCCTGGGGCAGCACCCAGTCCAGCCAGGGCAGAACTCCAACCACCGGGATCCCGGTGTAGTTCTCCAACCAATCAAGACCAGGCTGCAGCAGCTCCCGCACGCCGCGAAACTTGTTGATGACAATGCCGCGGATCAGGGCCCGCTCTGCCGGCTCCAGCAATTGCAGCGTGCCCACCACATGGGCCAGCGCCCCGCCCCGGTCAATGTCGGCCACTAGCCAAGTAGGGGATCCCAGATGCAAAGCTACCCGCATGTTGGCCAGATCCCGCTGCTTGAGGTTGACCTCCGCCGGGCTGCCCGCCCCCTCGCAGATAATCCACTCGTACTGCTGCTGCAGGCGGGCTAGGGCTGTTTTCACTGCCTCCCAGGCAGGCGCAAACCAGCGCTCGTAGTACTCCCTGGCACGGCAGGTGCCCACCGCCACGCCATTCAAGACAACCTGGGAGGTCAGGTTGCCCTGGGGCTTGAGTAAAATCGGGTTCATTTCCACCGCCGGCGGGATCCCGGCGGCCCAAGCCTGCAGAGCCTGCGCGTAGGCAATCTCGTGGCCCTCAGGAGTGACATAGGCATTAAGCGACATGTTTTGAGCCTTGAAGGGGGCAACCCTTTTCCCCGCCTTTTTGAGGAGACGACAGAGGGCAGCTACCAAAAGGGTTTTGCCCACATGGGAAGAAGTCCCCACCACCATTAAGGATCGGCAGGCGCCGTTCATTGGGATCCCTTTCCCTCACTTGCACTCGGCGAATTCCTCTTCCGCAGCAAAAGCCCTTGCCCCCCCTCTACCCCCTAAGGGCAGAAAGTCTTCTTCTTGTTTTTGTAGGACTGGGGCAGATGGATTCGAACCACCGAATGGCGGGACCAAAACCCGCTGCCTTACCGCTTGGCGATGCCCCAATTTGCCTTGCTTAGCTAGCTCAACCAATATAGCGAGGCGGCTTTGGATCTGTCAACGGTTGTCCTGCCCTCCTGGGTTAGGGGGAAGCGGCGTCTCCTGACCCGGGCCAGCGTTGACCTCAAAAGGGTTGGGCAGGTGGGGGATGCGGGCCACTTCGAAGAAGTAGGCACGGATTTCCGGCCCAAAGTAGATGACATCTCCACTTCTTAGGTAGTGGGTAGCCACGCGGCTGCCGTTGACAAATACGCCGTTGGTGCTAGAGCGCCCCTGGCGGTTGCCGTCAATGAGGCAATAGGTAAACCCTGTGCGGTTGGAGCGGGTGGGCACTCGCACCAAATAGGCGTGGCGGCGGGAGACGAAACGATTGACAATCTGGATGGAATTGGAGGAATCTCGACCGATGGTGTAGATATCCCCCCGCAGGATATAGCTGCAGGGCCGCACAGGATGACAAATGCAAAGGGTGAACTCCGGATAGGACAGGGGCTGCTCGGGAACTTGATCGAACAGCTCTTCCGGCAGTTCAAACTCCTGAGGAGTGGACGGATGCGCTCCGCCCACTGCCGTGGTTGCGGTAAAAAACGCAGTAAAGAAGTTGCTGTGGCTAGACGGCAATGGCTTTCCCTCTTCCACGCTTAAGCAGGCTCCACTCAATCTAGGGTTAAAACCCGCACTTTATAGCGCCTCCCGCCCCTCGTCGCTTGTTGGAAAACCCCTAGCTCCAGTGTACTATGGGCAACCTTGCAGATCCCTGCCTTCTCGAAAAACTTGGGAGGGGCTCAGAAGGGGCTCCCTTGGAGCGGCAAGCCTTGCCAGCAGACGGGCTATTCTGGGTAGCAGGGGTGTAGCCTGGAGGGGTGGATGTGACGGAAGCGCTGTTGCGTCGGTTGGATGTGGCTACAGAAGCGGCTCTGGAGGCGGCAGCGCTGCTGCGCGAGTATTTGGACAAAGCCCTGGCCATTGAGGAGAAACGTCCGGGGGACTTGGTAACGGCAGCGGATCGCGCCTCCGAGGAGCTCATCTTGAAGATCCTGAGGCGCCACTTCCCCGAAGACGTGATCTTGACGGAGGAATCTGGCCAGCAGGGATCTCCCGAAGGCACCTACGCCTGGATGGTTGATCCTCTGGATGGCACCACCAACTTTGCCCACGGCTATCCCTTTGCTGCCGTCTCTATTGGCCTGCTGGAGGGGCGGGAGCCCGTGCTAGGGGTAGTCTGCGACATCTTTCGCGGGGATCTCTTTCGCGCCGTCCAGGGGATGGGAGCCACCCGCAACCGCAAACCCATCCGCGTCTCCTCTACTACCGAACTCTCCCGCAGCCTCTTGGTAACTGGCTTTGCCTACGACCGCCGGGAAACCCCGGACAACAACTACGCTGAGTTCTGCCACTTCACCCACCTCACCCAGGGAGTGCGGCGAGGCGGATCGGCTGCCCTGGATTTGGCCTATGTGGCCACCGGCCAGCTGGACGGCTATTGGGAGCGGGGCCTCTCCCCCTGGGACATTGCCGCTGGGATTGTCTTGGTGCGGGAAGCCGGCGGTAAGGTTACCGCCTACGATGGCAGCCCGGTGGATGTATACAGTGGCCGCCTGCTGGCCAGTAATGGCTGGTTACACGCCGCTCTGCAAGAAGAACTGGCCCAGGTCAGCCCCCTGCCCGTCTCCTTTCCCATGCGACGGGATCGCCAGCCCAGGGAGCGAAGTAGCTAAAGATGCGGGCAAAAAGGCGGGGGGTCATGGGGCTTTTGCAGGGCAAGGAAGGCAACCTAGCCGGGAAAAAATTCCGGGGTTGGGGTTGGGCACTGGGGTTTGGCCTGGCGCTTCTCTTGGGGATCCCGGCCTACCCTCAGCCTGCCCAAGAGCCAGCCCTGGCCGCTCCCGTGGGCGAGCGAGCCCAGCCCCCCGACTCCCGTTGGGCCCAAATTCGGAGGCGGGGCCGTCTGCGGGTGGGGTTGGATCCCAGCTTAGGCCCAGCTTACCTCTACACCGACCCGGAGCGGCAAACCTACGCCGGCTTTGAGTGGGAGATCCTCGAGGCAATTGCCCAGACGCTGAAGGTACGGCTTGAGCCCGTCTACGTGGCTTGGGGTCAGCAGTTGACGGCTTTGCAGGCGGATGAGGTGGATCTCATCTGGGGAGCGCGGGAAGGCCTGGGCCTGGATCCGCAGCAATTTCTTGCCACCCGGCCCTACTACCTCAGCCCGCAGCGCTTGGTGGTACGGGATCCGGGGCCAGGGGAAGCTCCCATTGAGGCGCTGTCGCAATTATTTGGCCGCAAAGTGGGCATTGTAGTTAACAGTACAGGAGCAGCGCTGTTGGAAGCCTACAACGAGAGGCGGGGCAACCCTATCCGGCTCTTTGCCACCAGTAACCCGGAGCGCCTATTTGCTCAGCTCCAGGCTGGCCAGTTGGATGCCGTGCTTGTCGATCAGCCCGTTGCCGCCCTCCACCTGCGCCAGGCGGGATCCCGGCTGCGCCTAGTGGGGCCGCCCCTCTTTCCCATTCCTTTGGTGGGCGTGGTATCCTCGCAGCATCCTTCCCTGAAGGAAGCCCTGGATGAAGCAATCGCGATCCTGACCGAGAACGGAACCCTGCAACGCATCTTGGAGAAGTGGCAACTATGGGATCCCACTCTGATGTCCCCCGCCTCAGCCGAGGGCTAGCTCGCTACGAAACCGATCACTTCGCCATCTTGGGTGTGCCCCTCACTGCCGACTCCAAGAGGATCCGGCGCGGCTACCTGCAGGCGGCCAAGGCCCTGCACCCGGATCGCTTTGTCGGGGATCCGGAAGGGGCAGAGCGGGCCAATCTCCTTTTTGCCAAGCTGGTCAACCCAGCCAATGAGGTGCTGAGCAAGGAGCGGGAGCGGTCGGAATACGAGGCCCTCCTCAAGCTGCGCATCCAACGGCTACTGGAGTCGCCACCTGCAGATCTCTGGCCTACGGGAGAGACAGTCAAAGGTTTGGCCGAGTCTCCCAACTGGCAGGAAGAATATGTCCGGCGGGTGGAGAAGCTGGCCCAAGAGCAATACAGCTCCATGGCCACCCTGCTGGAGAAAACCGAGCAACTGAGCGAGCTCAACCTGGCCTATCTGCTGCTCAAAGCCGGCTACAAGGGAATCCCGACTCCTGCCGCCAAAACCACGCCCCCGCCTGGGATCCCAACCCCTTCCCCCAGCCGCACCCCCTTGGGTGGGATCGCAGCCAGCTCCCCGGTCCCGCCCACCCCGCCCCCAACTCCCCAACTCAACCCTGCCGAGACCCGCTTCCTGCAGGCGCTGGACATGATTGAGCGCAAGCAGTACCGGGTTGCCATCCAGTATTTAAACTTTGCCATCAGCGCCGAGCCCAACGTGGCCCGCTACTACCTGCACCGGGGCATTGCCCACTTGAAGCAAGGCAACGCCGGTATGGCCAAAGCCGACTTCCTGCAGGCCAGCCGCCTCGAGCCGGGCAACGCCGAGCTAATGGCGGAGGTGCGCCGCTGGCTACAGCAGGTCACCACCCAGCCGCCGGTTCCTGTCCCTGCTGCCAGCCGCCAGACCTCCCAGGCCCAGAAAGTGGTGCCGCCGCCGCGCAAAGAGGATAGCGGCGGCTTCTGGAGCCGCCTCTTTGGCAAGAAAAAGTAGGCCCAACTCCCCTTAGGAAGCGTCCCCCAGCAGCAGCAGCGTGACCAGGGATCCCGTATTCCAGAGGCTGTGCAGCAGGATGGGGGCCAACAGGTTGCGGCTGTGGCTGTACACCACCCCCAGCACTATCCCCAGCGTGGTCAGGGGCAGCAGATCGGAAAGGTTGAGGTGGGCAAGGGCAAAGGTGAAAGCACTGAGCAAGATGGCACCCCCCATTGGCAAGTAGCGGCTTAGCGTAGGCAGCCAAAAACCCCGGAACAGGATCTCCTCAAAAACAGGGGCACAGACAGAAACCACCGCCAAAAACAGCAAGCGCGCCCCCCAGCCGTGGCTCTCTAGTAGCAGCGGCAAAATGGGGTTGCCACCCCCCGCCTGCGGCAGCAGCAGCTGCGACAGGGCCGCCGCCAGCACTACCAAAGGCAGGGCTGCCCAGTAGCCGCCCAAGCCCCAGAGCGGCCAAGGGCCCCACAGCCGCACCTGCAACACCCTCTGCCAGCCGGGATAGAGCCGGAGAAGCCGGTACACCAGCGCCACTCCCAGCAGAGCGCCGGCGTTGTAGGTGAGAAACAGGGTTACCGCCTGATGCCAAGGGCTGAGCTGTTGCGCCCCCAAACCCAGCAGGACCGTGTAAAGGCGAGGCACCAGGGTATTGAGGAGAATGAACCCCAAAAACCAGCCGGTCAGCACCGCTTGCGCCCCGATCCCTGGCCAAGGCACCTCCCAGGCCGGGCCGAGGAGGGGACGTTGGTGCCAGAAGCTCCAGCCCAGCCAACCCAGCAGGAGGACGAGCCCCAGCAGCGCCCCTAGCACCGGGATCCCGCCCACCACCGCTAGCCGAAACAGGGCTGCCAAGGCCAACTTTTCCTGCTCCTGGTTGAGGGCATTGAGGCTGTCGCTGCGCTGCTGCAGATGGTAGAGCTGTTGCAAAGCCACCGCCTCAAACCAGCCGTCCAGGTGGTTGCGGATGTGCACCTCGGCCTCGGGCAAAATGCGCCGCGGTGTTCCCCACAGCCCCTGTAAGACCTGCGCCACCTCCTTGTGCTTGGATTCCAACGCAAAGGGGCGGCTGGGATCGGTGACCTGCTGCCACTGCTGCTGGGCCGCCTCCAGATCCTCCTGGTAAGCGTAGAGCAAGCCCAGGCGCAGCCATAGCCCATCCAGCTCTGCCTGCAGATCCTGAATAGCAGCCAGGAGGGCGGGATCCCCTTCTTCTTGGATTGCGGCCGGCCCCGCCGCCTCGGAAAGGCTGGCCAGTTCGGGTGTGCCCACCTCTGGAGCCCCAGCCGTTTCCAGCCCCGCCATTCGCTTGAGGCGCTGGAGGCGTTCGGCGTAGTTGTCAGCCACCTGTCGGTAGCGATGGCTGGCTACCTTGAACACCTCCTGACCCAGCAGAGCTCGGGCCAGATCCTGATAGCGGGGATCATCAAGGGTGCGGGCAGCCTGCAGAGCCAGGTTGGTCTGCAACAGATCTAACTTCGTTTGCGGTGGCGGCTGGAACCAACTGCTGGCAAGCGAAAGCCCAACAATGCCCAGAGCCAGCAAGCTGAGCAGGTTGAGGATCCCCCGGCGAACAGCAAGCCAAGTGGAAAAGGAATCAACAGAGGCCGTGGCTTCAGGAGGAGACATGGCAGCAAGGGAGGCAACTCCAGCGGGTTATATCCTAGCTTCTAGCTCAGCGGCGCTCTAGCCAATACCGGTAGATGGGTAACCCCAACTGCAGGCATTGCCACTCCCGCTCGGTAGGAATGCCAAAGGGGTTGTCCTCGATGGGCCCTTGATGGGGATTCCAAAACTGCGGATGCTCTAGGAAGCGGTCAACCATCTCCTCAGCAACTTCCTGCACGTCCGACTGTAAAAAGACGGGGCTGCCCGGTTGCAGCAGCAGCGCCAGATCCGCCACCAGTTGCGGCTGGACAATCCGCCGCTTGTGGTGGCGCTTTTTAAACCAGGGATCCGGAAAGAGGATGGTCACACGGCTGAGATCGCCAGGGGCAAACAGAGATCTTAGGGAAACATTGACGTTGGCAAAGAGAAAGTAGACGTTGTCCAGTCCCAGCTCCTCACGCCAAGCATTGGCCCGCTCCACCAGCGGCTGCCGAATTTCTACCCCCAAAAAGTTCCAGTCCGGCTGTTCCTGGGCCAAGCGCAGTAGAAAGCGTCCGCTCCCGCTGCCGATATCCAAGTGAAAGGGTTGCCCCAGCCGCCGATATACCCGTTCCCAGTGGGGTGGAGCGGCGGGCTGTTGGTACTGGGCCTGCAGGGGGTTGACGTGTTGCCGCAGCCGCTGGCCAAGCCCCTTTTGCAACGGGAGGTCAGCCCAGGGTGGAGAAGAAGAGCTCTTCTCCGCTTGACTTTTAAGACTTCGCTGTTGCACTTCTGGGGTCATCAGCCACCTCCTGCTGCCAGCTTCGGTCCTTGCAGAGGGGATCCCAAAACCCTCCCCCCACGCGGGAAAGGGTAACATCAGCTACCACTGGAGGCTGTCGATGACCTGCCGCAGGATCTGGGCCGAGCGGTGCAGTTGCTGCTGCTCGCTCTCGGTGAGGGACATGACCAGCGTGCGCTCCACCCCTTGCCGACCGACCACCCTGGGCAAGCTAAGGCAGACCTCCGGCAGACCATACTCCCCCTGGGTGAGGCTGCTCACGGTTAAAACGCGCCGCTGATCCCGCACCAGGGCCTGGACAATCTGCGCTACCCCTAGGCCAATGGCGTAGCTTGTGGCCCCTTTGCGGCGGATGATCTCGTAGGCGGCATTGCGCACCTGCTCGAAGATATCGCCCAAATGGGCGGGATCCCACTCCGGCAAGATCTGGCCAATCGGCGTGCCGGCAATGTTGACCTTGCTCCAGACGGCCACCTCGCTATCCCCATGTTCGCCGATGATGTAGGCGTGGAGGCTGCGCGGATCCACCCCCAGCCGCTGGGCCAAAAGGTAGCGGAAGCGGGCCGTATCCAAAATCGTTCCTGACCCAATCACCTGCCCCGCCGGCAGCCCCGACAACTTTAGAGAAACATAGGTCATGACATCGACGGGGTTGCTCACCACCAAGAAAATGGCACTGGGGCAGTGCTCCCTCAGGGCCGGGATCAGGCTTTTGAAGATCTCAACATTGCGGTGAGCCAAATCCAAGCGGGTTTCCCCAGGCCGCTGCTTGGCCCCTGCCGTTAAAATCACCACGTCGGACCCGGCGCAGTCGGCCAGCTCCCCTGCCCAGATCCGCGTCGGCTCGACAAAAGGGATCCCATGCACCAGATCCATCACTTCGCCTTCCAGCTTGGCGCGGTCGATATCGTAAAGAACCAGCTCGTCTAGCGTGTTCTGGATAACCATGGCGTAGGCACAGGCCATGCCCACTTGCCCGGCGCCGATGATAGCTCCCTTCAAAAGGCGACGAGAATCCCGCTGCTCCCTCTGCCGCTGAGGGGGCGAGGGGGGTTGGTGCCCAGAAACCGTCATGGCTTAACCTCTTCTCTTTGCTCTCCAGCTTAAACCCGCCTTGCTCCTTGGCAGCGGTGCCCTAGCTGGGCTCGGCAAAACCCCGCAGCAGCTGGGCAGATTCCGCCTCACTCAGGCCCTTGGCCTGCAGCAGTACCCCAAAGCTTCCTAGCCCTAGCGGATCAAGCAGGGCCTGGAGGGCAAAGCGCCGCCGCAACACCTGCCCCACCTCCTCTGCCCCCTCTTGGCTAAGGGCGGCCAGGCGTTCCGCCAGCCCCAGGTTTACTAGAAAACAGCTTTGCTGCGTGAAGCCTAGCCGCTTTAGTCCTAGAGATTCCCCTACCTGTTCCAGAGTGGTAAAGTCCACATGGGCAGTGAGGTCTTGGCACCCCACCCAACCATAGGGATCCGCAGAAGTGCCGTGGCGGCGGTAAGCCAGGAGCGTGCCCTGGGAGCGCTGGGGACTGTAGTAGCGCTGGGCAGGGTAGCCGTAATCGATAGTCAGCACGTAGCCCCGCCTCAGCTTGCGGGCCAGGAGCTGCAGCCACTCCAGAGCCTTGAGATTGACCTCAGTTTGGTAGCCAGAGGGGTAGGTGGTAATTGCAATCCCCAGCCGGGCAAAGTACGCTTCCAGAGCAGGTGTCGAGGGATCCCCCAGAACCTCTTGAAACCTTCCCTCTGCCCAATCCACGTAGATTTCCCGTAAAGACCCCCCCTGCACCTGCACTCGGTGGACGGGGAAGGCGTCCACCAGCTCATTGGAGAAGAAACAGCCAGTTACCGCCTCCTCGGGGATCTCCTCCCACGTGAGCCAGCGCACCTTCTCCCCAAAGCCAGCCAGGCGCTCCTGCTGCAGCCGCCGCAAAGAGGCAGAGCGCTCCAGGATCCCGTACTCTAGAGCCTGCCACAACGCAGGGTAAGCTGAGCGCACGTAGGCTAGCCAATCTTCAGCCAGGCAACCGCTGCCCGCTCCCATCTCAATCACCGCAAAAGGAGAAGGGGATCCCAGGACTTGCCAGAATTGGCAGATTTGCTCAGCCAACAGGTGAGCAAAGTCCGGCGCCAGCTGGGGAGCAGTCAAGTAGTCAGGGCCAATCGGGTAGTCCCGCTCGTAGTAGCCTAGCCCTGGCTCATAGAGGGCCCACTCCATGAACTGAGCAAAAGTTACTGGCCCCTGGGCACGAATGCGGCTGGCGATGAGATCGCGCAGTGGCTGATTGGTCTGAAGGTGCAGCAAAGACAAGCCTAAGGGCTGGGGTAGAGACAAACTCACTGCTTCAAAGAGCGACGCCAGTTTTGGCGAAACTGACGGTTAGTTAAGAGCAGCACCGGCCAAAGAGCTGAGACTAGCCATTTTCCAGATCCCGAGTAGATACGGTCTGCCTTGCGGACCGAGTACCAAACACCCCCCGCATAGATTGCCAAGAGCAAAAGAGGCCACATCTTCCGCTCATCCTGCAAACGCCGGCCAGGTGGTTGAGGGATCCCCTTCAGTAGGCATCCTGCAACTCATAAAAGTCGGGCGTAATGTAGTCTTTGCGCAGTGGCCACCCAATCCAGTCTTCTGGCATCAGGATCCGCTTTAGGTTGGGGTGACCCTCAAAAATAATACCGTACATGTCGTAAGTCTCACGCTCCTGCCAGTCAGCCGACTTCCAGATCCAGTACACCGAAGGCACCCGCGGGTTGTCGCGGGGCAGCTTGACCTGGAGGCGCACCTCTGGCGGGCGATCAGCTCCGTCGGTCAGCTTAACTAAGTGGTAAAGGCTAACCAACGGCTGGCCCGCCCCTAGATCATAGCCGCACTGGCAGGCAAGATAGTTAAAGCCATAGGCGTAGAGAGCGGTACACACCGGCAGGAGAAAGTCCCGCTCCACTTCCAAAAGCTCTACTCCAGCAGCATCTCTACCCAGATACTGGTGGTCGAAGCCGTTTTCGGCCAGAAACTGGGAAACTGGGCCCCGCTCTCCTCTCACCAAAGACTCTGCTGCTTCAGGGCCAGAAGACGGAGTTGCCGGTGTCTGTGGGTCGGTCATCTCACACCCCTCCTTGCAAAGCTTTGAGCTGTTGCTCTACCCGCTTGAAGTCAGCCGTCTGCAAGGCCGGCGGCACCGGCAGGCCGATGGCGGCAGCTAGCTCTGGCGGCGGGGCTTGGCGGGATTCGCTCTCTAGGTACTTGCCAGTAATGATCTCGGGCACAGGTTTGAGGTTGTGCTTGACGGTGTAGTAGCGGTGGGTTTGCTGTAGACGGCCCCGCTCCCGCATATCTTCGGCAGCAATCTTCTTGCGCAGCTTCACAATGGCGTCCATGATTGCCTCGGGGCGAGGTGGGCAGCCAGGAATGTACACATCCACGGGGATAAGCTTATCCACCCCTCGCACAGCGGTGTAGGAATCCGAGCTAAACATGCCGCCGCTGATGGTGCAGGCTCCCATGGCAATTACGTACTTGGGCTCGGGCATCTGCTGGTAGAGCTTCACCAGCGCCGGCGCCATCTTCATGGTTACTGTTCCAGCGGTAATGAGCAAATCAGCGGTGCGCGGCGACGTCCGAGGCAATAGGCCAAAGCGGTCGAAATCAAAGCGGGATCCCAGCATTGCCGCAAACTCAATAAAGCAGCAGGCAGTGCCATAGAGCAGCGGCCAGAGGCTGGACATCTTGGCCCAGTTGTACAGGTCGTTGACGGTTGTGAGAATAACGTTGTTGGAAAGATCGGTAGTAACTTGCGGAGGAGAGGTCGGAAACAGGACTTCAGGCTCTCTAGAGGTCATGACCATTCCAGCGCTCCTTTTCTCCAAGCGTATACAAGAGCCACCACAAGGATGGCAATGAAAATTAAGGCCTCTACAAATGCCAGCAGCCCCAAGCGGTGAAAGGCTACTGCCCAAGGATAGAGGAATACAGTTTCCACATCGAAAATGACGAAGGCCAGCGCAAACATGTAGTAGCGGATGTTGAACTGAATCCAGGCCTGCCCAAACGGCTCCATCCCTGACTCATAGGTGCTGCTCCGCAGGTATCCCCGCCGCTTGGGAGACAGGCGTGCCGAGGCTCCTAGAGCCAAAGCTGGCAGCAGCGCGCAGACAATTAGGAAAGCCAGCAGGTACTCGTAGCCGGATAAGACAAACACGACGCCAGACTGCCTCAGCTGCTCAACATTTAGATACGTTTTCAGTATAGAGCCACTCAGCGGTCTCCTGGTGCCGGCGGATCTTCAGTTTTGTTGATGGTCTGGATTGCGCGACCAGCGTTTCTCTAGCCAGCTCCACACGCCGCTTAGTAGAGCACTGGCTACCAGAAGCCCCAGCAGCGGCTGGAACAGGGGCAGCCACAGCCGCAGCCAAAGCTTGTAGCCCAGGAGGATCCCAAAGAAGGCTGCTATTACTGAGAAGACAAACCAGACAAAACCGGCAAACATCAAAAGGGCCAGGGCAATGAGAAAAGAGTCCAACCAGCGCTTCCAGCTAGAGACCTTCATGGAGAGATGCAGCTAAAACAGGCCAAGTCTTTCAAATCCTAGCTCTACTGCCCAGATCCCTGCTTGCTAGGACCCATTGCGGTCATGAAGGCCCTACTAGCTTCCCCTCAGGCTTTGCCGCCGATGGCGCTAGGCCGTCTCTCATTTTTCTTGGCAAGCGGCTAGGATCAAGCTACACCGTGTCCCTCCAACAACTCCCTGCAATGCCTCCTCCCTGGCAACGCACAACGGTTTTTCTCAACCTCTTGGGGGGGCTTCTCCTCATCGGCAGTGGTATTGCGGTTGGGATGGTGCTTCCCCTCGAGGCTCAACTTCAGCCCCCGGCTGAGATCAGCCCCTTTTCTCCCCCAATCCTGCCCACCCTGCCCCCACTTCAGGCCAGTTCCCCCCTGGCAAGCCCAACACCTCCTGCAGAGCCAGGGGAAAATCGCGGGAGCTCCGCGGACCTGGAAGCAGAGCTACGGGAAGTTCGTCAGCAGGTGATCCAGCTTTTGGTTCGAATTGAAGAGTTGGAGGCACAACTGCAGCAGCTGTCTTCCCTAAGAGCTGCTCCTGTGCTGCAGCAGGAGTCTTCTACTGCTGCTGAGGTTACCCCCGGGGAAGCAGAGGTCCCCCTTCCTACCACTTTTCAGGTGGGAACCCGCACCATTAGCTTGCCAGGGGATCTGCTCTTTGATTTTGACAAGGCTGAGATTCGGCCGGAGGCGGCTTCTCTGCTGGCGGAAGTGGCCAAATTGCTCCAGGAAATGCCCGGTGCCCGCGTCCAAGTCAACGGCCACACCGACAACATTGGCTCCTTGAACTACAACCTCGATCTTTCCCTGCGCCGCGCCAACGCTGTCAAGGACTATTTGATGAACCTACTGCCGAAAGACCACCCCGTTCGTTGGACAACCTCTGGCTTTGGCCCCACCTTGCCTGTGGCCGACAACAACACGGAGGTTGGGCGCCAGCGGAACCGCCGCGTAGAGCTGGTGATTGCCCCCTAGCAGCAGATCCCTCAAAAGGGGTGGAAGACACCCCCACGAAGGTAGGGTAGGAGGGTCTTGGTTAATCGGGTACAATCCCAGGGTAAGACATCCCCTGCCCACTGGTGGAGGGACTACAAAATCTTCTTCTGCGTCAGTATAGGTGCGTGTCACAATTGCGCTGGGCCATCCCTGCTGAGGGAGAGGCAGGCAATTTCCAGATTTGGAGTGGGGTGCAATTTGAGTGGGGCGGAGATTCAGTCGGAGGAAAAACGGGTCTTTGCGCTGAAGGTTGACACGACTTTGGAGGCCCTAGGTGAAGTTTTGACCTGGTTTGAGTCCTTCCGCAACGCTGGTATTCCAGATCCCATCTGGTTAGAGTGCCAGTTGGCCTTGGCAGAAGGATTTACCAATGCGGTTCGCCATGCCCATCGCGCACTGCCCCCCAGTACGCCCATCGAGATTGAGTTGGTTCTGCTGCCCCAGGGACTAGAGCTGCGCATCTGGGATCAAGGGCAGGAGTTCGACTTGGAGGGCTTTGCCCAAAACCTGGCAGCCAACAGGCCCCCCAACGCCGAATCTGAGGGAGGACGGGGCATTTTGCTGATGAAAGCTCTCTCCACCCACTTGAGCTACACTCGCCAGGCGGATGGCCGCAATTGCCTGCTGATTAGCAGGCGCTTCGACGATCCCGGCTGCACTTCCCAGCAGGCCGTCTAAGCCAATAGGCCAGCGCTCAACTGGCGAATGGCCGAGCTGGCCACGTCGCTGTAGCGCAGCTCGCCAGCCAGGATTTGACCCATGCGCCGGGTGGCTCCCGGTCGCTTGACGCCAACTTGGTAGCCTAGGCTAGGAAAGCGGTAGAACAGCGCCGCAATCCGCTTGGCCCAGCGCATCTCAGTGCCCCACTCCTGGTGCACGCGGGCGGAGTAGTTGGCCAGGGCTTGGGGATCCCCTGCCAAGGCTTGGTCGATGGCCTGTGCCGCCAGCATACCGGTGAGGAGGGAGGGGCGGATCCCTTCGGCAGTAAACGGATCCACAACGCAGGCGGCATCTCCCACTAGGAGCGCATTTTGGCTGTGCAGGGGTTGATCCCCGTCCCAAAGGCAGATGGGATGGCCAAAGTGCTTGACCGATTTTAGGTCAATGCCAAAGTTGCAGGCATACTGACTGGCTATTTCCCGCAGGTTTTGTTTCTGGCCACCCCGAAAGGTGCCGGCCCCGATTGAGTAGCCGTCCGCCTTGGGGAAGTTCCAGATGTAACCATTGCTTACGCTGCCGAAGTCAAAGTGAGCAGCGGCAGTTGGTGGCTCTGGGACAGCCACTTCCGCCTCCAGGGCGGCAGCCAGGCGGCACTGGCGACTGCGGAAACCCAGCCACTTTGCCATCAAGCCCTTGGCCCCATCCGCCCCAATCACATAGCGGCCCCAGACCGGCCCGGCAGGCGTCATCACCTGCCAGCGGTCACTCTGCCACTCAAGGCCAGCAGCGGCACATCCCGCCCAGAGGGTGGCCCCTTGCTTCTGCGCCTGCTGGATCAGGTAGGAGTCGAAAACCTCCCGCCGCACCATCCACACCGGCTCTTTTAGATCCAGCTCGACAACCACCGGATCCCCCCCCCGCCAGGTGTAGCGAATTTGGCGAATCTTCAGCGAAATGGCGGGGCTAAAGTCAAAGTCAAACCAGGCTGCCACAGCAGGAGAGACACCGCCGCCACAGGGTTTGTAGCGGGGCAGGGGATCCTTTTCCAGGACCAGCACCGAGCGCCCCCGCTTGGCTAGGTGATAGGCGGCAGCTCCACCGGCAGGGCCAGCACCGACAATGACGCAGTCATACACATAGGACATGGCTCGACCTCCCTCCTGGGAAACGCCGCAGCGGGGAAAGGGGTGTTGCACTGGGATCCCTAGGTGGCTTTAGGCAGTGGGCGGATTTTCTGCCGGGTTGTTACAGCGATACACCTTAGCCCCCACACTGCGCAACTTTTCGTCAATGGCTTCGTAGCCGCGGTCAATGTAGTGGAGCCCGTAGATGGTGGAGCAGCCCTCAGCTGCCAGGCCAGCCAACACCAAGGCCGCCCCTGCCCGCAAATCCGTAGCCACCACCGGTGCTCCTGACAGCGACGGCACGCCCCGGACAATGGCCACCCGGTTCTTCAGCCGAATGTCCGCGCCCATGCGGTTGAGCTCAGGGATGTGGTGCATCCGGTTTTCAAACACTGTCTCCTCGATGGTGCAACTGCCCTCGCTCAAGGCAGCCAAAGCCATGATTGGTGCCTGCACATCGGTGGGAAAACCTGGGTAGGGCAGGGTCTGGATATCGGTTGCCTGGCAAATCCAGCCTGAGGGGAGTTGAGCCGGGGCAATGCGCAGCCGGTTGGAGCCCTCTTCCTCCACCCGCAACCCCATCTCCCGCAGCTTGGCAATCACCGCTCGCAGGTGATCCGGAATCACCGGCCCAACCGTGAGCTCAGAGCGAGTAATGGCTCCGGCAATGAGGTAGGTACTGGCCTCGATGCGGTCAGGAATGACGGTGTACTCTGTGCCATGCAGACGCGGCACCCCCACCACCACAACTGTATTGGTGCCTACACCACGGATGCGAGCTCCCATCGCCTGACAAAAACGGGCCAAGTCTGCTACCTCTGGCTCTTGAGCGGCATTTTCAATCACCGTTTCTCCTTCGGCCAGCGTAGCAGCCATCATCAGGGTTTCGGTAGCACCAACGCTGGGATAGTCGAGGTAGATGCGGGTTCCCACCAGCTTGCGGGCATAGGCGTGGACTACACCGTGCTCAATCTGAACCGTTGCTCCCAACGCCTGCAAACCCCGCACGTGCAGATCCACCGGCCGAGAGCCAATGGCGCAACCGCCCGGCAGGGGCACCCTGGCCACTCCCAGCCGCGCCACCAACGGCCCAATGATAAGGAAACTGGCCCGTAGCTGGCTGACCAATTCATAGGGAGCCTGGCAAGTCTTCAGGGAGCTGGCGTCGAGGTCAAGGATATTGCCGACATGGGACACCTTGACCCCTAGAGCAGTCAGGATCTGCCCCATACGTTCGATGTCTAGCAGGCGTGGCACGTTGTGAATTCGACAAGCAGCAGGGGCCAAAAGGGATCCGGCCATGAGAGCTAAAGCCGAGTTTTTCGATCCCCCAATGGGAATGTGGCCGCTCAGGGGCTGCTTGCCGACAATTTTGAGAACCGGCCCCCTCATCTCTGACGAGGTTGCCACACCCGTTGAGGCCGGCCACAGATTAGGCTCCAAGAACCCCGCTTGGCTAGGACAAGGGGATGCTTCGTTATCTCTCAATCTTCCTCCTCACCCAGAAAAGATAGGCAAGCCCTTCTCAGAGAATACTCTGGGGATCGCAGCAGCGGCTAAACTCGCAGACCCAAACCGGCAGTGAGGAAGGAAGAGAAGTTCCCATAGCCCTTATCCTAGGAGTGGCATTATTAGCTAGGCCACTTCCCCAAATGCGGGCTCTCAGCGCGGGCGGCTGGGTTTAAGCCAACGGGGGAAAGCGGTAGCATGGGTAGTGGTGAGAATCTCTTGCAAGAAAAACAGGAAGGAGATCCCTGATGACTGCAACTCACGTTTCTGCCGAAGAACTGTTTCGGGCTGCCTATGAAAATCGCTACACCTGGGATCCCGAGTTTCCAGGCTATAGCGCGGAGGTTACCTACTGGGATGGGAAGCGCACTTTTGTGGGGCAGGTGCGGGTGGGGGCAGACTTGAAAGCCACGGTGACGGGTGTGGAAGATGAAGAGGCCCGGAAAGCCATCCAAGAGCAAATGTGGGAGATTGCTGTCCACCGGGTGCGCCGCAGCTTTGCTGAAGCCCACGGTCAAAACACGTTTCGCTACGGCCAAATCCTGCCGGATGGCTCAGTGGAGATCCTGGTGGGAGGTAAAGCTGAAGGGGATCGCTACCACGTGCGCGACAACCAAATTACCATGGTACACCGGCATATTCACGGCGTGGTGGTTACCATTCACACCTTCAGCAGCCATGACACCGGCGAAGGCTACCTCTCCCACCGCTATGACTCTGTCTACCACGACGCTAAGACCGGTGAGCAAAAGGGTGGGCGCAGCCAATTTGAAGATCTCTACACCAAAGTAGGCAAGTACTACCTCCTCTCGGAGCGGCGCATTCAAACAGAGACGGAAGCTGGCGTTGTCGAGAAGCGCTTTAGCTTCAGTAACTTTGCGTTGCTGGATGCCGGCGCCTGACTGGCCAAGCGACCACAAACTTTTTAATTTTTTTGTGGCAGCGACAACCTCCTTAGAAGAAGGAGGATTCTGGGCTATGCTTTGAGTGTTCCCCCCCGCCCTTTGCCATGGACAGGACGACGGTGAAACCCCATCCAGATTCCGAAGCCCCCAGTGAGGCTCCCAAGCTAATTCTCCGCCCGGCCCAGCTGGGGGATCTGGAGGCGGTGGAAGAGATTTTGGCGCAAGCCTTTGAGGAAGAGTACGGCAGCCGCTCGGTGGACATTCGTCGCCAACTGCGGCGGCTGCGCCAGTGGTACGGGCTCCTGAGAACCCTCAGCCTGTTTCCTAACCGCTTCCAGCACATGTTTACCGTGCATGTGGCGGAGCTGGAGGGCAAAATCCAGGGAGTCATTCAAGTGTCTCCTTTTAACCATTCCCGCAGCACCTGGCGAGTGGATCACATTGCGGTGGCGCCTTCCGCCCAGCGTCAGGGAATCGGGTCTAAGCTGCTCAGACATTGCATGGAGCACTTTCGCGAGGCCCGTACCTGGATCTTGGAGGTGAATACCCACAACAAGGGGGCGATAGCCCTCTACCGGCACAATGGCTTCCAGCCCCTGGCCCAGATTACCTACTGGTCAATTCCGCCTAAGATCCTGGCCGCCCTCAGCCAGCACGAGCCCAACCTGCCCAACCTAGTGCCAGTAACCAACCGGGATGCCTACGCCATCTACCAACTGGATACGGGATCTATGCCGGCCACAGTGCGCCAGGTGTACGACCGCGACGTGAGCGATTTTCGCACCAGCCCGCTGGATTGGCTCTTGGAGCAGGCCAAGTGCATCATTAGCCAAACAGAACGGGTGGAGATGTGTGTCTATGAGCCCGAGCGGAGAACTGCCATTGGCTATTTCAACCTCAAGCTGGATCGGACGGGGCAGCAGCCGCATGTGGCCAAGCTCACGGTTCACCCTGCCTACACCTGGCTCTACCCCGAGCTCATGGCCAAGATGGCCCAACTCACCCAAGCCTATCCATCCCAGGCCTTGGCCTTGGCCTCCACCGATTACCAGCCGGAACGAGAGGAGTTCTTGCTCAAGCTGGGAGCCCAGGACGTGGAGCGAACCCTGTTGATGTCGCGCTCGGTGTGGCACAAGGTGCGGGAAGTCCGTTCCCCCTGGTATAGCGAGTATCTCAGCATAGTGCTCCAGAAATTGCCGGTGAAACAGCCGGTGCCAGAACGCTTTGAGGAGCTAGCGGGAGGCTGGCTGGAGCCTCCCTTTCCTTCTCTCCACCCAACTGCGCCGGATCCCAACGCCGGGCCGGGGTGCTCCAGGGATCCGCAATCGGAAGCGCCTCCCCCTCCCAGCTAAAGTTGCAGCTGGCACCTATGAAGCTCTATGAAGATAACCCAGCTGGGGATCCCTCTTGGCGGATGTTGCTCCAGGCGGCCCTGCACCGCAACCGCAGCGATCCCGGTGTACGCTATTTGCAACTGGCTACAGTGGATCCCCAGGGGCATCCGCGTAACCGCACAGTCGTCTTCCGGGGATTTTTGCGGGATACCGACCGCATCCAGTTGGCGGTGGACAGCCGCAGCGAGAAGATCCCTCAGATTGCCCACTGTCCCCTGGCCCAGATCTGCTGGTATTTCGCCAAAACGCGCGAGCAATTCCGCATTGCCGGGACTCTGGAGGCCATCACCGCCAGCCATCCAGATCCTGAGGCGCAGCAGTACCGACAACAGTTGTGGCAACAAATCTCAGAAAAAGGACGGCTGCTTTGGTTCTGGCCGGAACCCAAAGGCCCTCTTGCCCCCCCAGAAGCATTCATTGAAGAGCTGCCCCCCGAAAAGGCCTCTTTGCCGCCGCCAACATTTGTCCTACTGCTGTTGGATCCAACGGAGGTGGATCACCTGCAGCTCAAGGGAGATGCAATCTACCCTCAACGGCGAACCCTCTATGAGCGCAGCCCGCAGGGATGGCAACGCCGAGCAGTCAATCCCTAAAGATCCCAGCCGGCTTCAACCTGGGCAGGGGAGCCGTTTTTCCCTTGCTTCCCGAGAGAATATTGATGAAGAATAGATGTGCTGGCGCAGATGAACACTCTCCCACCCTCCAGAGCGACGCCATCCGACGGCAGCTGGAGCTCCCCGCCTGGGGGGTAAGTGTCCCTCAGCTTCTTTCTCCAGCCGATACCTAGGCTTCCTAGTTGCAGTACTTCTGATGTCTATCTCCGCCCTCTCATTGGCTAAGCGCATTGCCCAAGCTGTTGCTCCTCTTTTGACCGGCGAGCCCTTGTTGGCCAGAGCTTTGCAGGACAAGGTGCGCCAGGGATCCCTGGGGTTAGCAGCTACTTTGGTTTGGAGTCTGGTTGCGACTAGGGGGCTGGCAGCCCACCTGATGGCCACATCCCCACCCCCTTCCTCTAGGGAGGGAGGAGCCTCTTCTGTCCTAACCTCGCCAGCGGTTTCCCCTACCTCTGCCCGCACAGGGCCCTTTCGGGTTGGCAACCGCACCCCTCATCCAATTCGCCTCGTGATTTTGTTGCGCAGCAGTAGTCGGCTGACCAACCCCGAAACAGCTCACTGGGATTTTGCCCCTGGCGAAGGGGGCAGCCAGGGTTTGCTGCTGAGCTTGGGGGAGGAGCCGCTGCAGATTGGCCCTGGCGATATTGTGGTGGCTTTTACCCTGGATGGGACCCGCCGCTACTGGGGTCCCAATGTGGTGGGAGAGTCACTGGCACCCTTTTGGGATGAGGAAAGCGGCTCCTGGTCGATGATCTTGCAGCCCTAGAGAGGGGGAAGCGCTTCCCCTCCAGCCCACTGCCAGCAGAGCCAGCCCAGCCCCACCAACAGCGCCGTTAACCCATAGAAGCACCCCACCACCTGCACCTCCGACCAGCCGCTCAACTCCAGGTGGTGGTGCAAGGGGGACATGCGCAGCAGCCGTTTGCCTTGGCCGGTTTTGCGTTTGGTGTACTGGAAGTAGCCCACCTGCAGGATGACTGACAGGGCTTCCACCACCAAGATCCCGCCCATCCAGGCTAGGGCCCAGAGCTGATCCCCCAGCAGGGCCAGCCCCGCCAGAGCGCCTCCCAAGCCCAGGGATCCAGTATCCCCCATAAACAGGCGGGCCCGGTGGTGGTTGTGCACCAGAAAACCCAGGCAGGCACCGCTGAGGGCAAAGGCCAGGAGAGCCAACACCGGATCAGGAGCGGTTAGCCCCAGCCCTGCCAGGAGGAGGGCCACCACCCCTGCCGCCAGGCCGTCCATGCCGTCGGCGAGGTTGACGGCGTTGTTGGTTCCCACCAACACAAACAGAGCCAAGGGCCAGAACAGCCAGCCCAGGGAGAGGGGGCCTATTCCCGGCAGGGTGAGAACCGTAGGGATCCCTTGCCAAGCTAGATAGCCGCAAAAAGCCAGGCCAATCCCAACTTGGAGCAACAGCTTCGCTTTGGGGGACAACCCCTTGTTGGAGCGCTGCCGGATAACCAGCCAATCATCCAGCCAGCCAACCAAGGTGTAGGCCAGAGTCAGCAGCGCCACCGCCAGCCACTGGGGATCCCAGCCGCTCCCGATGCCAGCTACCAGCAGCCCTACGGGCAAAAAGCTAAGGCCCCCCATGGTTGGTGTGCCTGCTTTTTTGTAGTGGGACTGGGGCCCCTCCTCCCGGATGACCTGTCCTGCCTTCCAGCGCCGCAAGGCTGGGAGAAGCAGGGATCCCAGCCCAGCCGATCCCACCGCACTTAGCCCAAAGGGAAGGAGCACCTGGGGCCGGCTTCCGATGACCACGGCCGAGAGAGTCAGGCCCAGAACCCAGGAGAGGGCCATTCCTCCCCAGGCCGCCTCTTCCAGGTGGGGAAGGGTATCCGCATCCATTCTTTCTGAACCCCTCACACCCTCAACCTCCAGCCCAACTCCTCAAAAAACTCCGGCAGGAGAGCCTAAGAAAACTCTACCCTGCCGGAGGGCCAGAGGCGAAGGATCCCCTAGTAGGGCCACTTCCAGTTGCGCACCTCCGGCAGATCCTCGCCGTACTTGCAGATGTACTGCTTGTGCTCCACCAGCTTGTCGCGAATGAGCTGCTGGAGGTGATCCCGCCGGTATTTGAAGCGCTCCACCCGCTCCAACACATCGTTGGCCAGGTTGAAGCGATCCACCTGGTTGAGGACGCACATATCAAAGGGAGTGGTGGTGGTGCCTTCCTCCTTGTAGCCGCGCACATGCAGGTTGTGGTGGTTGGGACGGCGGTAGGTGAGGCGGTGAATTAGCCAAGGATAGCCGTGGAAGGCAAACACGATGGGCTTGTCGGGGGTGAAGATACTAACAAACTCCTTGTCGCTGATGCCGTGGGGGTGTTCGCTGGGCGGCTGCAACTTCATCAGGTTCACCACGTTCACCACTCGGATCTTGATGTCCGGCAGGTGCTGCCGCAAGAAGTCCACCGCCGCCAGGGTTTCCATCGTCGGCACATCGCCACAGCAGGCCATGACCACATCCGGCTCCGAGCCCTGATCGTTGCTGGCCCACTCCCAGATCCCCAGGCCCTGGGTGCAGTGCTTGATGGCGGCATCCATGTCCAGGTACTGCAGGGCCGGCTGTTTCCCCGCCACAATGACATTGACGTAGTGGCGGCTGCGCAGGCAGTGGTCGGCCACCGAGAGCAGGGTGTTGGCATCAGGGGGCAGGTAGACGCGGATAACATCGGCCTTTTTGTTGACCACGTGATCCAGAAAGCCGGGATCCTGGTGGCTAAAGCCGTTGTGATCCTGCCGCCACACGTGGGAGGTGAGCAGGTAGTTGAGGGAGGGGATGGGCCGCCGCCAAGGGATGTGGCGAGAGGTTTTCAACCACTTGGCATGTTGGTTAAACATCGAGTCCACCAGGTGGATGAAGGCCTCGTAGCAGGAAAAGAAGCCGTGGCGGCCTGTCAACAGGTAGCCCTCCAGCCAGCCCTGACAGACGTGCTCGCTTAGGATCTCCATGACCCGTCCATTGGGGGAGAGGTGCTCGTCGTAGTCGTAGATAGGCGCCACCCAAGTGCGGTCACTGGCCTCAAACACAGCGTCCAGGCGGTTGGAGGCAGTTTCGTCGGGGCCAAAGAGGCGGAAATTGTGGGGGTTAAGCTTCATCACATCTCGCAAAAACTGCCCCAGCACCTTGGTGGCCTCCGCTTCCGTAGTGCCAGGGCGCGGGACGTCCACTGCATACTGGCGGAAATCTGGCATCCTTAGCTCCCGCGTCAGCAAGCCGCCGTTGGCATAGGGAGTGGCGCCCATGCGCTTTTCCCCCTTGGGGGCCAGCTCCTGCAGCTCGGGGAGCAAGCGGCCGTTTTCGTCAAAGAGCTCTTCCGGCCTGTAGCTGCGCAGCCACTCTTCCAGGAGCTTGAGGTGCTCCGGGTTCTTGGCCAGATCCGCCAGCGGTACCTGGTGGGAGCGCCAGAAATCCTCTACTTTTTTGCCGTCCACCTCTTTGGGGCCTGTCCAACCTTTGGGGGTGCGCAGGATGATCATCGGCCACTGCGGACGGGTAGGATCCCCTTTGCTGCGGGCGTGGTGCTGGATTTCCTGGATCTCGTGGATGACGGTGTCCAAAGTGGCGGCCATCAACTGGTGCATCTGGGCTGGCTCAGAGCCCTCGACAAAGTAGGGTTTGTAGCCGTAGCCCACAAACAGGCTTTGCAGCTCTTCACGGCTAAGGCGGCCCAGAATGGTGGGGTTGGCAATCTTGTAGCCGTTGAGGTGGAGAATGGGCAGCACCGCCCCATCGTGGATGGGGTTGAGAAACTTGTTGGAGTGCCAGGAAGCAGCTAGGGGGCCAGTTTCTGCTTCTCCATCCCCCACTACGCAGGCCACCAGCAAGTCGGGATTGTCGAAGGCTGCCCCAAAGGCATGGGCCAGGGCATAGCCCAGCTCCCCTCCCTCGTGAATGGAGCCAGGGGTTTCCGGAGCTGCATGGCTGGGTACGCCGCCGGGGAAGGAGAACTGCTTGAAGAGCTTGCGCAGGCCTTCAGCGTCCTGGGTGATGTTGGGGTAGAGCTCGCTATAGGTGCCTTCCAAGTAGGTGTTGGCCACCAGGGCAGGGCCGCCGTGGCCGGGGCCAGTGATGTAGAGGATGTTGAGGTTTTCCCGCTTGATGATGCGGTTGAGGTGGACGTAGATAAAGTTCAGCCCTGGCGTAGTCCCCCAGTGCCCCAAGAGGCGCGGCTTTATGTGTTCTGGCTTCAAGGGCTCCCGCAGCAGCGGATTGTCCATCAAGTAGATCTGCCCCACTGACAAGTAGTTGGCAGCCCGCCAGTAGGCGTCGATTTTGCGCAGTTCGTCGTCAGTGAGCGGTTTTGTCGAGAGCTGTTCTGCCAAAACCATAGGTGCACCCCGTAGGTATCTCTACTCCCATGGTGAGCCAGGTTGGGGCGTAGGCTTGGGGATCTTGGGATTCCTTTGGATTTGGGAGATGGGGTGAGGGTTGACAAGGGCGGGCCTAGGTAGAGCTGCAGCATTTTGCCCATGACCATTAGATACTCTCCCTGAGGGGCACCCCTCACCCCCAACCCCTCTCCCTGAGGGAGAGGGGAGTTAGGGATCGATGTGACAAACCTATTGTTGAATAAGCCCAGGGAGATTACCCAGCAGCGAGGAAGCGTTGAGCAAAAGTTGGCATCATCCGGCGTTGGGTTAGTCTTGCTCAAGCGGCAGGTATCTTGTTACCACCACCAGGGCTTGAGGGGGGTGCCATCGGGGAAGATCAGGCCAGCAATGCGAGCCCCGCTGTGCTTGAGGCCCTCGATCTTAGCGCCTTCCAGGTTAGCTAGCTCCAAATTGGCACCGCTAAGGTTGGCGCGGCGCAAGTTTGCCCCCTGCAACTGGGCCCGCTGCAGCTCGGCGCCGCTGAGATCCGCCCCTTCCAGGTCGGCATTGTGCAGCTTGGCTCCCCGCAGATCCGCCCGCTGCAGGTTGGCTCCTCGCAAGTCCGCCTCCTCCAAGTTAGATCCGCGCAGGTCCACACGCTTGAGGTCGGCCCCCCGCAGCCGGATCTGGCGCAGCACCAGCCCCCTCAAGTCGGCTTTGCTGAGATCCTGGCCGCCGAGATCCTGTCCCTCTCCTCCCCAGTTTTGCAACTGCCAAATGTGGCGCAGCCGCGCCTCCATTCGGGTCTCTTCGGAAAGCTGGGATCCCCGTAGGCTGGTGCCGCTAACTTTTACCCCCCTCAGATCGGCTCCGCGCAGATCTGCCCCTTCAAGGACAGCGCCGCTTAGCTTGGCTCCCTGCAAATTGGCCTGGCGCAGATCCGCCTGGCCCAGGTGGGCGCCGTTGAAGTTGCAAAAGCGCAGGTTGGCCTTTCTCAAGTTAGCTTCGTAGAAGTTGGCACCTCCCAGCCGTGCCTCCTGCAGATCCACTCCTTCCAAGTCGGCGTAGGCAAAGTCCCGCTCCCCCCGCCGATAGGCCACGATGACTCCCTGAGCACCTCCCACCGGGCGAAAGGGGCTGTAGGCCCGACAGGCCTCCTCTGCCTCCGGCTGCTCCAGCTGGGAAAGAAGCCGCCACGCTGCCAGGCGCACCGCCCAGGAGCTGTTGCTGGCCAGGGCTGCTATTAGCTCCGCTAGACCTGCCGGCCCGTACTGGAGTAATTGGGGCAAGGTAGCTAGACGCACCGCCTCGTTGCCCTGGGTAAGCCGCCGCCGCGCCCCCTCAAGACCCCCCAAAACCAAGGCGTGAACTGGGGCACTGCTGGCTACGGCTCGTCCTCCCAACACCAGATCCCAAGGGCGAGGGCTAGATCCCACCGCTGGCTGAGGGTTGCCGCTCATGGGCGGAGAGGGGCTCAGTTACACCCAGCGCCCCACCACCACGCGGATAGTGCCATCCTCCAGGCGCTCCTCCGCCTCGATGGCATAGCCCTGTTGCTGCACAGAGCGCAGCAGGCTTTTGTAGGCGTAGCGCTGCAAGATTGGCCCCAGGAAGGTTTGGGGATCGATGCGCGCCCCCCAGAGATCAGCCACCAGCTCATAGTGATCCCCGTTGCGGCGAAAGCCAATGTCAAAGCCGTTCTTCTGCCGGATCACCAAGTCGGCGCGGGTGCGGTTCCAGAGGTAGCCCCGCAGGCTGGCGTTCCGCTCCACGCTGTAGCCCAATTCCTTGAGGGTCTCTTCCAGCAGCTCGGCATCTTTAATTTGCACTTGCAGGGTGGTGAAGTGGGACATGGCGCTTCCCATCCCAACACGGCGAGGGGGATCCCCACTATAGAAGCGCTTTTGCAGCTCTGGGACAAATGTTAAGGAGCTTGACGTTTGGCTTGTCTTTAAACCTCTCGGCGCGATGGGGGCAGCAGCCCGGGATCTGCCCTCTCGGGGTTGCCCTTGGAAGTTGGGATCCCATCGTTTCCCAGCTCGGACAGGAGTAAGGGGCGGGCCCGGGATCCCTGCCAGGGATCCAGCACATCCCGAATCAGCACCTCCTGGATCCACACCTGTAGGATGGCTGCCAAGGGCACGGCCAAGAACAGGCCCAGTACCCCAAAGAAAAAGGCTGAGGTAATTTGGGCTACCAAAGTTAGAGCGGGCAAAAGCGACACTTGTCGCGACATGACCAGAGGGGTGAAGACGCTGCTTTCAAGCTGCTGGATGAAAATGTACAGCCCCAGCACTGCCAGTGACTTCCAGGGGGCATCGGTAAGGGCCACTAGCATAGGGGCAACCACGCTTAGGGTGGGGCCGATGTTGGGAATGAAATTAAACAGACCCGCCAGCACGGCATTGGCCAGGATTAGGGGCACGCCCAAAATCCACAGGCCAATACCGCTCAGCACCATCACCAAAGTACTGGTAAACAAGACCCCCACCAGCCAGCCCCGCAGCACCAGCTCGCAGCGCTTGAGGATGTAGCGAACGCGAGGGCGGTAGAAGGCGGGGAAAACCGAGACAAAGGCCCGGCTGTAGGCCTGGGGATCCGCCACCAACAGGATGGTGAGGATGATGACAAACAGCAAGTTGAGCAGGGTGGCAAAGAAGGCAGTGAAGGACTGGGAGAAAAAGTCGCGTACCTGGCGCACCAACTCGGTGGCCTGGGGCACAAGACTATTGGCCAACTCCCGCAGCGTCGGCAGCTCAATATCGGTCGGCAAGGAGAGGATCAGGTTCTCGAAGAGCCGCTGGGCCTGCACGATCCCAGCGGGCACCACGTCAGTAAACAGCCGGCGCAACTGCTCTGCTAGGGGTGGCACCACAATGAGCCCCACCAAGACTGCGCCCACCACCACCGTCAAGCCAGTGAGGAGAAGGGAGGGGCCGCGGCGAAAGCCATAGCGCTGGGGGATCTGGGCTAGGGTATCCAAGGCTACTGCCAGGACAATAGCGGCAAACACCAGCAGCAGGATCTGTCGAATCTGCCAGAGCAGCACCAGCAGGCCTAGCAGCGCCCCCAGCCCCAACCAATGGGCAAAAGTCACCGCAGCCCACCTCCTCCCTTGCTTCGTCGTCGCCTATTCTAGATGGGATCCCAGGCGTTCCCAGCAGTCTTCGGGCGCTGCCTATGCCGAATCCAGATTCGGATAACCCCGCTGACCTGGAGGAGGCGATGGAGTCGCCGCTTGCCGAGGAAGTCCCCCTCCTCTCAGTGGGAGGAGTGTCCCGTTATCTAAAATTGCTGCTGAGCGGGGATCCTTACTTAAGCAGGCTGTGGGTGGTTGGAGAAGTCTCCAGTTGCCAGCGCAACCGCAACGGCCACCTGTTCCTGACCTTGGTGGATCCAGAAAGCGGCGATGTCCTCAAGGGAGTGATCTGGCAAAGCCAGACTGCTCGGCTCAGCGTCTGGCCAGAAGTGGGGCAACAGGTGCTTGCGCTGGGTCAAATTGGCATCTACAGCGGCGGCAGCTACTACCGCCTTGTTATTTGGCAGTTGCTGCCAGCAGGCAAAGGGCTACTGGCGTGGCGTTTGCAGCAGCTCAAGGCCCGCCTGGCTGCCGAGGGCTTGTTCGACAAGCAGCGGCCTTTACCTACCCACCCCCAGTGTATTGCCGTTGTCAGCTCTCCCGACGCCGCCGGCTGGGGCGATATCCGCCGCACCCTCAACCAGCGCTACCCGGGGCTGCGGGTGCTGTTTTCGCCGGCTCAGGTGCAGGGGGAGGCGGCCCCCGAGTCAATTGTACGGGCCATTCGCCGGGTGGAACGGGATGGGCGGGCGGAAGTGCTGCTAATTGCTCGGGGGGGCGGATCTGGCGAAGACTTGGCCTGCTTTAACGACGAACGGGTGGTGCGGGCCATTGCCGAATGCCGCATTCCGGTGGTGACTGGGATCGGCCACCAGCGGGATGAGACCCTAGCTGACTACGCGGCTGACTATGCGGCCCACACCCCCACAGCGGCCGCCGAACGGATCGTGCCCGATCTGCGGGAATTGCAGCAGCAGGGATCCCAACTACGGCAGCGGCTAGTTACCTGCACCCTGCAGGTTTTGGAGAAGGCTCAGCAGCGCCTGCACCACGCCCACTGCCGTCTGCTCCAAACTCATCCCGAGCAGCTGCTGCAACGGGCTCAGAAGCACCTAGCCCAACAGCAACAGCGCCTTGTCCAGGCCGTGCGCCATCGCCTTCAGCAGCAGCAACAGCGCCACCAAGCTCTCCAGCAACACCTCCAAGCCCTCGATCCCGCTGCCGTCCTCAAACGGGGCTATGCCCTGGTGCGCGACGAACGGGGAGCTCTGGTCCGCAACCCCTGCCTACCGCCCCAAACCCGCCTGCGGATAGAGCTGGCTGGGGGAAGCTTCTGGGTTCGAGTGGAGGAGAGCCATGAGGAGCCGCAAGCGTGAGGAGCCCTGGCGCTACGAAGCAGCCATTGCCGAAGTGGAAAGTTTGATTGCCCAGATTGAATCGGGGGAGCTGGATCTAGAGGAGGTGGTGGAGCGCTTCCAGCAGGCCGCCCAAACCCTGAAGCGCTGCGCCGAGTTTTTGGAGCAAAAGCGGCAGCAGGTGGAGATCATCATTGAGGAGCTGGGGTCTGAGGAAGAGGAGTTGCGCGAGTAGCCTGAGTGCCCCCGCTTCTCGACAGCGGCAAGGCTTGACGAAGGGAGCTGCACCCCTGAAGATAGTCAAGTTGTCAAGACCTCAGGGGGCACCCTCCATGGCCGCCAAGATCTTGGATGGCAAAGCCCTGGCTGCTCACCTGCAAGCGGAGATGGCCGCCCAAGTGCAAGCTTGGCTGCCGCGGGTGGGGCGCCCACCAGGGTTGGCGGTGCTGCGGGTTGGGGAGGATCCCGCCAGTGCGGCTTACGTGCGTGGCAAAGAGCGGGCCTGTGAGCGGGTGGGCATTGCCTCCTTTGGTCGCCATTTTTCCGCCCAGGACTCCCCCACCCATCTTCTTGAAGTCATCAGCCAGCTCAACCAGGACGAGCGGGTGGACGGGATCCTGGTACAGCTACCCTTGCCCCCTGGCTGGGATCCCATCCCGCTCCTTTTGGCCATCGACCCCGCCAAAGATGTGGACGGGCTACACCCCCTCAACCTGGGCCGGCTAGTGCGGGGCGAGCCGGGCCTACGCAGTTGTACCCCCCTGGGCGTGATGCGCCTGCTGGAGGCAGAAGGGATCCCGCTTGCTGGGCAAAAAGCCGCAGTGGTTGGCCGCAGCCTCCTGGTGGGCAAGCCCCTGAGCTTGATGTTGTTGGCTGCCGATGCCACGGTTACCGTGGCCCACTCCCGTACACCGGACTTGGCTGAAGTAACCCGCAGTGCCGACATTGTGGTCATGGCCGTGGGGTGTCCCCGCCTGCTCAAGGCAGAGATGGTGAAGCCGGGAGCTGTGGTTGTTGATGTAGGCATCAACCGTATCCAAGGCCCTGACGGCTCCGAGCAGTTGGTGGGAGATGTGGACTACGAAGCCGTCAAAGAGCGGGCTGCTGCTATCACCCCCGTGCCAGGGGGCGTAGGGCCGATGACAGTGACAATGCTGCTGGCCAACACCCTGGAAAGCTACAAACTACGCAGCTGCCTCTAGGCCAAAACGCGCTAGGCAAGCGCCTCTGCCCCCCTTGCGCCTCCAGCTCTGCGCTCTCACCGGCTAGGCCAAACAACCACTGCTGCCGGCCCCAGCAGCCAATGAGAAGCCCCTACCCCCGCCAGGCTAGCTTCTCACCTGCGCCAAGAGATTCCGCTAGCTAGACTACTCCGCGAATTTCTCGATATCTTCTGGCGCGTTCTTCGGCGGGATCAGGGGCTTGCGCCTTGGCAGCGGCCTCCTGCAGTTGTGCCATCACTGCTTCCGGGGGGTCGGCAGAGCGGACGACGTAAAACATCAAGTTAATGGCTTCGGCGGCCGTCAGCTTGAGGTTCTCTTTTCCTTTTGGCACCAGCGCGATTTTGCCGTCTGTTGTCGGAATCGCCGTATGGGATCCCTTGGCCAGAAGCTCCCCTGCTTTCTCCAGAGTGACCAGCATATCCGTACCTCCTGCCGCAGGATAGCTAGATCCTAGTGAACATCTTGCCGGAACGAGGCCAAAAGGGTCTAAGCCATTTGGCGGATTAGTTGGGTTCCAGGCAAGATCCGTGTTCTTCTAGCCAAGTGTACAGGTAGGGAAATAGCTTTTGGTTGGCTGCTGGAAAAGGAAATTGCGACAGCTCTGCTGGTTTGACCCAGCGCACTTCGCTGCATTGCAGGGCTTGGGCTTCTCCACCCAGATAGCGACAGATAAAAGCCATGAGAGTGATGGTGAAATGGGTATAGGCATGTTCAATGGTGGCTAGCGGCGCCACCACCTGAATATCGATGCCAATTTCTTCTTTCACCTCCCGCACCACACACTCCGCAGGGGTTTCTCCCGGCTCGATTTTGCCGCCAGGAAACTCCCACAGGCCGCTGAGCATCGAGCTTTCGGGGCGCCGGTCGATGAGGATCTCGTTCCCCCGCAAAACGATGGCCACCGCAATCTGTTTGTGAGGGCGCAAGGGACGGGGCTCAGACATAGGCAGGTGTTGCTGTTGACCTTGATTGTAGGCAGCGCAATCGGCCTGCCAGGGACATTGGCTACAGCGAGGTTGCCGCGGCCGGCAGACAGTAGCGCCCAAGTCCATCAGCGCCTGGTTAAAGGTGCGCGGCTGCTCGGGATCCAGCAATTGCTCTGAAAGCTGCCACAACAGGGGCAAACAGCGCTCCGGCGGCTGGGGCAAAGCCACTAGGCGGGCCAACACCCGTTTGACATTGCCCTCCAAAATCGGCAGGGGCAGGTCAAAGGCGGCGCTGAGAATGCCGCCAGCTGTGGTGCGCCCGATCCCCGGCAGGGCCAGCACCTGCTCCAGCTTCCTGGGAAACTGGCCTCCGTGTTCCTGCACCAAGATCTGGGCCGCCTTGTGCAGGTTCAGCGCCCGCCGGTAGTAGCCCAGGCCCTCCCACAATTTCAGCACTTGTTGCTGCGGGGCTGCCGCCAACTCTGGGATCCCCGGCAAAGCCTGCATCCAGCGCTGAAAGTAGGGGATCACGGTTGCCACCTGGGTCTGCTGCAGCATCACCTCCGCCACCCAAATGGCGTAGGGATCTCGCGTACGCCGCCAGGGGAGATCCCGCCCGTGCTTGCGGTACCAGCGCTGCAAGGACTGCCGCAGGCGCTGCCGGACTGCCTCTTCCCAAAGCAGCGGTTGCTGGCCTGCCACCCCTGCTGGCAAAAAAGACGGGGATCTCAAGCGGCGTAAGCAAAGTGGAGGGCCCACCAGATCAGGGCCGAGACGACCCCTGCCACAACGCTGGCTGAGATCAGCACCACAATGGGACTATCCGCCCCCTTGAACTGCATAATGCCGCGGTTGTAGTTAGCCATCGTCGCCTCCCCCAGCTCCAGCGTTGGGGTTCAAGGTAGCCCTTGGGGTTGGGGAACCGAGCGCAGGAGCTGGAAAATGCTTCACAAAAGCCTACCTTCAGGATAGCCAACCCGCTCCCGATCCGGCAGCAAAGGGATTTCCCCTCGGCAGGGTAGGTTGGCGTTCTCTTCCCGGCTAGAGCGCGGGTGCTTTGCCGGCAGCCAAATTGCTGTCATGATTGGTCAAAGGAGTTGCGTTGAGGTAGGCATGGCTAGGGCAAGGGAGGGAAGAGGCCGCAGCTCAGCTCAAGAAAGATCCCGGGAGGCGGCGCGCCATCCGTCCCGTTTTCCTCAGGCCGTCCCTGTTTCTGAGCGTCTGCTACCTATGGCTTCCCGCCCCCAGCCGCTGCGCCTTTCTCGCCAAAAGGCCATTGCCCGAATGCGCCAACGGGCAACTCGTCCCCCTCAGCGGCGGCGCTCTGCTGCTTTTAAGGAGGTGCTGCTCCGGGGCCTAGGCCTAAGCCTAACTTTGGGCCTGACGATGGCTGGCCTGTCGCACCTGTTACAGTCCACCACCCCTGCTCAGACAGAGCAGGCTGCACCAGGATCTGGGGATCTCCCCCCCACCTTGCCCACCGACTTGCTCAAAGGCCAGGAGATCCCCGCGTTGCGGGAGCGCTTGGCTGCCTTGGCCAACCAGCCGGGCCTAACGGTGGGAGCCTTGTTTTGGGAGGTGGAAAGCGGTGCCTTTGCTGGGGTGAGTCCGGATCAGGCTTTTCCTGCCGCTAGCGTCATCAAGATCCCAATTCTCCTCGCCTTTTTGCAAGCAGTGGAAACTGGGCAGCTGCGGCTAGATGAAAAGCTGACGCTACAAGAAGAGCTCAAAGGGGGGGGAGCCGGCCTTTTGCAAACCCGTCCCCTGGGCTCTCAGGTCTCTGCGCTGGAGGCAGCCACCCTCATGAGCACCCTCAGCGACAACTTTGCCACCAACTTGATCATCCATCGCCTCGGCGGTCGGGAAGCCCTCAACCAAAAGTTTCGCCAGTGGGGGCTGCAACACACGCAGATTTCCCAATGGCTGCCGGATCTGGAGGGTGCCAACACCAGTAGCCCGCGCGATATGGTCTGGCTGCTTAGCCAGGTGGAGCAGGGGCGCATGCTCAGCCGCCGCAGCCGCGACCGCTTTTTGGACATCCTCTGGCGCACCCAACGGCCCTCCTACTTCCGCCCTGGCCTGAACCCAGAAGTGCGCATTGCCCACAAAACGGGAACCCTCAGCTCGGTGGTGGGAGACGCCGGGATCCTCGATCTACCCAACGGGCGGCGTTACATAGCGGCGGTGTGGGTGAAGCGGGAAACGCCCAACGATCCCAAAGCGGAGGAGCTGATTGCCAAACTCTCCCAAGCTGCCTACGAGTTTTGGTCTGCCGAAGGCGAGCCGACTGCTGCGGCTGCTGCCGATGGCCCCCAGCTCTAGGGGATCCCTGGCCCCGCCCCCCATTCCAGCAAAGCAGCAGAGCAATGGAACCAGCCGACACCCCAGCCAAAGCGGTGAGATCATGGCCAAGACCCTCCCCCCTTCTCAAGCTCCTCCGCCAAGGGATCCCTACATCAAGCTGGATCAATTTCTCAAGCTGACGGGCGTTGTGGCCACCGGTGGGCAGGCCAAGCAGCTTATCCAGGCGGGGCAGGTGCGCGTCAACGGCGAGGTGGAAACCCGGCGGGGACGCAAGCTGCGCCCAGGGGATGCAGTGGCGGTGGCAGGGCAAGTTTGGCAGGTGCGCTGGGAGGGGGCCAGAGCTTGCGCCTGGAACAAGGCCGCAACCGCTCAAGATTCCCCTCAGCCCACTTAGCAAGTGCTGGCCTAAGCTGGGAACAGTGGTCTTTTCCGTGCTGGGCCGCCTGTGCAGGATGATTTCCCCCCCCTACCCCCCTCTCCACCCCCTTCTCCTGCCTTAAGGGTGGTGGAAACGGCTTTTTTAGCCAGCACTGCCGCTTTGATCTGGATCTTGAGCTACACACCGCTGGCCCCGTTTATGCGCTTGTTTTTCCCTATCCCCGTGGCGCTGGCCGTGATGCGCTGGGATCCCCGCACTGGAGCGATGGCGCTGGTGGTTTCCGCCCTGTTGCTGACAGTATTGATGGGGCCTACCCGCAGCATCCTCTATGTCATTCCCTATGGTCTTCTGGGTTATTGCTGTGCCTGCCTGTGGCGGCAACGCCTCTCCTGGTACCTCTCGCTGGTCAGCGGTGCTGCCCTCAGCACCTTTGGTCTAGTTTTCCAACTGCTGCTCTCCTCGCTGCTGCTGGGAGAAAACCTCTGGACCTACCTCACCATCCAACTTACTGGCCTGACCAACTGGCTGTTGGACATGTCTCTGGGCAGATTTGGCCTGTATTGGGTGGCAGAACCCTGGATGGTTCAGGGGGTAGTGCTAGGGTTTATTGCCTTTAACTCCCTGGTCTATGCCTTTACCGTGCATTTGGTGGCAGCTCTGGTCATGGAGCATTTCCGCTGTCCGCTGCCGCCGCCGCCAAAGTGGGTGCAGTTTTTGCTGGATTAGGGGGTCCTCGCCATAAGATAAACTTTAGAGGCCCTGCCTTTGGTGCTACCAGTTTTGTCCCTAAGCCCCATGAACCCTATTCCGCCGCCTGCCCACCCCTACCAGTTTCGCGCTCTGGGCCTGATTAAGGGATCCCTGAAGCCGATCCCGAAGACCTATGCCCAGGCAACCTTGGTTGCCACCGATGGTGTAGAATACCCAGCCACCCCTGGCCGTGCCGGGCTACTGCGCTCTTTCACCCACTGCATTGAGAGCGGCCACACCTACTGGTACTACGTGCAGCCGCAGCCACGGTCGGGAGGTACCTTGGGCCTGAGCGTTATCCGCATCCTGGCCCTGCCCGAGGAAGAGCAGGACCCAGGGGCAGAGGAGGAGCCCTTTTTGCCCGCCCCTGAAGATGCCGAGGAGGGCTTTAACATTCGCGGCATCGTCGAGCCTCACGAGGGCTACATCTGGACAACAGTGCGGCGCAAGCCCCAGGGCAACAAACAATTTCCACCTCTGCGGCTACGCCTGGAAGGGTTTTTGCCAGGGGCTACTGCCGGGGAGTTTTGGGATCTGCTGGCGGAGCGGGAAGGTCACCAGCTGCTGCTCGTGGATGGCAGCCGCCTCTTGCCAGCCGTAGCCTAGGTGCTGAGAACTCGCCTAACCGTACAATCCCCAACTGATGGTGTCTGCTGCTGGCTTGTCTCAACGGGTTGCCCGCCTTTCTCCTTCGGCAACGCTGTCGATCTCGGCGCTGGCCAAAGCCATGCAGGCAGAGGGTCTGGATGTCTGTATCCTAAGCGCCGGTGAGCCGGACTTTGACACCCCTGAACATATTCGGGCAGCTGCCATTCGTGCCTTGCAGGAAGGGAAAACCCGCTACGGACCCACTGCTGGGATCCCCGCCCTGCGCCAGGCGGTGGCAGACAAGCTGCGCCGAGAAAACGGCCTGGACTATAGCCCCGAGCAGATCTTGATTAGCAACGGTGGCAAGCAGACCCTCTTTAACCTGGCCATGGTGCTGCTGGATCCAGGAGATGAGGTGATCCTGCCCGTCCCCTACTGGGTCAGTTATCCCGAAATGGTGGCCCTGGCCGGAGCGCAGGTGGTGCGGGTTCAAACCCAAGAGGCGCAGGGGTTCAAACTCACCGCCGCTCAACTGCGCCAGGCCCTCACCCCCCGCAGCAAGCTGCTCATTCTCAACTCGCCCGCCAACCCCACCGGTGCGGTCTATCACCAGGACGAGCTGGAGGCGCTGGCGGAGGTGATCCTCTCGGCTCCCCATCTCTACGTGGTCTGCGACGAGATCTACGAGAAGCTGGTCTACGGCCAAGCCCGCCACCTCAGCTTGGGAGCCCTTTGCCCTGATTTAATGCCGCGCCTGATCCTCAGCAACGGCTTTGCCAAAGCCTACGCCATGACCGGCTGGCGCATCGGCTACCTGGCCGGACCCCAGCCCATTATCGATGCAGCCATCAACCTGCAAAGCCACAGCACCTCGAACGTCTGCACCTTTGCGCAGTACGGCGCTTTGGAAGCCCTGACCAGTCCCCTTTCGGCGCCAGCAATAGAAAAGATGCGCCAAGAGTTCTGGCGGCGGCGGGATCTGATGCTGGAGGGGATCCGCACCCTGCCAGGGGTGAGCTGCCCAGAGCCCGAGGGGGCCTTTTACGTCTTCCTCAACATCAGCCAAGCAGGGCTAAGTTCGGTGGAGTTTTGCCAACGGCTGCTCAAAGAGCACCATGTGGCCGCCGTACCAGGTGTGGCCTTTGGAGCCGATCACTGTATTCGCCTCTCCTATGCCGCTGACCGCGCCACCCTGGAAAAAGGTCTGGAACGGCTGCACCGCTTTCTCTCCTCCCTCTGAACGAGAGGGACTCAATGCCGCCAGCGCCCAGTGAGACCAGCGGGATTGGAGTAGAGGAGCCTCTTGACGATGAAAGAAGTAGACTTAGCCAAAGCCATCCAGCAGCGGCGCACTTTTGCCATCATTTCCCACCCCGATGCCGGGAAGACCACCCTTACGGAAAAGCTTTTGCTCTACGGGGGAGCCATTCAGGAGGCTGGGGCCGTGAAGGCCCGCCGCGCTCAAAAGCGGGTTACCTCCGACTGGATGGAACTGGAAAGACAGCGGGGCATTTCCATTACCTCCACCGTTTTGCAGTTTGATTACCGCAATATTCGCCTCAACCTCCTCGATACTCCCGGCCACCAAGACTTCAGCGAAGACACCTACCGCACCCTGGCAGCAGTTGACAACGCCGTGATGCTGGAGGATGCCGGCAAAGGGCTAGAACCCCAAACTCGCAAGCTGTTTGAAGTTTGTCAACTGCGGAAATTGCCAATTTTTACCTTTATCAACAAGATGGATCGCCCCAGCCGGGATCCCCTTGAGCTTATGGACGAAATTGAGACCGAGCTGGGTCTTAAGCCCTATCCTGTGACCTGGCCTATTGGCTCGGGGGAGCGCTTTACAGCTTTGTTTGACCGCCGCACGCAGGAGTTTCACTTCTTTGAGCGCGTCTCTGGGGGAAGACTGCGGGTCAAGGATACAGTTATGAAACTTGGGGATCCGCAAGTTGAAGAGCTGATTGAAAAAGATCTGTACTACCGATTTAAGGAAGAATTGGAGATCTTGGACGGCCTCATGCCCAGTTTGGATCTCAAGCAGGTTCATGCTGGCAAGCAAACCCCCGTCTTCTTCGGCAGCGCCATGACCAATTTTGGGGTAGAGCTGTTTCTCAATGCGTTTTTGGAGTACTCTCTGCCGCCAATGCCTCACGAAAGTACGGCAGGGCTGATCCCCCCGGACTACCCTGAGTTTACCGGCTTTGTCTTTAAGCTGCAGGCCAATATGGATCCCCGCCACCGGGATCGCATTGCTTTTGTACGCATCTGCTCCGGCAAGTTCGAGAAAGACATGGTGGTCAACCATGCCCGCCTCAACCGCCCCATCCGCCTCTCTTACCCCCAGAAACTGTTTGCTCAAGAGCGCATCTCTATTGACGAAGCTTACCCCGGGGATGTCATTGGCTTGAACAATCCTGGCATCTTTACAATTGGAGATACCCTTTACACTGGCCCAAAGCTGCGCTATGCCGGGATCCCTAGCTTTTCTCCGGAGCTTTTTGCCTATCTCAAAAATCCCAACCCCTCCAAGTTTAAGCAGTTCCAGAAGGGCGTTGCAGAGCTGCGGGAAGAGGGGGCCGTGCAGATTATGTATTCTCTTGATGAATCCAAACGGGATCCCATTGTGGCAGCAGTGGGCCAGTTGCAGTTTGAGGTGCTGCAGTACCGCCTGGAGCATGAGTACAATGTTGAAACCCGCTTGGAGATGCTGCCCTACACTCTAGCCCGCTGGGTAGAAAATGGCTGGGAGGCCCTTCGGGATATCCCCAGTCTGTTCAATACTCTAATTGTCAAAGATATTCAAGGTAGGCCGGTTCTGCTCTTTAAAAACGAATGGACTCTGCAGCAATTTGTAAGCAGTAATCCCAAGGTTAAGCTAAGCAAAATTGCGCCTGTGGCTGAGCTTAGCCCAGAATCCAATGGCCGTTTGTAAAGCCCCTTAGGGCAATCTTCTCGGGGAGCCTGCCAGCTTTGCTATCTGGCTAAGGAAGCTGGGCCTAGTCGCCCCCGCTTTCGGTACAGGGTAGGGGTGGCCAGAAAAGCTGCACCCGGTTACGCCCTGCCTGTTTGGCTTGGTAGAGGGCCTTATCCGCTTGTTGCAGGGCAACCTCCGGCGCCAGGGGATAATCTTCGCTAATCACGATCCCACCGATGCTTAGGGTTACGGGCAGGCTGCGCTTAGGCGAAACCTCCACTGGACGGCTGGCAACAGCCTGGCGCAGTGACTCAGCATACTGTTGACAGCGGGAGGGGCTCAGCCCAGGGGTAACGCAGACAAATTCCTCCCCGCCGTAGCGGTAGAGCAGGCTGGAGGGGCGGAGGCGATTGTGCAGCCGTCCCACAATGGCCTGCAGAACGCAGTCGCCCACGAAGTGGCCGTAGGTGTCGTTGATTTGCTTAAAGTGATCCACGTCCAGCATTAACAAGCAGAGGTAGCGGTAGCGGGCTTTCCCCCGCGGCCCCACCTGCTGCAGCAAATGGGGCAGTCCCTGGTCAAGGGCGCGGCGATTCAAGGCACCAGTCAAGGGATCCGTCAAGGACAAAGACTCCAACAGCTCGTTGCGGGCTCGCAGCTGTCGGTTGGCCTGAGCCAAGGCTTGGGCAAGCTGCTGGAGGCGCAGCCCTGCCCGCACGCGTGCCCGCAGCTCTTCAGGAGCCACCGGCTTAGCGATAAACTCATCTGCTCCCCCCTCCAACCCCTGGATGCAATCCTCAAGTTGAGAGCGGGCCGTGAGAAAGATGAAGTAGACAAACTGGCCGGCAGCAGATCCCTTGAGACGGCAGCAGAACTCCGGACCCGAGAGCTTGGGCATCACCCAATCGCAGATCACCACCTGCGGCCACTGGCTCTCGTCGAGCGCCTGGAGCCGCTCCCAGGCTACCTGGCCATCTTCCCAGGTTTCCACCTGGTAGTTACAGGCTTTGAGAACCTCGCCAATGAAGAGACGGATCGTCGGATCGTCATCGATGACCCAAATCCGGGGAACCTGATCTACAACTTGGCTCCCTACCCTCTCCTCTAGGAACTCAGCGGCTAGACCAGTATTGGGATCCCCGCTCTTGCAGCTGGCTGACCACATCAGGAGCCCCCCAAGTCTAACTACAGCCAGAAGTGGGAGTGGCGAGGTAGGTAGGGCTAGCGGAACCCCCTCCTATCCCCTGCTGCAGCGCCTCCACAAATTCCCGCACCCGAATCGGGTCAATGAGGGGGAAGAGCTCTGCATAACCTGCACGAGCCGGCCGCTTTAGGGAACTGGCTACGATTACTCCATCAGCGTGCTGGATGAGAGTGCCGATGTTCTCAGCGGTGGCCCCTGAGCCAATGAGAAGGGGTACCTGAGGAGCCACTTGGCGGGCTAGCTTCAGATCCTCCAACCGAGGCGGCTTGCCAGTCGCCTCACCAGAGAGAATGATGGCATCGGCCAGACCTCGCTCTAGGGTATCCAGGATAGCTGTCTCGAGGCTAATGGGGCTAAGGGGCTGCGCATGCTTCACCAGCACATCGGCAAAGATTTTAATATTTTCAGCCCCTAGCTCGCGGCGGTAGCGCAGTAGGCGGTGGGCATTCCCTTCTATGATGCCCTGATCAGTTACCATTGCTCCGCAGAGGACATTGACCCGAATAAACTGCGCCCCCACACAGGCGGCAATGGCTAGAGCGCTATAGCCATCGTTGCGCAGGACGTTGATCCCAATGGGCAGGGAGACCAGCATCTTAATCCGCTGGACAACTGCCGTCATGGCACTCACCACCGCCGCGTCCACCTGATCCTTGGCAAAGGGGGCATCGTAGAAGTTCTCGACCAGGATCCCGTTGACGCCCCCTGCAGCCAAGGCTGTAGCGGCCTGTTCCGCCTGGGCAATCACCTGCTCTAAGTCGCCGCCCCAACGGGGGGAGGTGGGTAGCGGCAACAGATGCACCACTCCAATAACCGGATGGGAGGTGTTGAAAAGGCACTGCAGCAGGCTCACCGGCAGCCTCCCTCAAGGATCCCTAACAATCTTACGTCTGGATGGAATCCCTGGGGGTATTCTCCTGGAACGGGGAGGGGGCGGAACCCTGCCAGCTGGCAGCAAGGCCGCGCAGTAAGCGAGGAACTAGGCCTGGCCCTTCATAGACCCAACCGGTATAGACCTGGAGCAAGCTGGCGCCGGCAGCGAGTTTCTCCAGGGCATCGTCTAGGGTAAAAATGCCCCCCACGCCGATAATTGGCAGCTGTCCCTGGGTAGCCCGGTGGATGTAGCGGATGATCTGGGTGGAGCGCTCTCGCAGCGGGGCGCCGCTGATGCCACCGGCTGCTGTAGCCAGAGGCCCTAGGCCAGGGAGGGAACGGGTTTTCAGATGGTCACGGCGCAGAGTGGTGTTGGTGGCTATGATCCCGGCCAGGCCATAGGCCTGGGCCAGCTCCAGAATGGCGTCAATCTCTGGCCAGTCCAGGTCGGGGGCAATCTTGACCAAAAGAGGTTTCTTGCCTTGATTTTCCGCCTGCAGAGCAGCCAGGATGGGTGCGAGGTGCTCAGCAGCCTGCAGGGATCGCAAGCCTGGCGTGTTGGGGGAGCTGACGTTAACCACAAAATAGTCCCCTAGCTCCCGCAGCAGCCGAAAGCTGGCCAGGTAGTCCGTGGCGGCAGCTTCCAGCGGCGTAGCTTTGCCTTTGCCCAGGTTGACGCCAATGGGGATGGGACGTTGGGGGAGGCGGCGGAGCCGCTCGGCCAAAGCGGCTGCCCCCTGGTTATTAAAGCCCATGCAATTGAGGGCAGCCCGATCCTGGGGCAGCCGAAATAGGCGCGGCTTGGGGTTGCCCGGCTGAGGCTGGGGGGTGACGGTGCCCACCTCCACAAAGCCAAAGCCCAAGCGGGGCCAGACCCCCAAAGCTATGCCGTCCTTATCAAAACCTGCAGCTAGACCCAGGGGATTGGGAAAGGTCAGCCCCCATAGCCGCACCTCCAGCCGGGGATCCCGATAGCAGAAGAGGCGCTCCAAAAGACTCAAGATCCCAGTGGCCTGGGTAACGTCTAGCCACTCCAAGGTACGTAGGAAGGCCACCTTGAGCGTCTCCGGGTCAGCCCCTAGCCCGGAAAACAGTAGCGGCTGCAGCAGATCCCGATACAGATTCACTAGCAAGGACTTCGCTGGAAGCCATGCTACCACTCCCCACCCCTCGCTGGAGTGGCCGAGAGGGGGTGTTAGTTTTAGCTTGGGGTGCTCTGCCCTGCTGATTACCGCAAGCCTTTTGTTGGGAGTGGCGCGATTTTCTTTCCAAAATGTTTGTGTGTACCGCTTGCTCTTCAAGGAGTGAAAACTTTGTCTATATCACTTGAAACGGTTACCGAGAGTAACACGCCCTATAAATGGATATGTTTTTTTGTTATCGCCAAAGCGCCCTATCAAGACAATAGATTGAGACCAGGAGATGAAGGAGAACTGCTGCGTTGAGCTAAGTACATTACGCCTTCCAATCCCGACACCCTAGTAATTGGCTTTCAGAGAGCTCTTATTTTCCATTGACGGGTCTCTAGTTAACTGCACCACCAGTTGCGAGGTATCAAAAAGAGTGAAAATCACCGAGCTTCTCACGAGCTTACCCAAGCAACTGTTTCCCTGCCTCATGTTTCAAGAACAGCACCCAACACCTGCTTCCTTCCTAGGCAGCTTTGTTGTTCTCTCTGGTGCGGGATCATTGCTAGATTGAGATTACAGTGACGAACCCTGACTCCCCTCCCCCTGTAGGAAGAAGGGTTGGGAGGAGGGCGATGTTAGGAACCAGGATCCCTGACGCTAGCTATAGCCCTATGACTGTCCCTCTCATTCAAAACCCAGAGCTGCTGGAGAGTCGACTCAAGGAGATCCCTGCTGAGCCTGGTGTCTACCTAATGCGGGATGCCAGGGATCAAATCCTCTATGTAGGCAAATCTAAGAAGCTACGTTCCAGGGTGCGATCCTATTTTCGCTGCCTCGAGGATCTCTCCCCTCGCATTCAGCGTATGGTGGTCCAGGTATGTGAGATCGAGTTTATCGTAACCGATAACGAAAGCGAAGCCCTAGCCCTGGAAGACAATCTCATTAAAACCTATCAGCCGCCCTACAATGTTCTCCTCAAAGAAGACAAAAAATATCCCTACTTGTGCATTACCTGGTCAGAGCCTTACCCTCAGATTTACATTACCCGCCACCGCCGTCTCAACCAAAATCAAGATAAGTACTACGGGCCCTATACCGATGTGGGTCTGCTGCGTTACACCCTCGGCCTGGTGAAGCGCATTTTTCCCTTGCGCCAGCGCCCCAAGCCCCTTTACAAAGATCGCCCCTGTTTGAACTATGACATCGGGCGTTGCCCTGGTGTCTGCCAGGGCTTGATCAGCCCGGAGGAGTATCGCAAGACCGTTGCTCAAGTGGCGATGATCTTCCAGGGGCAGACAGACGAGCTCATCCGGGAGTTGAAGGAGAAAATGGCCCAGGCAGCCGAGCAAGAAAATTACGAGGCGGCAGCGCGGTACCGGGATCAAATTCGCGGCCTAGAACAACTGGGCGAATCCCAGAAGGTGTCTTTGCCCAACTCTACCGTCAGCCGCGATGCCCTGGCCTTGGCTATGGATGACTTGCGAGCTTGCATCCAGTTGTTTCAGGTGCGGGCGGGCAAGTTGGTGGGGCGGCTGGGGTTTATTGCTGAAAACCGTGGCGACGACCCAGCCCTGATTTTGCAGCGAGTTTTGCAAGAGCATTACCAGTACTGCGACCCGGTGGAAATTCCCTCGGAAATCTTGACCCAGTACGAGCTGCCGGATCGCGATTTTCTTGAGTCTTGGCTAAGCCAAAAAAAGGGGCGCAAGGTCAGCCTCCTTGCCCCCCAGCGGCAGAGCAAAGCGGAGCTAATTGAACTGGTGGAGCGAAACGCCCGGCTGGAGCTAGCCCGCAGCCAGCGCTTAGCAAGCCGGGAGGCAGAAGCGCTGGAACGCTTGGCAGAAGTTTTGGATTTGCCGGCAGCCCCCCGCCGCTTGGAAGCCTACGACATTTCCCACCTCCAGGGATCCGATGCCGTGGGCAGCCAGGTGGTGTTTATTGATGGCTTGCCAGCCAAGCAGCACTACCGCCGCTACCGGATCCGCAACCCCGAGGTGCGGCCCGGCCACTCCGACGATTTTGCCAGCCATGCCGAAGTGGCGCGGCGTCGCTTCAGCAAAATGACCCCTGAGGATCAGCCGGACTTGGTGCTCATTGATGGCGGCAAGGGGCAATTGGCGGCAGTCATGGCGGTCTTGGCAGAGCTGGGCCTGGATCACCTGCCGGTGATTGCCCTGGCCAAGCGGGAGGAAGAGATCTTTCGGCCCGGGGATCCCCTGCCGCTGCGGCTGCCGCCCCAGGATCCGGCCCGCCTGCTGTTGCAGCGCCTCCGCGATGAGGCCCACCGCTTTGCCCTGGCCTACCATCGCCAGCAGCGGCAGCTACGCCAACAGGCTTCTGTGCTGGAGGAGATCCCTGGCCTGGGCAAGCAGCGCCAAAAGCTGCTAATGGAGGCGTTTCGCTCCCTTGCCCGCATTCAAATGGCCACAGAAGAGCAGTTGGCCCAGGTGCCAGGTATTGGCCCCAAGCTGGCCCGCCAGATTTACCGCTACTTCCATCCAGAAGCCGAAACAGAGTCGCCAGCAACAGCAGAAGGGGGGTAAAGGGCCAAACTTAAAATTTGCTCCAGCAAGGGCAGAGGTACCTCCTGCAAGAGCAAATCGCCCAAATGAACCAGCACAAACTCTTGCCTGAGGCTTAGCCTGCACCCTTGCTGGGAAACAATCATCTCGGCGCAGACTCTCTGAGCCTCGCCTTGGATCTATGGAAGTGCTAGTTTTGGGTTGGCGCTCTTCTGGTAAATTTCAGGACTTGACAAAAGTCTCCGTTAAGCTTCCAGAAAAGAAGCTGGCAATTGTAACCAGAATAGTGTTGGTAATCACGGCTGCCAGGCCCAAGGGGGCAATGAGCAGAATGACTAGTGTAATCAAGCCATTAATTGTAGCTGTAACAAGGTTTCTGAGAACTTTGGCTTTGGTCTTCTTTCTAGGAATGGTTTTCCCGAAAACTCTCCAAGATTTTTCCTATCTCAAGGGCCAGATTACTCCAAAGCTATCGGCACTTCTCTTGAGCTCGTCAAGATACCTTTTCCTAGGATCCGCCGTTGCTCCAAAAACGGTAACCACTTGGTAATCACCCAAATCGGCAATCCAAACTGGAGAGGGCAGAGCACCTCCCTGTACACCCCCACACAAGAATTTGTCGTACCGGCCTTCGCCCTGCCGGCCAAGACGATGCAAAGTGGCCAGGGCATAGGGTTTGTTAAAGTCTTCCTCGCCGCTGCAGACGACAATCTGGCAGTTGGCATCCACCGCTTGCAGCCATTTATCCCTGTCAACTCGGCCAACACTTCTTGGGCTATTGGGGTTAATAGCCTGCTTGGTCAGAGTCTTGAGAGCAGCAAAAAAGTTTTCCAGACGCTTTTGGAAAAGCTTCTGAAACTCAGCCACCGATTCCGGCAGCTCCCAAAAGGCATCCTTTGACGTGGGAATTAGGGTGGAGCCGCGCCACCAGGGAGCCCGCTCGCGGTTTTGGCGGGAGTAGCAGGGTCTTCTGGCCCCTTGGCCCACCCCTCCCAGATGGAACATCATCCAGGTGAGGTTGGCAAAGAGCTTTTTCACGGCCTCCTGCTCTGCTTGGGAGGCGTAATTTTGGCACTCCCCCGAAAGACTCAAGACGAGGATCCCTTCTTGTCGTCCGGCAGGTTTATTTCTTCCTTGCTGATTGGGCTCTGGCTCCGGCTGAGAGACTTTGCCATCTAGGAGATCTACATGGATCCAGCCGTGTTTTTGCTTAGGGGTGATGGCGCCAAAAAGTTGCCCTTCCCACTCCTGCACCTGATCGACCGGCAAAACTCCCAGGGCAAGGGTGCGGAACCAATAGCGCAGCATATTCTTAAAGGCCACGGGCCGCACTTCGGCGATGGATCGGTTGTCGTAGCGATTCCTATCAGGCCTCCAGTTGACTACCTGGCGCCCGTGAATGAGTTGGCCTTCTAGCTCAAAGGGCAGCCGCAAGAATTCTCCCTGGTACTTGTCGGGGGATCTTCCTGAGGAAACCAGCCGGCCGTAGCCAGTATTTACTTGGGATCCCACCCCTTGCTCCAAACCCCGGAGGAGCCATTGCTTAACTTGATCCAGCATCTCATCGGTGCAGCCGCTGCCTTTGCGCAGGCCAATCAAAAAAGTGGCTTGCTTGAGAGAGAAGAACAAGTTGGGGTTGGGCGAGTATTCAAGATTTTTTCCATTCCATTTCCAGACGTTATTAGCAATATCTACAGCCAGCCCCCCCGTTTTGGAATTATCGGGATCCTCCCGCCTTTGGGGCCGAGTGGGTACCGGATAGGCATCCAAAAAGATCACCTTGCCGGCGCTATCTTTTTCCTCAGCTTGTAGGTGGCCAAACCAAGGAGCTACAGCTTGGTCTGCTTGATCCCAAGATAGGTTACGCTCCTGCATTAGCTCCCGAATGGCCTGGGAGCGGGCCACACCGCGCAGGGTGGAGCCAGGAATGTAAGGGATCCCTAAGTGATCGAAAGCGGGGAGCAACATGCTCTCTGGACCCTTGGCCCCACCGACTCGAATTCGCCAGGGACAGGTAACCTGAAAGGTGTCGCTGGCAAGGCGTTGGGTGCGCTCATTCAAAACTTTCAAGCGGGCTCCAAGGTTAATCGTTGTTTCCACTTGGTGCACCAGCTCCGCTTTGGTGCCGTCTTTAAAAGCATCGAGCGGCGCTCGCATCCAACGCAGATATTCAATAAAACCGGCGGTGGGATCCGGCCTGGGCGTGGGATCCAAGGGGTGACCCAGCCAAGGCGAGGGCTGAGGATTGTTGCCTCCTCCATTGCCTCCTCTAGGAGAATTGGGGCCTCGATTTTCCTGAGGCGGCCGGCGGCTGGGATCCCCTGGCCTGGGGGGACGAGCAAGCGGCTGAGGCGTGTTGCCAGGACGAGCAGGGCGATGACCGGTCATGGGATCTTCTCCAAAAGCGGGAAACAGGGTTAGGAATTGCCAAGGGTTTGGCGAAATTCACGCAACAGGGTGCTGGTACCAATTTCTAGGGCGCGTCGAATGAGTTGAGGTACAAGATTGGGGATGTCGAAGTCTGGAAAAAGCCGGCTGCGGCTTGATTCTACGTAGTCTTCTCCCTGCAGAATAAAGATCCGCAAACTTCGCTCACCCAAGATCCAAACTTCCGGCACGCTGATGGCTCTATAGGCCTCGATAAAAGTTTGGGAAGTAACGTCGGACTCGATGGCCAAATCAGGTGGGGGCAACTGATCGACATCGATCCTGCCCTCGCAACCTCGCACCAACTCCAGGTGATTGACATAGAAGCAGGTGTCGGGCTCCACTCCAGCCCTGCCTGACTTTTTAAGGGTTGTTGAGCCAAAGTCTTCCCAATCTCTCCCCTGAGCATCTAAGAGAGCCTTTACAATGTCACTGGCAATGCGATGAAGGCGCTCGTGTTTGGATAAGGGAGACATGATCTCAAAAGTGCCATCGTAGTAGGCAATGCGAGTGTGGCGATCTTCGCCCAGCTCCTCCAGAATGCTCTCGCAGTCTTGCCAGGTAAGAGAATGAATAACCACTCGGCTGCCTTCTTGCAGGGAAATCGCTTGCAGGGGGATCGCGACGCCCATCACTCTCCTCCTTTGATGTCGTGGTAGATGGCCGTAGCCCAAAAGCCAAACTCCTGAGCCAAAGCCAGCCCTAGCCCTGTTAAACCTAGATACTCTTCAGCGCTCAATCCCATAAGACGATCCAGACCATTGGAGTTGGCAATTCCCTTTTGGCCAGAAATCTCTTCCAGACAACTAAAGAACTCCTTGACCACTTGCTTTTTGCCGTCTTGGCTGAGGGCATCTTCTTCTGCCTTAAGGCGCAGCAGGCCCCAGGTGGAAAGGTAGGTGTAGAGTTCCACAGCCTGGTTTTTCTGCTCTTTAAGCTTTTCTTGGTCTCTGGTTTGAGCCCTTAACTGGCGAAGGGATTCGTAAACAGGCTTGGCCAACGTGCGGGGATCAAAAGTTTCCATAAAACCTCCTCAACTAGTTCCAAGACAACTCGACAAAGCCCCGGCCTAGGCTCTCCTGACCGCCAATTTGCAGGAGCTGGTTATCCTGTAGGAGCTTCCGAAATTGCTCCACTGCTTTTTGGGAACTGCCGTTGGCTTGGGCTGTTACCCCCCAGGTGAAGTACATCAGGCTATCGGGGGGGATGGCCTCTTCGTAGCGAAAGCCGCCTTCTACAACTTTGTGCTCGCTGAGCTTAACTTTCACCTGCCGCCACAGGCTCATTTGAATAAGGGTGGCACAGTGCTGATCCGGCAAAACGATGACGCGGGTGATGCTGGAAGACTTGACAAAGTCTTGCCAGTTGGCCCACTTTTTCAGGCCATTTTTCAGGATGGCATCCTTGAGGTAGAGGGGCCGGTTTGTCTCCAAGTTGGTGCTATAGGGATCCGGCACCTGCAACTGCTGGCCACTTAGCCGCAGCCAGCGCTTGAGCAAGAGGGGGCAGCTCATCCAGACTACGCCGTGGCTGAGGGAAGCCACCGGCACCCACAACAGGGATCCATCCCCAATCCAAATGGAGCCTTGGGTAAGCTGATCCCCCTCCCCAATTTCGTTGCCAAAGAGCTCAAACTTTAACTCTTTCTCAGCCACACTGGCCCGCAATTTGCCGCGGATGGTACTGGAAGGAATGTAGGGCAAGTTGGTGTGGGCTTCGCGGGCAATGCCCAAGAGGTTGCCTTCTTGGGTGGTGCCGCCGGTGTGCAGGGGGGTTAACAGGGTGAGATAGACCAGGTGAAAAGTCATCGAAAAAACACTCCTTATCGACAAAGAACAGGGCTGCAAAAGCATCAGTTGGTCCAGGGCAGCCAGAGCAACTCGCTGTAGCCCAACAGCCGCCAGCGGTGGAAGACGTTGAGCCGGCCATCTTCCAGCTCCGGCTCGTCCTGCCCAAGGGGAGCCGGCTGCTCCAGGTAGTAGACGCTGCCGGGCGGGGCGGCAAACACTTGCGGAGCCGGTAAGCTGGTCTTGCGCGGCTCTGTTAGGGAATCCACCTGCAGGCGGCCGCTGATGGGAACTGGCTTGCCGGTGGCCACGCTTACCAGAGGGCCGGTGAGGGAGTGGGCAGGGTGGGGGGTGGCCAAGCGCCATTCCCAGGGCCAGGCGCGGCAGAGGGAGCGCCCATCCACCTTCTTGATAAACACTCCAGGCGTAACCAGGTAGGCCAAGGCCCGCCGGGTTTGCCGGAAGGTCTCTTGGGAGAGCTCCTGCAGCGCTTGCCACTGCTTGCCCAGCTTTGGGCAAGGGCCCAGGAGAGCGCCGTGGCCTTCTCCCCCCAGCCGCACCACAACTTCTTGCTCCAGAGGCAAGGGATCCCAGGTTTCGCGCTCGGGATCCCAGCACTCGATGGAAAGAGCCAGGCTCCAGCCGGCCTGCAGGCGGATGCAGGTTTCCACAAAGTAGCCATCGGTTTCTCGCACCTGACGTTTGCCTGCCTGCAGGGTGTTGTGGGGCCGCACCTCCGCCACCCAGGGGGGCGGAACGGCTTGAGCCAGATCCCAGCCCTTGCCCTGCAGCGCTTTTTGCACCGCCTGAAAGGGCAGGTAGCCGGCGGCCTTTTGCTTGGGGCTTGGCCGTTCCTCCTCCGGAGCTGCTGCTACCAAAGGGGCGGGCCGAGTGGGATCCCAACGGTAGCCGCTGTAGGAATGCTCCTCTTCCAGCCAGGGGATGGGCACCAGCGGCGATCCCTGGTCAAGGTGCAGAGGGCTGGGGAAGTAAAGCTGCTCATCCCAGCAGAGGAAGGGGCCGCGCAGGCGCAGGGTTGCCGGCTGGCCCAGGTGGGCCAGGATGGCTCCGGCCAGGGTGTGGCCGCTGGGCGGAAAGCCGCTGGTGGCCCAGGCCCGCTCCCCCGGCGCAAAGGGCCTGGCATCGCGAAACATCCACACATCCAAAGGCGAGAGCACAAACCAACTCATCGACCGTTCCTCCCCAATTTCACGGTGCGGTTGCGCAGCACAAAGGCCGCTAGCTTAAACCAGTTTTTGATGGCCAGATCCCAGGCTGCCGGCTGGGCGGGCAGGCTGTGCTGCCAAAAGTGCTGGATAAACTCGATTAGCTTGGCCTGGAAGCGATCCCTCTGCTCGCTTTCGCCGCCAAAGAGATCCCGGCGGCTACAGAACAAGCGGGCCCAATCGGGCACAGCTTCCACGCGGGGGGCGGGGTGCTGCTCCCAGAGCTGGGCGGCCTGCTCAAACAGCGAGCTTTGATCCTGCTGTTGGCCCAGCAACTTCCAGTCAAAATCCAGCAGGTCTTTCCACTTGTCGAAGGTGTCGAACTTGCTGGTGCCCACCAGTTGGTTGCCGTTGGCAAACAGCACCCGCACCTGGACGCTGTCCTTGGGGCTGCCATGGGCATAAGCCTGCCCTTTGGCGCCTTTTTCTGCCTCCCAGAGATTTTCCAGGGCAATGGCCAAGGGCACCGAGTGGTGGGCAATCACCACACCAAAGCTAATACTGGCCAGGGATCCCAGGGTAAAAAGAGGGCGGCGGCTGAGGCCAGGCGGCAACTGCGCCTTTTGCCACTGCCAGTAGTCCCCTTCGTTGGCGAACTCCCGCCAGTCGTCTTCGCCGCCGCGGAAACACTGGCGGATGTCCCAGAGCCAGCCATCCCACTCCCAGAGGTTGGTGTAGGCCAAAACGTCGTCTCCCCCGGCGTAGATAAGCCTGCCGGCGTAGCGCTGCTCGGTGAGGTAGGGCACCAACTGGCCGGAAAAATCCAACAGGGCGCGGCTGAGGGCACTGTGGGTGGCCGGGCCCATGCGCTTGCGGCTGGTTTTAACAAACTCGCTGAAGGCGTCCTTGACCTGCTTGAGCTCCTCGGAGTTGATGACCTGGCCAATGGTGTCTTTGCAGCCATCGGCTAGGCGCTGCAGCGGCTGGGGTAGGTAGTCGTAGTAGGGTCGCATCTTCTCCCCCCTCAGCCACTGGCCCATGTCGTCGCCGTCGCCGGCGGCCAGCACGTACCAACTGGCGGGGTTGATGCTGGGGTAGTGGCGGGTGAGGGTGGCGTCTATCTCCTGGCGGCAGCGCTTCTGGGTTGCTGCGTCTACTTCCAGGTCTTCCACCAGCCAGCCGGCGTTGAGCAGCCGCGGGTGGTAGCGTAGGTTCTGCTGGTCGGCCCACGGGATCCCCCACTTGCCGCGCATCTCCCGCAGCACTTCCCGAATGCCGGGGTGGATGGCCTCAACGGCCCGGCAGGCTTGCTCCAAGTGCTCCTGCTCCCGTCGCCCGTGGGTTTTCAGGTAGCCGGCCACACCCGCGGTGAGATCGGGGTAGGAAGCGGCAATCTTGTCTTCATCGAGGTTGGGAAAGAGCTCCGGCAACACCTTGTCCAGGGCCCGCTTGACCGTTTCGGTGGCGTTGAGCTGCTCGCGGCCATCGAAAAGCCCCGCCTGCCGCTGCCAAAGCCGCCGGCTCTCCCCTTCGCCAATCCAGCGATCCCTGGGGGAAGGGTGAACCACCGGCCCCACGCCAGAGACAGTGCTGCGCGGTCCAAAGGCCACCGGCAGTTGCCAATCGCGGGCCTGTTTGCAGGCAGCCTGCAGCCGGCGCGTCGCCTCTACGGCTGCTGCCCACCAGGAGCCGACATTTAGCCCCGGCTTGCCCTGGCGGTGCTGCTGCTTTTGGGGATCCCAGAAGCTGATCCGCAGGAACTTCAGCTCCGCGTCGGCAAAAAGCTGCCGCTCTCCTGTTAGGTGGTAGGTGCGGTTTTGGGCGCTGACCCAGGGATCCCGTTCGACCGGCTCCTGGGACTTGAGGATGGCGGTGTCTTTGAGCCTTTGCTGGGGGGATCCCAGGGGTGCTGCTGCCCAGTAGAGCTGCCACTGGTGTTCCAGCCATCCCTCCCAGGTGGGATCCTCCGGGCGCAACTGCACCAGCCAGCGGCGCTCCAGTTGCAGGTGCTCCAGCGCTCTTTCGGCCAGGTGGCGCCATTCTTCTTTGAGGGTCTGCTGGGCCAACTGCATGGCCGCCTCCACCCGCTCTTCCGGCAACAGCAAGAGGATCACGTTGGGGAAGCCGGCGGTGAGCAGGGCGTGGGCAGAAGGCTGCGGGATCCACTCGGCAAATGCGGGATATCGCTCCAGCAGCCAGGCATCGATCAACGGCTGGCCGTAGAGGCTGGGGTAGAGCAGGCAGTCGGGGCCGTATTTCTCCGCTAGGCGCCAGCAAAGCCGTGCCGAGAGGTAGTGCAACAGCCAGGATCCGGCCCAGAAATCCCGCATCTTGCGGCTGGCTTTAATCAGCTCCTGGATGGGGTTGAAGGTGAAGCTGGCCAAAAAGGGCCGCGTGAACTTGGGCTCGTCGTAGCCGGCCAAACAGCCCGCCAGGGCCGCCACGACACTGGTGTGGCTCCACAGGGATCCATCCGGCAGCCGCGTTTCCGCCGGCAAAAGCAGGAGGTTCTCATCGCCCAACTCCCGAACCAGCGCCTGGGGAAAACAGCGCCAGAACCACCAGAACACCTTCTGGATATCTTCCTCTTCTTGCCGGATCCAATCGGGAATCACCTTTTTCTCTAGCTGCATCAGGTGCTCGGCGCGGGAGCCGGCTTGCTGCAGGGCCCGGTGTTCCTCTTCGGGCAGTTGCCAAAAGCGCTTGCGCCCCGAAAGCAGATGGCTCATCTCCAGGCCCGGCCCCAGGCTGTGGCCGCGATCGGCTACCTGGTAGTCGATGGCAACCGGCAGGTGGCCAATGGCAGCCCGATCGCTGGCGGCGGCAACCAGATCCGCATCGCCAACGCTTGCTAGGAGGGATCCCTCTGCCTTGGGCGAGATCCACCCTTGCATCGCCGCTAGGTTTGGCCACAGCCCTTCCTTAGCGCGGCCAGAGGCGTCGTGGAGGGCCTTGAGGGCAGGGTCGTGCAGCAAACCCCAGAGCTTCGCTTGCCAGTAGTGATGAGACATGGTGTTTTCGCAGGAGAGTTAAAAACTGAACGCGCAAGAAACAAAAAAGTAAACAAAACCCCAACAGCCACCCGATACCTGGCTGCAGAAGCTACAAAACAAAATCCACCAATCCCGACCAGCCCTCAGGTTTCTTTAGTATTTCTCCAGCTCAGTAGGACTTGTACAAGCTAAGCCCCTGCCAACTGTTTGACCGAGCTTGAAAACCCAAAACCTGAGGGTGGGCCGATGTCTGTAGCCTACTGAGAAATGGAAGGATCCCCTTCCAATTCCCCTTCTGTCCGGGTCAATTCCGGAAACAGCGCCTCCAGCCTGGGCAGCAGATCCCGCAGCACAAAGCTCTCCAGAGCTTCGCTGGGAAGAGGTTCGGGATTCATCTGCACATGGGCCACGTCGTTGCGGTACTGGCTAAGGCGAGACCAAAGATCAGCAAGCTGCTGGACATCGGGGACGTGGGCGGCAATGGGAGGAAGGAACTGAGCCGGCTCCGCTTGCTGGATGAGGGATCCCAACTGCTGTTCAATTCCCTGCCGCGCTTCTCGTTTGCGGTAGTCTTGGATCCCCTCACAGAGGCAAAGGGCAGAAACCACCCACTCGCGGGCCAAGAGAAGGGCTTGGGTGGTGAAGCGCTTTTCCACATACCAGCGCAGCAGTTGAAAGTGCTTTTGAACTTGAGCTCGGCGATCCTCCTTCTGGTCTGCCGGCAGCGCCAGTTGGCTGTAGCTATCTTGAATGCTTTGCAGCAGCAGGCCAAAGGGCTTGGCAAATTGGCCCACCTCCTCTGCCAACTCCTGGGTGGAGTGCTTCTGCAACCTGGGCAGGTCGTCCTCCAAAAGGCTAACCGGCCTCACCAGCTCCAGGGAACGGGAGATGTCGCGGATGGCTTGCCCAAAGCTCTGCAGCCGGATAGGCCTGGGATCCCCTTTGCCGGGCTTTTGCTGCCGGTAAAAGTCCCGTTGAACCCTGTCCAAAAGCTGTCCCAGCTCCAGGGCTGAGCCGGTGCTGATGAACTTGTCGGTGGCCGTCAGCCAGTCCAAAAGCCGAAGGGCGGGGGTGAGATCGATAATGGGGGTTTCTGCCTGACCAGGGCGGTAGAGGCCGTAGTAGAGCCCCTGGATCTCGACATTTTTGGCCTTGCGCAAAAGGGCAGCTCCCAAGAGCACCAGCAGGGGGATGGAGCGAAAGGCGTGGGTGATATCAAAAAACAGCCGGGTGTTGGGCTCGATGCTGTCAACCAGCACGTCGAAGATGGCCCAGGTCTCCGCCTCGGTTTTGCCCTCAGGAATGCCTTTGGCCACCTTCTCCACATGGGGAGGTAGATCTTCCTGCAGGCGGCTCCAGTGCTTGGCGCGGGCCTCTTCCGTCAGCAGGAGGATAATTCTGTCAATCTCAAAGAGCTGGCAGAGGGCTTTGGCAACGTAGCAGGTTTTCTCTGCCCGCCGCTCCCCAAAACAATACACCGTCTCGGTGTAATCGCCGGTGCCCAGGGTGGTCAAAAGGGTTTTAGCCATGGGGATCCTCGCGGTTGGGTCTGCAAAGCATCAAAGCACAACCGCCTGCAAGCTACCGCGACCTGGAAGCCCCCCCTTCACGAAAACAAGACGCCTTTTCCCAAGCAGTGAAGGTGGAAAGAGGCCAGAGTTAGCCTAGGAAGCAGTTGACCTCTAGAACGATGGGGATCCTGGCATGCTCTCGACCGAAAAGCTATCGATGACTCCTGAACAGTTTCTCGCCTTGCCAGAGGAAGATATTACCTACGAGCTGGTCGATGGGCAAGCTGTTCCCAAACATGAACCCATGTCGCCAAAGCGCTTCCATGCTCGTCTCCAGCCCATCCTTTGGCGAATCCTTGAGGACTGGTGCTCCGCTGCTGAGTGCCCCAAGCCGGGATCCGCTCATACTGAATGGGCAATTCTCCTTACCCGACAAGCACAGCCCTGGATCCCGATCCCAGACATCACCTACATCTCCCATGAGCGATTGCCAATTGAAGCCATGGCCGATGAGCCCTGTTCGGCCATTCCCGAACTGGTAGTGGAGATTCTTTCTCCCAGTCAGAGTTTTGGGGCTGTGGCTCAAAAAGCAGCGGACTATCTAGAGGCCGGGATCCCTCGCGTTTGGATTGTGGATCCGCAGGCCAAGAGCATCACCGTCTTCTACCCCGATGCCCCACCAAAGACTTTTACGGGATCCCAAGCCATCCAAGATGATTTCTTGCCGGGCTTGAAGGTTGTTCCCCAGGATGTGTTTGCCCAGGCTGGAATCCCTTAGCCGGCTCAGACAAGTTTGAGCTGGAGTCAAGAAGAGAGTTAGCGATGAGGAACTCGTGATGCTATCAACTGCAGAGGTATCAGCTTCCCATCAAAAACTCACTCCAGAACAGTTTCTTGCCTTGCCAGAGGAAGATGTGACCTATGAGCTGGTTGATGGGCAAGCTGTTCCCAAAGATGTGCCGATGTCCCCTAAAAGATTTCATGCCTCTCTGCAGAAGCGATTGCTTTTCATTTTGGATGCGTGGTGTCAAGGCAAGGGAGATGTATATACAGAGCTGGCAATTGTTTTGCAAAAGCAGGGTCAGAAGTGGCTTCCCGTTCCTGATTTGCTCTATGTTTCGTTTGAACGCTGGCCGGAGCAGCAGGTGGAAGACGGCCCTTGTCCAACAGCTCCCGAACTGGTAGTGGAGATTTCCGGCCAGAGTTTTGGGGCTGTGGTTCAAAAGGCAGCGGACTATCTGGAAGCTGGGATCCCCCGCGTTTGGATTGTAGATCCGCAGGCCAAGAGCATCACCATCTTCTACCCCGATGCCCCACCAAAGACCTTTACAGGATCCCAAGTTGTCCAAGATAACTTCTTGCCGGGCTTGAAGGTTGTCCCACAGGATGTGTTTGCTCAGGCTGGGATCCCTTAGTTGTTTTAGCTATCTGAGAGGGCTACCATGATTGAAGCTCTGGAAAGGCTAGCAAAGGAACCTACCGAAAGCTCTGCAACAGCTTCTGGGAAGACTTGGACTGATGAAGAGTTTATGGCTCTGCCCGATGATGGCAATCGCTACGAAGTTGTAAATGGAAAATTAATTGCGATGGGCTCAGCGGGTGCAAGACATGGCTACTACGTTAGTTTAATCAGTTTTTTCCTGACTGCCTATGTTAGAGCCCAAAAAATGGGTGTTGTCTTCGATTCCGACACTTCGTTTAAAATGAAATCCGGCAATCGACGCTCCCCAGATTGTTCTTTCTTCTCCAAAGAGCGGCTGCGATCCCTTGGCGGGATCCCCAAGGGTTATATCGAGGGATCCCCAGATTTGGTTGTGGAAGTTCTCTCTGATGACAACACTGTAGGAGAGATCCACAACAAGATCGTCGAGTATTTTGAGAACGGATCCCGCCTTGTTTGGCTTATTCATCCCGAAGAAAAGTATGTTTTGGTTTACCGTCAGCCTGAGCCCACAGCACTGAAGCGGCCAGGCGACATCCTAGAAGGCGAAGAGGTGATCCCTGGGTTTGCCTTGGATTTGTCGGAGTTTTTTGCCGAACCTGAGTTTTAGTTTTTTGCGAACCTAGCAACAAAACCCTCCAGGGTTCTAAACTGGCCCCAAAAACGGGATCCCCTTCCATGGCGCTGGTTCACCTGCAAGTTCTGGAGCGCAACCCCAGACGGCTGCGGATTGCCCTGCAAAGGTTTACCCCTGAGCAACTGGCCTGGCGGGTGGGGGCGGGGCTGGGGTTGTTGGCACTGGGATCCCAGCTCTGGCAGCCTTCCCCCCTGCTGGGGCTGCTGGCTGTAGCAGCGGGCCTGGGGATTGGGATCCCTTGGGGGCTGGGGCAGATTTTGAGTGTGGATCGGGAGCGGCAGCGGGTGACCCTGACCCGGCTGGGTGGCCCTTGGGGGATTTGGCGGCAGCAGGTCTTCTCTTATCCTCTCGCTCAATTGCAAGGGGTGCGGCTGCAGCGGCTGGGACAAGAGATCCTGGATAAAGAGGCCCAGGAAAGCTTTCAGATACAAGCTCAGGTACGCTTGCAGTTTCGCCGCGGTGCTTTTGAACAAGAGCTTGAAGAAGTAATCGCGTGTTTCAGTAGCCAATCGGCGATCAAAAAAGGCGAGCCGGAAGCCCTTGCCTTGGCGCAGCGGCTGGCAGGCTGGATTCAGGCCTATATGAACCTGTGAGGTTTCCTCTTGTGTTGCTCCCGAAGCCACGTGAGCTGTTGATTGTAATACTTGGCAATCCTTGGAAAGCTGTCGAGAATGGGTGTGGATTTGGATAGGTGCTCTTGCGTATTAGTAATGCTAAGCCGTCATGACTATTCCTGGGGGGCTTCTAGAAACCGTTAGCCTAGTCGTCAGGGATACTTTGCGCAACTGGCCGTGGCTGCTTTTGTGGGCAGCCTCGCTTCTGGCGCTTGTCTTCTGGCAAAGGCGACGGCTGCATCAGGCCCAGGTTGGTTTTCCCGATATCGTCACCCTGGCGCGGCCCGACACGACATTGGTGGAGTGCAACGAAGTCTGCCAGAGGGTTTTGGGCGATTGGCGGGGCCGGCGCTGGGTCGAGGCCTTGTTGCCAGAGGAGCAAGAGCAGGTGCGGCAGCAAATAGCCCAGCTCACCCCTCAGCAGCCCACCTTCACGAGGGTTGATAGGATGGTGGACGCGGCGGGACAGGTGCGGTGGCTTGAGTGGATCAACCAGGGCATCTTCGACCGGCGGGGCCGGCTGCAGTTTATTCGCGGGGTCGGCCGAGACATTACCAAGCAAAAGCAACTGGAAGACAATCTGCGGCTGCGGGAAGCCCAATTGCAAGCCCTCTTGGACGCCCTGCCGGCAGCCATATGGGCCAGGGATCCCCAGGGGGTGCTGATTTTGCAAAATGCCACCGACCGTGCCTGGTTTGGCGACCTGCTGGGCACTTCCCTGCAAGAGGGGGCTCGGCAGTACCCCCAGTGGCTGGAGTTCACTTGCCAAGCTCTAGCCGACCTAGAGCGGCAAGGGATTTTCCAGATGGAGGGCAAGGAAATCATTCAAGGCCAAGAGCGCTATGTCTATCGCCTGGCCGTGAAGCTGCAGGATGAGTCCAAAGGTTTGGGGTACCTCGGCATTACCTTGGACATTACCGAGCAAAAGCGGCTGGAACAACGGGTGCAAGAACAACAGGAGCGCTTTTGCGCCTTTCTCAACAACAGCCACGACATTTTGTGCTGGATCGATGCCCAAGGCTTGGTCTATCCTCTCAATCGCCCAGTTGCTGAGAAAATTTTAGGTCGTTGTCCTAAGGAGCGAGAACTTATACCTTTGGATTGGGTTCACCCAGAAGATCAGGAGATTATTGCCAGTGCTCTTGAACAACTCAAGGCTCGACCTGGCGAAACGCTCAGCTTTATCTATCGGGCACAGCATGCGGATGGCCATTGGGTATGGCTAGAGAGCCGCTGTACTAATCTTTTGCAGGATCCTGCGGTGGCAGGAATCGTCTGCAGCACCCGCGACATTACCCAGCAAAAAGAGACAGAACTGGCGCTGCGGGAAAGCGAAGCCCGCCTCAAGGCCATCCTCGACGGGATCCCTTTTCCCATCTTTGTTAAAGATTTGCAGGGCCGCTACTTACAGGTCAATCAAGCTTACCTGCAAAAAAACGGTAAACTCCCAGAAGAAGTTCTCGGCAAGGCCGATACGGAGTTCTTCTCGCCAGAGGAAGCTCTGGAGTTCCGCAAGGGAGATCAAAGGGCCATCCAGTCTCCCGCTCCCATCAGCTATGAGTGCACCATTTGTCGAGACGGCAAAAAGCAAGAAACGTGGATCACCAAGTTTGCCCTGCGGGATTGGCAAGGGGATCCCTATGCCATTTGCGGCATTGCTGTGGATATAACCCCTCTCAAAGAAGCCCAGGATTTGCTGCGGCAAGAGGCAGAGCGAGAAAGACTTCTGGGATCCCTGCTGCGCCGGATCCGCGAGAAGCTGGACTTGCAGCCCCTCCTGCAAACCACGGCGGCGGAAGTGCGAGAGTTTCTCCAGGTGGATCGGGTGATGATCTACCAGTTGCAGGAGGGCATGGGGGGGTTTGTAGCCGCCGAGTCCGTCCTGGATCCCTGGCCCAGCCACTTGGGCCGCTCCGTGTGGGATGCTTGCTTTCGCCAGGATCCCTGCTATCGCAAGTACCAGCAGGGCTTTGTGCAGGCTATCGACAATGTGGCCACGGCCCCTTTGGATCCCTGCTACCGGGAGCTCTTGGACTCTTTCCAGGCTCAGGCCAACTTGGTGATCCCCATTCGGCGGGGGGAGGAGCTCTGGGGCCTCTTGGTGGCGCAGCACTGCCGCGCCAGCCGTTCTTGGCAGGAGAGGGAGATCAGGCTTTTGCAAGAGCTAGCGGAGCAATTGGCCATTGCCTTGCAGCAGGCCCAGCTTTACGAGCAGGTAAAAGCCCTAAACCAAACGCTAGAGGAGAAGGTGCAACAGCGCACCGCCGAGCTGGAGCGGGCTTTGCAATTTGAGGCCATCCTAAAACGCATCACCGACCGCGTGCGCGATTCTCTCGACGAAGCCGAGATCCTCAGCGACGCCGTGCGCGAGCTGGGAGAGAGTCTAGATGCCGATGGCTGCGATATCGGTCTTTACAACGCCGACCTTACCCTTTCCACCATCAGCTACGAGTATTGCCCCCGCTCCGCTTCCCACCTGAACGTTTCTCTACCCCTAGTGGGAGGGCCCTACGACGACATTCACCGGCAACTGCTCAGAGGACAGCTTTGTCTATTTTGCTTCTCAGGGACGGCTCCAGAAAACCGCCAGGTGGTGATGGCTTGTCCCTTGCTAGACAAAGGCCAGGTGCTAGGGGATCTGTGGATTTCTCGCTCGGCTGCACGTCCTTTTGACAACCAGGAGATCCAACTGATCCAGCAAGTGGCCAACCAATGCGCCATTGGGCTGCGCCAGGCGCGCCTGTTCCAAGCTGCCCAAGAGCAGGTGCAAGCCCTGGAGCGGCTTAACCGTCTCAAAGATGACTTTATCAGCACCGTCAGCCACGAGCTGCGCACCCCCCTGGCCAGCCTAAAGATGGCTCTGAAGATGCTGCAGATGGCTCCCTCCCCCGAAAAGCGAGCTCAATATCTAAGCATTGCCGAGCGAGAATGCCAGCGGGAAATCGAGCTCATCAACGACCTGCTGGATCTGCAGCGCCTGCAGGCGGGGGCCTACGCTCTGGAGGTGCAAGCCCTCACCTGGCAGGAGCTGCTGGGGGATCTACTGACCGTTACCGAGGAGCGGGCCCACGCCAAGGGGCAGAGCTTTCACGCCAGTGTCCCCCTCGAAAGCAGCCTCACGACGGATCCCTTGCTGTTGAGCAGGATCCTGCGCGAGCTTTTGCACAATGCCGTCAAATACACCCCAGCCCAGGGATCCATCCACTTGCAAATTGAAACGGAAAATCGTCAAAGCCGCATCCAGGTCAGCAACAGCCAAGAGATCCCTGCCGAGGAGCTGACGCGCATCTTTGAGCGCTTTTACCGCATTCCCAGTAAGGATCCCTGGAAGGAAGGGGGCACGGGTTTGGGCTTGGCCTTGGTGAAGCAGATGGTGGATCAGTTGCGGGGATCCATCGAGGTGAGCAGCGCCGCCGGCTGGACAACCTTTACGCTCCACCTGCCCCATCTGCCGCAGCTATAACTCCCCCACCCGGCGAGGGAGTTCGTAAGCTGGCCTCTAGGGGGGCTTTAAGCCTAGATGAGAATAGCTTCCAAGAGCTTGACTCAGTACTTGAGATCCCTTATCATTGCCCTAGCCTGAGGCTCCTGATAGAGACTCTCAATAAGCTTGGACTAGCAAAGCTCTGGGAAGCCGAGGCTTACCAGGGGCGTCCGGCTTCTAGGGAATAGGCTTTTCAAGCCCTTTCGTGGCCGCCAGCACTGCCGCTGGAGCCAGTTTAGCAGTCTTTGTTGAGATTTTTTTGAGTTTAGGGGTTAGGTATGCGCCTATCACGACGGCAATTGGTTAACGGAGCCGTACTGGGCTCTGTAGCTTTGGCAGTAGGCTCTCTGGGACGTTCAGCTCGCGGTGCCAACCGGGAGGTAAACCTCTACACCTCCCGGCACTACAGTACTGATGAGAAATTGTACGAACTTTTCAAACAGAAAACAGGCATTAGGGTGAACTGGGTGCAGGGCAACGCCGATGAGATTGCTCAGCGCCTCCGCAGCGAGGGATCCAACAGTCCCGCTGATATCTTCATGACGGTGGATGTAGCCCGGCTGTGGCGAGCTCAAAACGAAGGCTTGTTTCAACCTATCCAGTCGGAGACGCTCTCTAGGAACATCCCAGAATCCCTGCGGGATCCGGAAGGCTACTGGTTTGGCTTGACCAAGCGGGCGCGGGTAATTATGTACAACAAAGACAAGGTGGATCCCAAGGAGCTCTCCACTTACGAAGATCTGGCCAACCCCAAGTGGCGGGGCAAGGTGCTCACCCGCTCCTCCAGCAATGTGTACAGCCAATCTCTGACGGCTTCCCTCATCTTGGCGCACGGGATCCCGGAGACGGAAAAGTGGGCACGGGGCTTGGTGGCTAACTTTGCCCGCCCGCCCGAGGGGGGAGACATTGATCAAATCAAAGCGGTGGCTGCTGGCGTGGGAGACGTGGCCCTGGCCAACACCTACTACCTGGCGCGTTTGATTAAATCCGACAATCCTGAAGATCGCGCCGTAGCGGAGAAAATCGGCGTCTTCTTTCCCAACCAACAGGATCGCGGCACTCACGTCAACATCAGCGGCGCTGGGATTTTGAAAACGGCTCCCAACAAAGAGGCAGCCATCCAGTTTCTGGAGTTCCTCTCCGGCCCAGAAGCGCAGGCCATCTTTGCCCAAAGCAACAACGAATACCCGGTGCTGCCGGGTGCGGAGATCGACTCGGTGGTGGCCAGCTTTGGCACCTTCAAGGAGGACACAATCAACGCCGCCAGCATTGGCCGCGTTACTCCTGAGGCCTTGAGAGTGATGGATCGGGCTGGTTGGAAGTAGATCCCAAGTGCAGCCTCCCATTGCTTGAGCCACAAACGTGAATCAGCTTGACAGTTTTTGGCCAAGCATTTATGCTCTAGGGCGGCTCAAGGACCCTTAGGTCTTTCTAGAGGTTTCTCTATCCTCTAGAGAGAACAGGCCTGGCTGCAAGTAAAAATGCGACCTTCCTAGTCCTCAAGCAGGATGGTAAAACCTCGGGAGCTGGCCATCTACATTAACATTTCTGGTGCTGCCGATGTTTTTGACCTCGGCCTAAACAACCGCCTGGTCAAGGGCACGATAAGCTAGAGGAATTGGTTGTTCTTTAGAAGAGAGAAAACGATGCCCTACCTAGAAAACCAGCAAGACCAGAACATTGCCTATTTGGTTAAACTGCCGAAGAGCTTGTTCTGAAAGAGAACCTGGCTGCTAAAGGGCGGAGTTCCCTAGAGGATCCCTTCGTTAGAGCTTGCTGAGGTTTTTATTGAGATGCACACACGAACTAGGCTAAAGCTGTTGAGCAAATTTCTACAAAACATCCGCTTCCCACCTCTGAGCGGATGGACGCTTCTGACCCTAACTCTCAGCGGTCTCATCCTCGTTCCCATCCTCACGGTTCTCCTCAGCCTCTTTGCGGATGAACGGCAGGTTTGGGAGCACCTGGCCGACACGGTCTTGGGGCTGTACCTGCGCAACAGTCTGCTGATGATGGTAGGGGTGGGAGTGGGAGTCATCCTGGTGGGCAGCGGCACCGCCTGGCTGGTGACGATGTGCGAATTCTGGGGGCGGGCCTGGCTGGAGTGGATGCTGGTGCTGCCCCTAGCGGCGCCCACCTATGTGTTGGCTTATGCCTACACCGACTTCTTGCAGGTAACCGGCGGCTTCCAGATCTGGCTGCGGCGCGTTACCGGCTGGGGGATCGGCGACTACTGGTTCCCCAACATTCGCTCCCTGTGGGGAGCGATCCTGCTGCTCGTCCTCACCCTCTACCCCTACGTGTATCTCTCGGCACGGCTGGCCTTCCAGGAACAGTCGGTGGCCTGTTTGGAGGTGAGCCGCTCCTTGGGCTACGGACCCTGGGCCAGCTTTTTCCGGGTGGCCTTGCCCTTGGCCCGACCGGGGATCGTGGCCGGCTGTCTGCTGGCCTTGATGGAGACCCTGAATGACTTCGGCACAGTTAGCTATTTTGGCGTCGATACCTTGACCACCGGCATCTACCGTACCTGGACGGCGCTGGGCAATCCGGTGGCAGCAGCTCAGCTCTCGGCGCTGCTGTTGCTGTGGGTATTGCTGCTGAGGGGCCTGGAGCAGTTCTCCCGCCGGCGGGCGCGTTACTATCGCCAAGGCTTCAGGCCCACGCCAACCCGTTACCGCCTCCAAGGAATCCGCGCTCTAGGAGCATGGCTAGCCTGTGGGCTCCCCATTGGGCTGGGCTTTGTCGTCCCTGCCCTCATCCTCCTCCAGATGACTCTGCGCCAGGGGGAGTTGCACCACCGCTTTTGGAGCTACGCCCAGAACAGCTTCCTTCTGGCCACGATTACAGCGGTGATTGCCGTTTCGGTGTCAGTAGTGGTGCTGTACGGCTTGCGACTACAGCGGGGATCGGCCTGGGGCCTGGGGCTAGCGGTGCGGCTGGCTTCCTTGGGGTATGCTTTGCCTGGAGTAGTAATTGCCGTAGGGGTTTTAATTCCCCTGGGGCAACTGGATCACCTACTGAGCTACTTGCGGCAGGTGCTGCTGCAGCAGTCACCCGGGCCGGTGTTCAGCGGTACCATTGCTGCCCTCGTGTTTGGCTATCTGGTGCGCTTTTTGGCAGTGGCCTTGGCCACCGTTGAGGTGACCCTGCTGCGCATTCCCCCCAGTCTAGACGAGGCAGCCCGCAGTTTAGGGGAGGGATCCCTAGGTACCCTGTGGCGGGTGCACCTCCCCCTAATGGGAGGCGGGATCCTAGGAGCAATGCTGCTGGTGTTTGTAGATGTGATGAAGGAGCTGCCGGCGACGCTAGTGCTGCGCCCCTTTAATTTCGACACCCTAGCCGTCCACACCTACCGCCTAGCGGCCGACGAGCGCCTTGCCGAGGCCGGTGCCCCTGCTTTGGCAATTGTTTTCGTAGGGATTCTGCCCGTCATCCTGCTCAGCTCGCAAATGGCTCAGCGGCGTAATCTGGGCTTCTCGGCGTAGGCTCCTACAGGGCTTCAGCACCTGCTACCACTTCGAGGATCTCTTGGGTAATCGCTGCTTGCCGGGCTTTGTTGTAGGCAAGGCTGAGGGTACGGATGAGCTCAGTGGCGTTATCGCTGGCATTGCTCATGGCTGTCATCCGCGCCGCCAACTCGCTGGCTGCTGCCTCCTGCAAAGCCCGCAGGAGTTGATTGTTCATGTACAAGGGCAGGAGCGCATCCAAGATTTGCACGGGATCCTGCTCGAAGATCATGTCCGGTGGCGGGGCAGAGACAGGAGCGACGATCTTGCTGCGCTCGACCACAAACTCTCCCCCCCGCACCAACAGGTTAAAAATCTCATCGTCGCGAGCAGCCAGGCGCGTGGGATCCAGAGGAAGCAGCGACTGCACCACTGGCCGGGAGCTAATCAGCGAGACAAAGCGAGTGTAGATGAGCTCCACCTTATCCACCTTCTCGGAGAGGAAAGCGGAGAGCAGCTCATCCCCAATTTGAGCAGCTTCAGCGGCAGTGGGGATCTGGGACAGATTCACGTAGGTCTTGGCGATAGGGGCAGAGCGCCGCTGAAAATACTGCACCACCTTGCGGCCCACTAGGTAGAACTGCACCCGCTGCCCCGTTTCCTGCAGCTCGCGCACTCGCTCCTCAGTGCGCTTAATAACATTGGCGTTGTAAGGACCGCATAGGCCTCGATCCCCAGCCACCACCAGCAAGCCCACCGTTTCAACAGGGCGCTGCTTTAGCAAGGGTAGCTCGACATTTTCCAACCGCAGCCGTGTCTGCAGCCGATAGAAAACCTGGGCCAAGCGATTGGCAAAAGGACGGCTGGCCATCACCTGCTCCTGGGCCCGCCGCACCCGCGCTGCCGCCACCAGGCGCATGGCTTCCGTAATTTTGCGGGTGTTTTTCACTGCCTTGATGCGGTCGCGAATCCGCTTTAGCTTTGCCATAACCAGTCCCTCTTGCTGGGGTAACTTCCGTTAGGCCGCCTTCGCCACAAAGCTTTGCTTGAACTCCGCGATGGCGGTTTTGAGGATCTCCTCCGCTTCCTCAGTAAGCTGCTTGGTGGAGAGGACAATCTCGCCATATTTGGGATGGGCGGTGCTCAAGTAGGACAGCAAGCCCTGCTTGAAGCTGGAGACTTTCTCCAGCGGGATGTCGTCCAGGTAGCCCTGCGTCCCCGCGTAGATAATGGCCACTTGCTGATCCAGAGACAGCGGCGAGTACTGCGGCTGCTTGAGGATCTCCTGCAGCCTTTGACCGCGGGCCAGTTGCTTTTGGGTGGCCTCATCCAAGTCGGAGGCAAACTGGGCAAAGGCTTCTAGATCGCGATATTGCGCCAGTTCCACCTTCAGCGAGCCAGCCACTTTCTTCATAGCCTTGGTTTGGGCCGCCGAGCCAACGCGGCTGACGGAGATCCCGATGTTGATGGCAGGGCGAATGCCGGCATTGAACAGATCTGACTCCAGGAAGATCTGGCCGTCAGTAATGGAAATAACGTTGGTGGGAATGTAGGCCGATACGTCATTGGCCTGGGTTTCCACAATTGGCAGGGCTGTCATGGAGCCCTCACCCAACTGGCTGTTGAGCTTAGCCGCCCGCTCCAATAGCCGCGAGTGCAAGTAAAACACATCTCCCGGATAGGCTTCCCGGCCAGGTGGACGGCGCAACAGCAGCGACATTTGGCGGTAGGCCACTGCCTGCTTGGACAGGTCGTCGTAGACCACCAGGGTGTGCTTACCCTGGTACATGAAGTATTCAGCAATGGTGGCCCCACAGTAGGGAGCTAGCCACTGCAGTGGGGCCGGGCTGTCGGCGCCGGCAGCCACCACAATGCTATAGTCCATTGCCCCCCGCTCGGTGAGGATGTTCACCACCTGGGCGATGTTGCTCTGCTTCTGGCCGATGGCCACGTAGATGCAAATGACATCCTGGCCTTTTTGGTTGAGGATGGTGTCGACAGCAAGGGTGGTCTTACCAGTTTGGCGGTCGCCGATGATGAGCTCCCGTTGTCCCCGCCCAATAGGAATCAGGGCATCGATGGCAGTGATGCCGGTTTGGAGCGGCTCATACACGGAGCGGCGATCAATAATGCTGGGAGCGGGGGACTCAATGAGGCGAGTTTCGGTGCAGTGAATCGGTCCTTTGCCGTCGAGGGGATTGCACAGGGGATCGACCACGCGGCCCAGCAGGGCTTCCCCCACCGGAATGCTGGCAATTCTACCCGTGGCTTTGACGGTGGATCCTTCTTGGATCCTGCGGCCGTCGCCAATCAGCACGGCGCCGACGTTGTCCTCCTCTAGGTTGAGAGCAATGCCCAGAGTGCCATCCTCAAACTCCAGCAGCTCACTGGCCATCACCTTCTCCAAGCCATAGATTCGGGCAATGCCGTCTCCTACTTGTAGGACTGTGCCGACATTGGAGACCTGCATCTCCCGGTTGTACTGTTCGATCTGTTGCTTGATGATGGTGCTAATCTCATCTGGGCGAATGGTAGGCATGGCAGTCCTCTCAGGGAAGTGGAAGGGGATCTAAAAAGAAAACTTAAACCAACCGCAGGGCCAGCGAGCGCAACTGGCCGCGCAAACTGAGGTCAATGACCTGGGATCCAATCTTGAGGATTACTCCGCCTAGCACTGTGGGATCTTGGCTAATCTGGAGCTCTACGCCGCTAGCTTGCGTGAAGTCCTTCACCCGCTCACGGAGGAGTTGCTGCTGGGCCTCCGTCAAGGGCACGGCGGTGGTTACCTCAGCTAGGACAATGTTTTGCAGTTTCCGCTGCAGCTCTAGGAAACGCCGGCAGAGAGCCTCAAGGAACATGATACGGCGGCGGTCGGTCAGCAACTGAAGAGCATTGAGCAGCAGCGGGTGGATCTGAGCGGCAAACACCTGCTGCAGGAGTTTTTTCTTGGCTTCCGCCTTAACCAGAGGGCTAGCGAGAAACTCGCCCAGCTCCGGCGTGGCCTGCAAAACGGCAGCAAGGAAACGAATATCGGCGGTAAAGGTGTCCAGCAGCCCTTGCCCAGAAGCCAGAGCCAGTAGGGCTTCGGCGTAGGGATCCACCAGCCTGAGGGTCATTTTTCTAGTCATCATAGGTCTCTATTTCTCCTTTTCGGCTAGCGGGCGATCATTTGGATCCCTTGCTCAATTAGGCGATGGTGAATCTCCTCATTGAGGTGCTGCGGCAGCTCCTGCTCCACCTTGCTCAGAGCTTGGCGCACAATTTGGCGGCGCAGCTCTTGGAGAATTTGCTCCTGCTCAGCAGCGAGATCCCTTGCCGCTCTGGCGCGCAGCCGCTCGATCTCTTGCTCCACCTGCTGCAACAGCTCCTGGCGGCGAGCTTCCGCGTTAACCTCCGCCTCGCGGCGAATGCGCTCTGCTTCCTGCTGGGCCTGCGCCAGCTTTTGCTGCTCCTCCGCCAACCTCGTGATGGCTTCCTGCTTGCGTTGCTCCGCCTGGTGCAGTTCCTCGAGGATGCCTTCCCGCCGCTTTGCCAGCGCTTCCCCCACCACTCGGCGGCCCAAAACGTACAGCAAAGCCAAGATGATGGCAATGTTGACCAGATTGCTTTCCAGAATTGCCTCCAGGATCGACACCCCGGCGGCTTCCACTACCGGCTCAGCAACGGCTAGGAGCCAAGCGGACATCCAGCTGCACACCAGCATCACAAACTACTCCCTAGGAAATTGACTACCTAACGGACGCTGCCTAGCAACTTCTCGGTGATCTGGGCAGCAATAGCATCCACTTGCTGCTGCAGTTGTTCAAGGGCCGCCTGCTTTTCCTGCTCAATCTGCCGCCGCGCCGCTTCCAGTTTGGCTTGGATCTCCGCCTGAGCCGCTGCCAACTTCTCCGCACGAATGCGCGCCGCAGCTGCTTCCGCCTCGGCCATCACTTCCTGTGCCTGGAGGCGGGCTCGACTAATCTCAGCCTCGTACTCCTGGGCTAGAGCCGTGGCCTTCTCCAACCGCTCCTGGGCTTCCGCCTGAGTGGTGCGGATGTAGTCGTTGCGGCTGTCGATAACCCGAGTAACCGGCTCATAGAAGAGAGAGTTGAGCACGGCTACCAACAACAAGAATTGAACGGCAATGATGGGCAAGGTGGCATCCAGATCGAAGAGGCCATTTTTCTCGGCGGCCTCGACAGCTAAAAGGGTTGAGGAGATCATGGGGCCCCACCGACAAAAACGGAATTCTGAGACAAAGCAAGATCTGGGGGCAAGCCGGCATCCGGACTGCCCCCCAAAACAACGGCACTAAGAGGCAAAGGGGTTGGCAAACAGAAGCACCAGGGCCACCACCAAGCCGTAGATCGTCAGAGCTTCCATGAAGGCCAAGCTGACCAACAGGTTGCCGCGGATCTTATCTTCCGCCTCTGGCTGGCGGGCCAGCCCCTCCATAGCAGCAGCAGCGGCATTCCCTTGGCCCAGCCCCGGCCCCAGGGATCCCAGACCAATGGCCAGAGCAGCAGACAAAACAGAAGCAGCAGAGGTTAACGGATCCATAGCCATAGCAAGATGCTCCTTGTCGTTACAACAGGGTTTTGAGCTTCGAGGTGCTCTAGCTTGAGTATCCAAGCCGGTCGCCCCCCTTGTCGGTGGCCTCCAGGCTTACGCCCTCGGCCCCAACAAACCTTACCAGAGAAGGGATCCCTTGCGACAACCCATTGGAGAGATCGGAAGAGCTGGGCCTGGAACTGGGTAGGGGCCGTAACGATCCCCAGCAGTCAGTCGTGGTGATCGCCACCCCCATGCCCTTCCAGCGCCTCTCCAATGTAAGCCGCTGAGAGGGTTGCGAAGATCAAAGCCTGAATGGCTCCTGTAAACAAGAACAGAACCATCACTGGCACCGGGATCAACAGCGGCACCAGCAACACCAACACTGCAATCACCAGCTCCTCTGCCAAGATGTTGCCAAACAGACGAAAACTTAGGGAGAGGGGCTTGGTGAAATCTTCCAGGACGTTGATGGGCAGTAGAATTGGCGTGGGCTCGATGTACTTTTTAAAGTAGGACAGCCCCCGCTTGCTGATGCCAGCCGCAAAGTACATGATACTGGTCAGCAGCGCCAAGCCGGCAGTGGTGTTAATGTCGTTGGTGGGAGAAGCCAGCTCCCCTTCCGGCAGGGGAATCAACTTCCAGGGGAAGAGATTGCCCATCCAGTTGGAGACAAAAATAAACAGGAACAAGGTGCCAACATAGGGTACCCAAGGCCGGAAGTTTTTCTCGCCAATCTGGGCGCGAGCAATGCTCTGGACAAATTCCAGGGTGTACTCGATAAAGTTTTGCAAGCCAGCGGGCTCCCGCTGCAGTTGACGAGTGCCCAACAGCACCACCGTCAAGATCAGGGCAATGGCAATCCAACTGGCAATCAAAACCTGGCCATGAACCGTAAATTTGCCCAGGTGCCAGTAGAGGTGATGGCCAACTTCCAGTTCTGCTAGGAGAAGAGGAGGGGAGAAGGACGGGTTCATAAGCATCATGAGGAGGAAGACAAACGGCTCAACGTCTGGACAAGGTGAATGAGCAGGGTGATCTTATAGGTCATAAACCCAAAGAAGATTGGCAAAATCTGTAAGGACTTCACCTCAGCAGCTAAAACCATCAGCCCAACAAACAGAGCCAAGCGCATCACTCCTAGGCGGTTGCGACTTTTGCCCAGCTCTGCCACGCCGCGGCCCAGCATGCGCAGATAGACCACACCGGCAAGTGCTCCCAGCAGGTAGTTGCCTGCCACCCCTGGCGAGTAAACCAACGCCACCCCTAGGGCAATGGCTAGGCTGACACCCAGAGTAACCAGTACTAGCCATAGCTGCAGGTCGGCATAGCTTTTCCCCTCGCCAGCCCTCTTGCCAGAGGCTGTCTTTGGTGGCAACGACCCTTGGCAGCCCTCCTCTGCCTCGCCCTTCTGGGAAAGAGGCACGCCCTCCAAGGGAGGCAAAGGCCTGGGCTTCCACTGGGTTGCCTTCCAGCGCCTGGGACTGTGGGAGAGAAGTCCGGAAGAACGTGGCATGGAAGCAAGATTCCTACCGCTTAGGAGCTGGCCTTAACCCAAAATAACACGGCCAAGTAACAATACTTAACAAGCTAGGCCAAGCTAAGGTCCTAGGAAACCCCTGTCTGCCCTCCAGAAAGACAGCTTGCTTTCCGGCTGGTCTGCGGATGTTCCTCTAAGAATCTACCACCTTCCTGGAGAGGCAACGGCAAGAGTTGAAAAACTTTCCCAACGACGCAAGGTTTCGTGGGGAGTGGCCAGGGATCTGTAATATCCTGTAACCCTGTGGGATCCCGCTGGGGATCCCGCCATACTAGGGTCAGGGAGGAGAAAGGGTGAGGATGGTCCCACTGAGTTGGCTGCTGAAGGCCATTTGGGCAGACTACAGCCTGGCGGTGGCGCTGACGGTGGTGGTGCCGTTAGCGCTCTTAGGTTGGGCTTTTGCGGTAGGGCTGGGTCCCTTGATCCAAATCTTGATTGCCTACTGGCGGGTGTCTAGCCTGTTAGCGGTAACCGTGTACCTAATGATTGGTGGCCTGCCAGTCAGTTTCCTAAGCGGGGCGATGGCACGGCTTTTAATCCCGCTTAGCCTTTGGTTCTGGCGGGATTGGAGTGCTGCCCTTGAGCAGTCAAGAAGCTGGGCGGCGCGGGCCTTTTTGCTCTGGCGCTGGGTTGTAACTGGCTACATGGGGGTTGGGTTCCTCTTTTCGGGAGCCTTTGTGCCCTGCGCCTTCCAAGCTTCTTTGCCACCGGAGTGTCGAGCTTGGTTTGAGCCGCCGCTGGGCTTTCGGGAGATCTTCCACGCCAATCTATCGCCAGAGCTGCTCGGGAGCGCAGGGGCCTGGGGCTTGGTGGTTTACCTGCTCTACAGCGTCTACTTCGTCTGGCGGCTGCGGCCCCGTGGGGAGAAAGGGGAGGTGGCAGCATGAGCCCCCTCCCTTGGCCGCTGGCTCTGGAGCGCTACAGCCAGAGCCACCCCCAGGAGGTGCTGCGGGTGGAGGTGGAAAGCGAGGGAGAAACTGATTTGGTGCTCATCTACCGCGGCTACAGCAGCTCCCTGCGCCGGCCCACTCCCCCCGATCCTGAAGTAGCGGTAATCCCTCCCCAGGCTCGCTTCTTACAGTTAGAGCGCCTGAGTGCTCCCTATCACCCTGAACGCTCTCAGGTGCTGGCCCTCTACCAAACCTGGGAGGAGTTGAAAGCTTGGCTAGCCCAAGAAGGGATCCCAATAGCCGAGTGAGGAAGGGCTTTAGCGCCCCACAGGCACTGGCGGCCGCTGCAGAAGGGTGTATTCTGCTGGCTCCAGTAGGGACTGCCCGGTCATTTCGGGGGGCTGCGGCAAGCCCAAGATCTCCAGCAGGGTGGGGCCGACATCGGCCAAGGTACCGCCAGCGCGCAGCTTGACGTTGCCGCCGCGACCAGGGATCTTGCGCTTTTCCCCCTCCACCAGAATGCAGGGAACGGGGTTGGTGGTGTGGGCTGTCCAGGGGTTGCCCTGCTCGTCCCACATCAGCTCGGCGTTGCCGTGATCTGCAACGATGAGAGTGGTGCCTCCCACGTCCACCACCGCTGCCAGTAGGCGACCTAGGCACTGGTCTACCGTCTCCAGCGCTCGCACCGTGGCCTCAAAGTTGCCAGTGTGGCCCACCATGTCGGGGTTGGCGTAGTTAAGCACCACCAGGCTGTACTCACGGCGGACAATGGCTCCAATGGCCTTGTCGGTTACCTCCTTTGCTGACATCTCCGGCACTTGGTCATAGGTAGCCACCAGTGGGCTTTGGACCAGGATGCGATCCTCTCCTGGGAAGGGCTGCTCAATGCCGCCATTGAAAAAGTAGGTGACGTGGGCGTACTTTTCCGTTTCGGCAATGCGCAATTGCTTAAGGCCGGCCTCGCTCACCACCTGGCCCAGCAGGTGATCCAGGTTCTGGGGCTTAAAGAGCACCTGCACCGGCAGGGTTGGATCGTATTGGGTCATGGTGATGAAGGTGAGGTCCGGAATCAGACGCCGCTGAAAGCCAGAAAAGTCAGGGCAGACGAAAGCCTGGGTGAGCTGGCGGGCCCGGTCCGGGCGGAAATTAAAGAAGAGGACCGCATCCCCCGGCTTTACCGCTCCCGGAGCCAAACGCGTGGGGGGAATGAACTCGTCGGTGATATCCTGGGCGTAAAAGTCTTCCATTACCTCGGCAGCGCTGCGGCCACACCCGGGGCCATCTTCCGTCATGATCTCGTAGGCCTTCTGGGTGCGCTCCCAACGGCGATCCCGATCCATGGCGTAGTAGCGGCCGCTCAGGGTAGCAATGACGCCATTGCCCAGCCATTCCAGCTCTTTTTGGAGGGTAGCCAGAACTTTTGCCCCTTCACAAGGGGGGGTATCGCGGCCATCCGTGATGGCATGCACGTAAGCAGGGATCCCTGCCTGGGCTGCCAGGCGCAGCAGGCCGTAGAGGTGGTCAATGTGGGAGTGAACTCCTCCTTCCGAGCAGAGACCGATGAAATGAAACCGGCCCCCCCGCTCCTTGAGTTGACGACAAACTTCCAGCAACAGAGGCTCCTGGAAGAGGGATCCCGTTTCAATGGCGTCGCTAATGCGCACCAACTCCTGCGGCACTACCCGCCCTGCTCCTAGAGTTAGGTGGCCCACCTCGGAGTTGCCCATCTGTCCTTCGGGTAGGCCCACGGCTCGCCCCGAAGCTTGCAGCAGGGTATGAGGATAGGTAGCCCACAGACTATCCATGACAGGGGTTCGGGCGGCTAGCACGGCATTGCCTTCTAGGGCTTCGCGATAACCCCAGCCATCTAGAATGACCAGAACTACTGGTGCCACCAATTGTGCATCCATGAGATGGACTCTCGTGTTTTTCAAAACATGATACCAGCCCCGGTAACACGATACTGAATCCCTCCCTTCTGCTCAAGATTGGCCTCCCTCTTTCAAGGAGAAGAAAAACTCTCACCCCCTCTCCTTCGACTTGCCGCTCTAGGTCTTAATACGTATCTACCGCATCAACTGCGGGGGCTGGGCTGCAGACGTTTGCGCAGCAACTCGGCGCGGCGCTTGGCAATGGCATTTTGCGGGTCCAGCTTCAACGCGGTCTCGTAAGCTTCCAGGCCGGGGCCGTAGAGATTTTTCTTCTCATAGGCATGGCCCAGGTTATTCCAGGCAGTTACATAGGCAGGATCTGCCGCAACAGCATCTTTGTAGTAGCGAATGGCCAGATCGTATTGCCCCTGGCTAAAGTAGGCAAAGCCCAGAGCATTGCAGACGGGCGGAATGTTCTCCCCAGCCACCTCTAGGGCTTTTTTCAGCTGCACGATGGCCTGCTCGTAGAGACCCTTTTGCAGGTAGACGCTGCCCAACTCGTAGTGCTCCTGTGGGGATCCCTTGCCTTTGCTTAGGCGAGGTTGCAGCTCCCGGATGACCTTTTCCTGGGCCCGTAGGCGCAGCACCCCACGCAGGACAAAGAACCCCACCACCCCCAGAATGCCTGCCAAAGCTGCCAAGTAAAGGAGGGAAGCATTGGCAACCATTTTGTTACCCCACTTTTCTAGTTGGCTTTGCTGGCTTTAGGCCTGCAGGTGGGCCTCAATAAACCAGAGATCTTTATCGATTTGGCGCGAGATCTCCGTAAACAGGTCGGCAGTGTCGGCATCCCCCAGCTCAGTGGCGCGGCTGATGTTGCGGCGCACCGCCGCGGCATACTGGCCGTAGCGGACCGCTAGAGCCTGCAGGTGAGTCCGACCGTCTTCAGCCGTTAGGTCGTATTCGGGCAAGCTCGAGGTTTGGGCAACAATGCGGGCAGTGCCACGGGCGATGCCGCCTAGGGCCGTAACCCGCTCTGCCAGCATGTCCACGTAGTTCTCTAGCGTGCTGGCAAAGGTGTCAAACATCTCGTGCAGGGCAATGAAGTTCATGCCTTTGACGTTCCAATGGGCCTGCTTCACCTGAGTTTTGAGATCCAGCGTGTCGGCCAAGGACTGGTTGAGCAACTCCACCAGTTGCGCCCGGGCCTCAGCCGGCAAGTCAATCTGGGTGGGGTAGAGGCGGGTCTTTTCAGCGGTCACCATAGCCAATCTCCTAACCGTCTTTACCATTGTCTGGGGTGCGGGATCCCCTCCTAGGCCATCCTAACACAAACTCAGAATGAGTATGAGTTAGCTTACTTGCCAATGCAGAAGCGGCTGAAGATCTGATCCAGCACTGCTTCAGAGATCTCCTCGCCGGTAATTTGACCAAGGGCGTGCAGCGCTCCCCGCAGGTCGATGGTCCAGAAATCGAAGGGGAGCTGCTCCTGCATGGCCTGGGCCACTTGTTCCAGGCTAGCCTGGGCCTGGCGGAGGGCGGCAGCCTGGCGCTGGTTAAGGCTTACCTCCAGGTTGGGCTGGGGCCGCCCCTGGGTAACAAGCCGCTCCAGCGCCTCTTCCAGCTCCGCGATCCCCTTGCCTTGGGCAGCGACTGTGGGGACGCGGTAGGCAATCTCGGGCGGGAGAGGGATCTTGTCGGCGGGGGCAAGATCAGTTTTGTTAATCACCAGGATCAGGGGGCGGTGGCGGATGGACTCGTAGATGGCCGCATCCGCTTCTGTCCAGCCGGCCTGGGCATCGATCACCAGCACCAGGACATCAGCAGCTTGGGCCAAGCGCTGGGAGCGTTCCACCCCCAGCCGTTCCACGGGATCGTCGGTTTCGCGAATACCGGCAGTGTCCAGGAGCTGAACGGGGATCCCTCTCACCACCAACTGGGATTCCACCACATCCCGAGTAGTGCCGGGTAGGTCAGTGACGATGGCTCGATCCTGCCCTGACCAAGCGTTGAGCAGGCTAGATTTACCCACATTGGGCCGTCCAACAATGGCCACCTTCACCCCGCTGCGCAGCAGTTGTCCCCGTTCGGCGGTATCTAGCAGGGTTTGTATCTGGGCTTGGACCTCCTGGAGGCGCGCCTGCCAAGCGGGGACATCCAGGGGGGGCAGATCCTCCTCAAAGTCAATCCGTGCCTCAATCTCGGCCAATAAGCCCAGCAGCTCCTGGCGCAGGGCGCGGATGGACTGGCCCAATTTGCCCTGCAGACCCGCCAGCGCCATCTGCGCTGCCTGGGGGGAGCGGGCCGCCACCAGATCGGCCACACTTTCAGCCTGGGTTAGATCGATGCGACCGTTCAAGAAAGCGCGCAGGCTGAACTCCCCCGGCTGGGCCAGCCGCGCTCCCTGGCGCAGGCACTGCTGCAGGGTAGCCTGCACCACCATAATGCCACCGTGGCAGTGGAACTCCACCACATCCTCACGGGTGTAGGAGCGGGGGGCCTGCATCCACACAGCCAAGGCTTCATCCAGTTGGCGGCCCTTCTCGTCGTGGATCCAGCCATAGAGAAGGCGATGGCTCTCCCAGGTGGCGGTGCGGCGGGCGGGGGTAAAGATGGCCTGGGCAATGGCCAAAGCCCGCGAGCCAGAAAGGCGTACAATGCCAATGCTGCCCTGCTCGGGCACCACGGCGGTGGCAATGGCAGCAATGGTGTCGGCCAGTGGTGCAGTTCGATCCATACCCGACCTCCTCCTGGGCGCTGTAGCTTGCTTCCTGCAGGGTGGCTAGGCAGACAGGGCGGGGTTCCTCCTTCCTCCAGGCAACTGACCTGCTTGCGTCAGCAGAACCGAGTCCTCACCCATCGCTAGCTGCAGGTAGCGTGTCCAGAGGCGTTACTCCCGGTATGCCCTACCTTAACCCCTCCTCGAGCATGTTCCACGACGTGAGCGCCCAGAGCCGCAGGGTGGGCTAGGGGGGGTGCGGAGCGCCTTCCCCCCGTCTACAAGGGCAAGCGGAGCGCGAGCCTTCCCTCCCGGACGCGACAGCTGCTGCCTAGGCAGGGGCTAGGCCTTCAGCTCGAAAGATTCTAAAAAAGCTGGGCTCCTCAGCCGCGCTTGGGCTAGCTTAGCAGGCAGTGGCAACCTGCACTCGTCCTGCCTATGAAGCCGCTACGCACGTTTAGGGTAACCCCCTACCTGCCGCCTGCCTTGGAAAGCCTGCGCCTTTTGGCCTACAACTTTCATTTTAGTTGGAATGTAGAAACCCGCAGCCTCTTCCGGCGCATGGATCCGGATCTGTGGGATGCCTGCGGGCACAACCCCGTGGCTCTTTTGGGCCAGATCCGGCAGGAACGGCTGGATGAATTGGCAGAGGATCCTGGGTTTCTAGCCCAACTGGAGCGAGCTAGCCAGCAACTGCACAGCTATCTCCAACAAGACACGTGGTACCGCCGATATCGCTTGGCCCAGGCGGTGGAGGGAGAGTGCTATGCCTATTTTTCAGCTGAGTTTGGCTTAGCCGACTGTCTGCCCATTTACTCAGGGGGCTTGGGAGTGTTGGCCGGGGATCACCTCAAGGCAGCCAGCGACCTAGGCCTGCCGCTAGTGGGCGTGGGCCTGCTCTACCAAAAGGGGTATTTCCGCCAGTACCTCAACCCCGATGGCTGGCAGCAGGAGCGCTACCCCATCAACGATTTCTTTAACATGCCGCTGGAGCTGCAAAGGGACGCGGAGGGCCGCGAGATTCGCATTGAGGTGGACTACCCCAACCGCAAGGTGTTTGCCCGCATCTGGAAGGCGATGGTGGGGCGGGTGCCCTTATACCTCCTTGACACCAACATCGAGCCCAACAGCCAGTACGACCAAGACATCACTGATGAGCTCTACGGCGGCGACCAGGACGTGCGCATCCACCAGGAGATCATGCTGGGGATTGGCGGGGTGCGGGCTCTGCGCGCTCTAGGGATCCACCCCACTGTCTACCACATGAACGAGGGGCACTCGGCTTTTTTGGCGGTAGAGCGGATCCGCCTGTTGATGGTGGAGCAAGGGCTAAGCTTTGAGGAGGCCTGGCAGGTGGCTAAGTCCAGCCAGATGTTTACTACCCACACGCCAGTGCCTGCCGGGATCGACCTGTTCCCGCCGGACAAAATTGACTACTACCTGAGCTTCTACTACAACCAGATGGGCCTGAGTCGGGAGCGCTTTCTGGCCCTAGGTCGAGAAAATCCCGGGGACTTCCAGTCCCCCTTCAGCATGGCGGTGCTAGCCATCAACATGGCCTCGTTTGTTAACGGGGTCAGCAAGCTACACGGGGCGGTCTCGCGCAAGATGTTTAGCCAGCTGTGGCCTGGGATCCCGCAAGAGGAGGTGCCGATTACCTCCATCACCAATGGCGTGCATTCCCGCACCTGGGTGGGGGAGGAAAACCAAGCCCTCTACGACCGCTACCTAGGGCCAGATTGGGCGGAGGCCCCTGCCTCGGATCCGGTTTGGCAGAAGGTGGAGCGGATCCCGGATGCGGAATTGTGGCGGGCGCACGAGCGCAGCCGCTCCCGCCTCATCGACTTCACCCGCCAGCGCCTGGTGGAACAGCTGCAGAAGCAGGCGGCCTCGGCAGGGGAGATCCAACAAGCAGCAGAGGCCCTCAACCCAGAAGTCCTCACGATTGGCTTTGCCCGCCGCTTTGCCACCTACAAGCGGGCCACTCTCTTGCTCCACAACCTAGAGCGGCTCAAAGCTCTGATTAACCATCCCCAGTACCCGATGCAGTTTATCTTTGCGGGCAAGGCCCACCCTCGCGATACAGCCGGCAAAGAGTTGATCCGCCAGGTGGTGCAGGTGTCGCGCCAGCCAGAGTTCCGCCAGCGGCTGGTGTTTATCGAAGACTACGACATGTACATCACCAGCTTAATGGTGGCAGGGGTGGACGTGTGGCTGAACACCCCCCTCCGCCCCCGCGAGGCCAGCGGTACCAGCGGTATGAAGGCAGCAGCTAACGGGGGACTGCACCTCAGCACCCTGGACGGCTGGTGGGATGAGGCAGATTACTACCAGACGGGCTGGCCCATTGGCCGCGGCGAGGAGTATGCAGATCGCGCCTACCAGGACGAAGTGGAGGCCAACGCCCTCTACGATCTCCTGGAAAAGGAAGTAGCTCCCCTTTTCTACCAACGCGGCAGCGATGGTCTACCCCACGCCTGGATTCAGCGGATGAAGCAGGCAATCCGCCTCAACTGTCCTCGCTTTAGCACACAGCGCATGGTGCGGGAGTATGCTGAGCGGGCTTACATTCCGTTGAGTAACTACTTTAACCGCATGCGGCGCAACGATTTCCAGGCAGCCCGCCAGTTGACCCGTTGGCAAAACCATGTGCAGGAGAACTGGTACAACATTCGGGTTTTCGACGTCCGGGTTGAGAATCCAAGGCAGCCCGCCGGCAACCGTTCCTCTGGCCAGGGTAGCCAGCTCCAGGAGGTGGTGATGGCCCGGGAACCCCTCACCGTAACGGTGGAGGTGCAGCTGGGATCCCTGCAGCCCCAGGATGTGATTGTCCAAGCCTACCACGGCCCAGTGGACGACAACGGCCAGATCCAAAACGGCCGCGCAACCCCCCTGCGCTATGTGGAGACAGTGGAGGACTGCGCTATCTTCTCTGGTCAGATCCGCTATGAGGCCAGTGGCCTGCAGGGGCTGGCCATCCGCTTACTGCCGTTTCATCCCGATATGTACGATCCCTATGAGCTGCGGCTAATACTCTGGGCTTCACCTGCCTAGCCCGAAAAATGAAACCCTCCCCACCCTCTGAGGCTTCTCCAGGCTGGAAACGCTCAGGGATCCGCCGCCTCCAGCTTGACCGCCTAGAAGCTGGCTCCCAGGAGGCGCTCTGCCGCCAACAAAGGCAGCGCGGCGCGGGTCGAGTGGTGGGCAGCCTTGCTGCGGCTGTAGTCGGCGAAGGTGTAGCTAGCAGGATGGGTATTGACCCTGCCCAACAACTGTTGGGCTTGCTGCTGCAGCTTGGCCACAGGGCCAGAGGTGATGTTGGCAAAGGTCGTCTCCGCCTGCAGCCGGCTGAGGGACGCTTGGGCGCGCAAGGGGGCCTCGAAGAAGGAACGGCCAGGACGGCTCCCAAAGCCCAACTCCGCTTCGTAGAGCCTCTTGGCGGCTTTGGCCAGGTTTTCCGCCGCTTTGGCCTGCTCGCGGGCGGCGAAAGCTCTGGCGGCTCAGCTCCAGGAGACGGGCGGCTTCCGGAGAGGATCCCCGCTGGGCGAAGAAGCTGGCTTCCGCCAGGTGCCGCTGCGCTTTGGCCAGGTCGTGGTTGACTCGCTCCAGCTCCCGCGGGCTCTGCCAACTCGGCTGCATCGGTACAGAGGCGGCGGCTCCGATGGGCTTGCGCCGGGGATCCGAGCACCAGGGGAGTGAGGAGCAGCGAAACCGGCAGGGAACAGCCGAGGGCACCGGTGAAGGAAGCACGGATCGGCAGGGTTACAAACTCCAATCGACAGGACAAGCCGGTTTGGGGGTGACCCTGTGGGCTTTCCCTTGCAGCCTATCTTGAGGCAAGAAGGGATCCCTAGGAAAACCGGGCCAGGTGAGCCTGTTGTTGGAGCTGTTGCAACTTTTCCCTCACCCGGCCAGAGCGGAGCAATTCCTCGGCTTGCTGGATCCCCTCGCTGAGGGAGTGAGCATAGCCCAGCAGCCAGAGGTAGCTGCCGCCATTCCAGAGTACTGCTGGAGTAAGAGGAGAGGGATCGCCGTTGAGGAGCTGGTGCATCTGCCGCAGCAACTCTTTCTCCTCCGCCAGCGGGATCTCGGGGCCGGCCAGGTGATGGTCGCGGGCTTTGAGCAGCAGCCGTTTCCCGCAGTGGTTGAGGATAGCCGTCCGCTCCCGCGGTAGGTCGCTGCTGCCCTCTAGTCCCTTGACCGTGGTAAAGCTTCGGATCCCTTGCAGGGCAAACAACTCCAGCATCGTAGCCTCGGTAGGGGGGTGCACGTAGCCAGCCACCAAATGAAAGGGGCCCTCGTAGGGTGACCAGACCAGCTCCAAGGTGGCCAGGGGAGGGCGCTTGCCAATTTGATCCCGGTACTCCATCAGGGCCTGGGCTTGGGGAAAACAATCTGGTAAATACAAAAATCCCAAGCCCGTTTGCTCCAGGGACTGGCCCACTTGCTCCAGCGACCATCCTCGCCAGTCCACCCCCAAGCCTCGCCAGACCACCTCCAGAGGCAGACCATACTTGGGAGGGCAAAAGCCGGAGCCATGCAGCAAAACGGCTGCCCCCGCCGCTGCCAATACCAGAGCCACCAACACCCCTAGCGGTGCTGTGCGCGAGCGGCCATCGTAGGGGTGGCCAAAGATCACCAAGGGGTGGGGCAGATCCCGTTGGCGAAGGCGAGGGCCGTACTCGGCATAGGCATCCAACATACCAGCCAGCTCTTCGGCGGTGGGGCGCTTGATGCGGTGGGCAATCAAGAAGGCCCCAATCTGGGCCGGGGTGGCTTTGCCTGCAAGGAGCAGCCGAGTAGCCTGGGCGGCTTCGCCGCGGGTGAGATCCTCGTGGGTGTGGGTGCCACTGCCAATTTTCTTCAACAGCTCGCGAAACTCATGGCTCATAGCCTTGGCAGTCTGGAGCGGGGGAGGGTAAGTCTCCAACTAAGCCGACAGCACCTTGGCCGGGACCAACGCCTCGACGTCGGACCTCTTAGAAGGAGCAGGCGGGCGGAGCAGTTGGGCTGCCAACTGCAAAAAGCGGCGAATGGGTGGGATCTGATAGCGGTCACGGGTGGTAACTGCCACCACCTGTCGCTGCAACAAGGGGGGTTCAGTAGGCCGCACCTGGAGTTCTGGGTCGGCGTGGCAGTCCACCAGAGCCGATTCTGGCAGGAGGGCAATCAACTGCCCCTGGCGAACGACGCCGCGGAAGGCATCCAGCGTGTTCAGCTCCAGCGCTGCCTTGAGAGTTAACCCTTGGCGGGCCAGGTGGGATCCCACCCAAGCGCGCATAGCATAGCCATCTTTAAATACGGCCTGGGGGTACTCGGCCAACACTGGCCAAGGGATCCGCTCGTAGCGGCTAAGGGGATGGCTGGCGGCCATCAACACCTGAATGGGCTCCGAATACAGCGGCTCCACCACCAGTTCAGCCCCCCGCCTCAGCCAGGGATTTTCCATCACCAAAGCCACATCCACCAGCCCATCCTTGAGCACCTTCAAAGCGCGGTCGCTGCCCAGGGCCGTGACCCGCAACTGCACCTGCGGGTACTCTCGGCAGAACTCCTGGAGCACCGGCGGCAGTCGATAGGCAATCAGCGAGTGGATCCCGGCAACGCAGAGCTCGCTTTGCTCGCCCCGTAGCCATTCCCGAATGCTCTCTTGGGCCTGCTGCCACTCCTGACAGATGCGCCGGGCATGGGGTAGGAGCCGTTCCCCCGCCACCGTCAAAGCCAGCGGGCTCTTGCGATGCAGTAGCGGAGCGCCCACCTCTTCTTCCAAGGCCTGAATCCGACGGCTGATGGCAGACTGGGTCAAGCCACTGCAGCGGGCAGCAGCCAAAAAGCTGCCGCTTTCGACGACGTTCAGGAAAGCCTGCAACAGCTCCAAACGCACCGAGAACCTCTCCGGAGTGATGGCCCAACTGCTGTGGGATTTTAGCCAGGGATCCCTCGACTTGGTGTAGGTACCGCTACCAAACCGTGCTGTAAGACTCTGGTATTGGGGAGGAGCGCTGCTCGCCGTGCCGCCTTGACGAGACTGGCTCCCCCTCAATCCAAGACAAGGGCGGCGCGACGGTAGAGAAAGTCAAGGGCAGAGTTGCGCAATTCGTAAAATTCCGGCATTTCCATGATGCGCGCGCGGCTGCGCGGTCGCCCAAAGGGGATCGTCAAAATCTCGCCAATATGGGCAGCAGGGCCATTGGTCATCATCACCACCCGGTCTGCCAAGTAAAGAGCCTCGTCGATGTCGTGGGTAATCATCAAAACCGTGCAGCGGTGATCTCGCCAAATGGCCAGCAGCTCATCCTGCAGCTCTTGCTTGGTAATGGGATCCAAGGCCCCGAAGGGCTCATCCAGCAACAGTACTTCTGGGCGTACCGCCAGCGCGCGGGCAATGGCCACTCGCTGCTTCATCCCCCCGGAGAGCTGCTTGGGCCGCTTGTGGGCTGCTTCGGCCAAACCCACGAGTTCTAGGTGTTCTTGAACGATTTCCCTTTTCTCTCTGGGGGATTTATCGGGATAGACCTGGTCCACCACCAAATAAACATTTTCAAAAGCCGTCAGCCAGGGCAGAAGGGAATAGTTCTGGAACACCATCATCCGATCCGGCCCTGGGGCGGTGATGGGCTGGCCCTTGAGGGTAATGGATCCCGAAGTAGGAGCAGAAAACCCGGCCACCATGTTGATCAAGGTGGACTTGCCGCAGCCGGAGTGGCCGATGATGCAGACAAATTCGCCGGCGGCCACTTCCAAGTTGACATTTTCTAGCGCCACAAAGGCTCCCGCCGCCGTAAAGTAGGTCTTGCCCACATTCTGGAGGGAAAGAAGGGGCGGAACTGCAAGAGAAGAGGCTGAGGAAAAGGACAAAGAAGTTAAGCGAGAGTGGGTCATCATAAAGCCTTCCAGTTGAGTTCAGTAGAGCAAAAACTAGACCTTGCTGAGGGGGTATTCCTGCAGCTTCAGCTCCTGGCGAATGGCCACTGACTCCAGGTAGTCCAAGGGATCCTCGCCATCAAAGCGGGATCCGTCGGCAAAGAGCAAAGCCCCGCGATCGTGGGCCCGATCCGGCAGCCCCAGTTCTCTAGCAGCTAGGGCGTAGGTTTTGTCATCCAGCACTTGGTCGAGGACAGCAACCCAATTGCGAGGGAAGGGGCAGATGCCCCAGCGAGCCATCTGCGTCAGGATCCAGAGATGCTCCAAGCGTTCGGGGCAGGTGTTGCGCCCGTTGGCAAACTGGTGGAAACCGAGGATCACTTGCGACTCATCGGCGATGCCCCGCTGCAGGATGCCCCTCCACCCCGGCTCCAGATCGGCTGGGGCCACGCCCACATACTGGGGCTGGGCCAGCCACTCCAGGATCTGGGGACGGTGCTGCGGCTGATCGCAGTAGTGACAGGCCTCCAGCAGCGCCTTGACCAGGGCCACGTGGGTGCGGGGGTAGCTTTGGGCCCAGTCTTGGCGCACCGCTAGGACTTTCTCGATGTGGCTGGGCAAGAGTTCGGGAGTGGTGGCAACGATAACCCCCACCTGTTCCCGCACGGCGCGGGAGTTCCAGGGTTCGCCCACGCAGTAGCCGTCGATGTTGCCCGCCTTGAGGTGGGCCACCATCTGCGGCGGCGGGATCACCGTCAACCTCACCTCTCGATCCGGATCCACGCCGCCGCTGGCCAGCCAATGGCGCAAGAGGAAGTTGTGCATCGAGGCCGGGTGCACCACCCCCAGCGTATGAACCGTATCGGGAGTTTGGCGGAGGTACTGGCGGAGATCCCAGGGGCTCTGGAAGGCCTGCAGCAGGAGTCGGCGCCCAAAGGTGATGGCGTTGCCGCCGCGGGAAACGGTAAGTGCAGTTACCAAAGGCACTGGTACCCCACCCACCCCCAAGGTAGAGGCCAAGGGGATCCCGGCCACCACCAGGGCCGCATCCAGCCGACCGGAGCGGATCCCTTCCCAGAGGGTTTTCCAGCCCGGCTCCCTGACCAGCGTGACCTGTTCCAGGCCGTGCTTCTGAAACAGGCCCTTTTCTTGGGCCACCACCAGAGGGGCGCAGTCGTTGAGGGGCACAAAGCCAATTGCCAAGTTGACTTTTTCCAGCCCCCCCTTGGCGATGGCCACACGGGTAGGAGTTTTCTGGCGGGCCCGCTTTTGCTGGTTGAGAAAGTAGATCATCTCCCCCCGCAGGTTGTAGTACTCGGGGTGATTCACCACTTCCAACCGGTGGCGCGGCCGCGGAAACGGGATCCGCAAGATCTGGCCGATGCGGGCCTCCGGGCCATTGGTCAGCAGCACCACCCGATCCGAAAGCAGAAGCGCCTCATCCACATCGTGGGTAACCAAAATACAGGTGAGCTGCTCCGCCTGGGCAATCTCCATCAGTTGCTCCTGCAGGCTGCCGCGGGTGAGGGCGTCCAACGCCCCAAACGGCTCATCCAGCAGCAGCACCCGCGGGCGAATGGCCAAAGCCCGGGCAATGGCCACCCGCTGTTTCATCCCCCCCGACAGCTGGGCGGGCCGCTTGTCGGCTGCCCCCTGCAGACCCACGCGGCGGATGTGCTCTTCCACGATGCGGGCTCGCTCTGCTTGGGGAAGGGATCCCAGCACCTCGTCCACGGCCAGGGCGATGTTTTCCCGCACCGTCAGCCAGGGCAGCAGAGAATAGTTTTGGAACACCACCATGCGATCCGGGCCGGGCTCCGTCATCTGCCGGCCTTCCAGCAGCACGCCGCCGCGGGAGGGCTTTTCCAGGCCGGCAATGATGTTGAGGAGGGTGGACTTGCCGCAGCCGGAGTGGCCAATTAGCGAGACAAATTCCCCTTTTTGGATCTCCAGATGGATGTCTCTTAGAGCGGGATAAACCTCCCCATTGTCCAGGAAAAAGTCTTTGTCTACATGGTCAACTTCGATGTAGGGCTGAGTCTTCATGATGCCACCTAAGGGATCCCTTGAGCTTCATTTTTGAAAAGTGGGCAAACTGTCAGCAGCCAACTTCGGGCTCAGTCCAACCTAGTGATCCTCGGCAGCCACCAGCGAGCCAATCCAAGCCGTAACCCGATCCAACAAAAGCCCAACCAGGCCGACATAGATCAAAGCCACAATAATTTCGCTGATGCGGGAGCTATTCCAGGCATCCCAAATGAAGAACCCGATGCCCACCCCACCAACCAACATTTCTGCAGCCACAATCGCCAGCCAAGATAGGCCCACCCCAATGCGCAGGCCGGTAAAGATGTAGGGCACCGTGGCCGGAAAGACAATCTTAAAGAAATACTTCCAGCCGGACATGCGTAAAATTCTGGCCACATTGCGGTAGTCCTGTGGGATCCGCTGTACACCGGCAATGGTGTTGATCAAGATGGGCCAGAGGGCCGTGATGAAGATAACAAAAATGGCGGAGGGGTTGGCATCGCGAAAGGCGGCCAAAGAAATGGGCAGCCAAGCCAGAGGTGGCACCGTGCGCAACACTTGAAAAATGGGATCCAAAGCCTCGTACAGCCAGCGGTTGGCCCCGATCACCATACCGCCCAAAACCCCCACCAGACTGGCCAAGAAAAACCCAATGAACACCCGCTGCAGGCTGGCCCAGATTTGCCAGAACAGTCCTTTGGCGTTGCCGCCGTAGTCAAAAAAGGGATCTTTAATAAGGGGATCCCAGGTGTCCTGCCAAACTTGGAGCGGGGTGGGCAGGTTGGCGCCGGGCCGGCTGTAGAGGATTTGCCAGAGCAGGAGCACGATGAAAATTGCCGTAGCGGGCAAGAGAATGCGGCGCAGCGCTTGATGGATCCGGACTCGTTGCCTCCAAGCGGATCCAGAGCTCGTGGCAGAAGGGATCCCGGCCTGGGCCGGAAGAGAGGCACCTTGGCTCAGCAGCCAACGGCCTAAGCGGATGAGCAAAGGGAAGAGGTGGCAGCCCACCTTCAAGGCAAAGTGGAGAAGATGCATAGTTTGCTGAGAGTAGGGCTATGGTCAAAGTCAGCGTAGGGAAAGTGCAAGAGAGAAGAGGTTTAATTTGAACCTGTCTGGGGGCTCTTAGGGAAATCTCTCGGACAGGGGGCTTGCAGGTGTTCTGCAAGCCCTGGAAGGAGCAGGCTAGGCCAGCTTCTTGATGGCCAATTTCTCCAGATAGGCAGCCGGATTTTCGGGGTCGAACTTCACCCCATCGAAGAAGGTTTCCACGCCGCGAGAGGTGCTGGGGGGAATGGCGGCCTCTTGGCCAATGGCTTTGGCGGCCTCGCGCCAGAGATCTTCTCGGTTGACCTTGTCCACCAGGGCTTTGGTATCCGTGTCGGCGGGCAGATAGCCCCAGCGGATGTCTTCGGTCAGGAACCAAAGGTCGTGGCTCTTGAAGGGGTAGGAAGCATTGTCTTGCCAGAACTTCATCAGGTGGGGGCTGTTTTGCACCACTTTGCCGGTGCCGTAGTCAAAGGTGCCTTTGGCGCGACCCAGGATATCGGCCACAGGAACCCCCAGCCAGCGGCGGTTGCTGATGATCCGGCACATTTCCTCTTTGTTCTCCATTTGGTCGCACCAGATCTGGGCTTCTTGCACCGCCTTCAACAGCGCCAAGGTGGCTTTCGGGTGGGCATCCACCCAGTCGGCCCGCAGAGCAAAGGCTTTCTCGGGATGGCGGTTCCACAGCTCGCCGGTGGTGAGGGCGGTATACCCCTCTTTTTGGTTCACCAGTTGAGCATTCCAAGGCTCGCCCACACAGAAGGCTGCCATCGTTTTGGATTTCATGTTGGCCACCATCTGCGGGGGCGGCACCACAATGATAGAGACCTCGCTGTTGGGATCGATCCCGCCAGCGGCCAGCCAGTAGCGCATCCACAGGTCGTGGGTGCCGCCGGGGAAGGTTACCGCGCATTTGGGATCCCTGCCGGCAGCTCGCGCTTCCGCAAACTTGGCTTTGAGGGGGGAACTGTCCAGGCCAATTTGCAAATCCCGGTACTCGTTGGCAATGCTGATGCCCTGACCGTCCAAGTTCAGGCGGGCCAGAATGTACATCGGTACCGGCTTGCCATCGGTAACTTTGCCGGTGGTGATGAGATAGGGCATGGGGCTGAGAATGTGCGCCCCATCGATGCCGCCAGCAGCGGATCCCAGCACCAAGTTGTCGCGGGTGGTGCCCCAAGAGGCCTGCTTGACCACCTCCACGTCCTTCATGCCGTACTTGTCAAAAAACCCCTTCTCTTTGGCAATGATCAGGGGGGCGGCGTCGGTGAGAGCAATGAACCCCAGCTTGGCCCGCGTGGTCTCGGGAGTATCGGCCTGGGCCACCCAGTAGCCCTGACCCAAAGATCGCGATTGGGCGCGTGGGATCCCAGCCGCGGCTGCTCCTGCTGCCAGGGCGGCTGCCCCGGCCAAAAATTGGCGACGGGAGAACAGTTTAGACATCGGAACCTCCAAGATTTTGCACGACGCAGAGAGGAAACCTTCCCCAGACTTGGCCCCTACTTAGCAAGCCATCATGGGGGAAGCCGATGGACGCTGGCGCGGCCTGGCCCCGAAGTGCTCAATCAGCAGCTCCACCAAGACGGGCTTGAGGTCTTCGCAAGGGATCCCTCGACGCACACATTCGCCCAGCTTGGCGTCTTTGCCTACTTCTCCCCCCATGTAGATGTCCACCGCTTCCACCGGCTTGCCGTCCTTGCGGGCGGTGGTGCCCATGAGGCCGATATCGGCCACCTGGGGCTGGCCGCAGGAGTTGGGGCAGCCCGTCCAGTGGATGCGCACCGTCTGCGGGATCTCCAGCTCGGCTTCCAGCTCTTCCATTAGAGCCACAGCGCGGTTTTTGGTCTCGATGAGGGCAAAGTTGCAGAACTGGTTGCCCGTGCAGGACACCAGCCCCCGCTGCAAGGGCCCCGGGTTGGGGGAGAACTTTTTCAAGAGCGGCTCTTTAAGCAGCGGCGCCACCCGCGAATCGGGCACATTGGGGATGAGCACGTTCTGCTCCACCGTCAGCCGCAGCTCCCCGGAGCCGTATACCTCCGCTAGGCGGGCCAGCTCCATCATCTCCAGGGCATTCAGCCGTCCCACCGGCACGTGCAGGCCAACGAAGTTCAAGCCCAGCTGCTTCTGGGCATGCACCCCCAGGAGATCCCGCTTCTGCCAGACCACCTCATCTTTTTCCGCCGCCCTGGAGAGCGGATGGCCAATCTGCCGCTCCACAGCCGCCCGAAACTTCTCCAGGCCCCACTCGTCAATGAGCCACCTCAGCCGCGCCTTCTGCCGGTTGGCCCGCAGGCCGTGATCCCGGTAGACCAGCAGCACCGCCTCGCACAGAGGAACCACATCGCGGGGATCCACCCAGACATCCAGCCCGATGGCCTCGGCACAGCGGCGGGCCGAAAAAAAGCCCCCCACCAAGACGTTGAAGCCCAGCTTGCCCGCTTTGAAGGCCGGTACAAAGGCCAGGTCGTTGATCTCCGCATGAACGGAGTTGTCGCGACAACCGCAGATGGCGATGTTAAACTTACGCGGCAGATTGGTGAAGGAAGGGTTGCCCTCGCCGTTGTTGGTTACCATGTCCTGCACCTTGCGGGTGAGGCCGCGCACGTCAATCAGCTCATCTGGGTCAATGCCCGCAAGGGGGGATCCCGTAATGTTGCGCACATTGTCCATGCCCGACTGGATGCTGGTCAGGCCCACCTCCTTCAAGTAGCCCAAGATCTGGGGCATCTCCTCGATGGGGATGCCGCGCAGTTGCAGGTTCTGCCGGGTGGTGATGTCGGCTACGCCATCTTTTCCATAGGGATGGATGATCGCCGCCAACATCCGCATCTGGCCGCTGGTCAGGATCCCATTGGGCAGGCGCAGCCGCAGCATAAACTGGCCGGGCGTGCGCTTGCGAAAGAAGATCCCCAGCCACTTGAGGCGGTGATCCCGGTCGTCTTCAGGGATGTTCTCCCAGCCCATGCGGGCAAACGCTTCCAGCTCGGCTTTGACCGCTAGCCCGTCCTTTTCGCTTTTGAGGCGCTCAAATTGGTTCGCCATCGTCGCTGCCGTAGGGGAACACCGGCTACCTTAGCGATGGCCAACCGTTAACTTTGGTATTTGCCGTTACACTTCGTAACAAGTTATGCCGTTTTGTCATAACTCACTTGCGAGGAGCGCATAGCGGATCCGCCTGGCTTGCCCCCAGGGTGTCTCGGGGTCAACTCCCGATGACGGTGCTTGGCCCCCATCGCAAACCTCCTACTGTCCTTGGCCACAGGCAGTTTGCCCTCACCGCCCTGCCCAGGGAGAGGGGGAAGATCATAAATGGCCGAAGCCGACTAGCTTGGGTTGGAAGAGCCATCCTGAAGCATTGGCGCTATGACTTCTTCCGCTGCCCCTGAGCCCACTTGGGATGCCCTGCAGGTGGATCCCGCCCTGCTCACCCCCATGATGCAGCACTACGTAGAGCTGAAGCGGCAATACCCGCACGCCATCCTGCTCTACCGCCTGGGGGATTTCTACGAGATGTTTTTCCAGGACGCGCAACTGGTGTCGCGGGAGCTGGAGCTGGTGCTCACCGGGCGAGAGGCAGGGGCCATCGGGCGGGTGCCCATGTGCGGGATCCCTTACCACGCCTTTGACCGCTATGCCGCCCAGTTGGTGGCCAAAGGCTATGCCCTAGCCGTCTGCGACCAGATGGAGCCGGCGGATCAAGCCAAAGGCTTGGTGCGGCGGGAAGTGACGCGGGTCATCACCCCCGGCACGGTCATCGAAGAGGAGCTGCTGCAGGCGCGGCAAAATAACTACCTGGCGGCCATTGTCCGCCTGCGAGGCTCCAAGCAAACCGCCTGGGGCCTGGCCTACGCCGACATTTCCACTGGCGAGTTCTGGGTCTGCCAGAGTGAGGGGCAAGAGCAGCTAGAACAGGAGCTGGCCCGGCTGCAGCCGGCGGAGATCCTGCTGCCCACTGAGGAAGGGCTGGGCCTGGGCTTGATGCGGCCTGGAGATTCCCACGCTCCCCTGGGCCTACCCGGCCAGTACACCTATACCCTGCGCCCGGCGGAGCCCTTTGAGCTGGCGGTGGCGCGGGACAACCTACTGCAGACCTATGGCCTGCGCTCCCTGGAGGGCTTGGGCTGCGAGGGGCTGCCCCTGGCCATTCGGGCGGCGGGGGGATTGCTCCACTATCTGGAAGAAACGCAAAAGAACCTGGTGCAGCCTTCTCCCCAGGGAGGCCATCCGCTCCTGCGCCCGCCCCGCACCTACCAGCTCACCGACTACCTAATATTGGATGCCCAAACCCGCCGCAACCTGGAGCTGACCCAGACTATCCGCGAGGGGGCCTTTGTCGGATCCCTGCTCTGGGTCTTGGATCACAGCCGCACCGCCATGGGCGGGCGCACCCTGCGCCGCTGGCTGCTGCAGCCTTTGCGGGATCCAGAGCAAATCCGCCTTCGCCAGGACACCATCCAGGAGCTGTTGGAAAACCCCTCCCTGCGCACCCGCCTGGGATCCCTTCTAGACTCTCTGTACGACCTGGAGCGCTTGGCCAACCGCGTCGCCTCCGGCACCGCCAACCCGCGCGAGCTGGTGGCCCTGGGCTCCTCCCTGGGCAAACTGCCCCAACTGGCCGAGCTGGTGGCCGAAGCCCAAACTCCCCTTCTGCAGAGCCTACAGCAGGTGGATCCCGCTCTGGTTGACCTGGGCCGGCGCATCGAGCACACCCTCTTGCCCTCCCCGCCCCCTGTGCTCACCGAAGGGGGGCTGATCCGGCCTGGCGTAGATCCGGAGCTGGACAGGCTGCGGCAGCAGGTGGAGCAAGACCGCCAGTGGATTGCCCAGTTGGAGAAAACCGAGCGCGAGCGCACCGGCATCCCCACCCTCAAAGTCGGCTTCAACAAGGCCTTTGGCTACTACCTCAGCATCAGCCGCGCCAAGGCGCAGCAGGTGCCCAAGGAGTACATCCGCAAGCAGACGCTCACCAACGAAGAGCGCTTCATCACCCCTGAGCTTAAAGAAAAAGAAGCCCGCATCCTCACTGCCCAGACCGAGATCAACCAGCGGGAATACGAGCTGTTTGTGCAGTTGCGCCAGGAGGCGGGATCCCAGGCTGCCGCCATCCGCCAGGTGGCCCAGACCCTGGCCGCTGTCGACGCTCTGTTTGGCCTAGCCGAGGTGGCCGTGCAGCAGGGCTACACCCGCCCGGTGATTACTGCAGATCGCCGTTTAATCATCGAGGAGGGGCGCCACCCAGTGGTGGAGAAATCTTTGCCCCAGGGCTTGTTTGTCCCCAACTCGGTGCGGCTGGGATCCCCCCACGGCCCCGATCTCATTGTCCTCACTGGCCCCAACATGTCCGGCAAGTCCACCTACTTGCGCCAGATTGGGCTAATCCAGATCCTGGCCCAGATGGGCAGCTTTGTCCCGGCGCGGCGGGCGGAGTTGGGCCTGTGCGACCGCGTGTTTACCCGCATTGGCGCCGTGGATGATCTGGCCACAGGACAGTCCACCTTCATGGTGGAGATGAACGAGACGGCCAACATCCTCAACCACGCCGGCGAGCGATCCCTGGTGCTCTTGGACGAGATTGGCCGCGGCACCGCCACCTTCGACGGCCTCTCCATCGCCTGGGCCGTGGCCGAATACCTGGCCACCCACGTGCGCGCCCGCACCATCTTTGCCACCCACTACCACGAGCTCAACCAACTGGAGACGCTGCTGCCCAACGTGGCCAACTTCCAGGTGGTGGTCAAAGAGCTGCCGGATCGCATCATCTTTTTGCACCAGGTGCAGCCGGGGGGAGCCGACCGCTCCTATGGCATCGAGGTAGGGCGCATGGCCGGCCTGCCCCAGCCGGTCATCGAGCGGGCCAAACAGGTGCTGGCTCTGGTGGAAAAACACAGCCGCATTGGCCTGGGCCTGCGCAACCAAGGGAAAAGCCGCCCTTCTTCAAACAACCCCAAAAAACAGCCCAAGCAAGCATCCCATTCCAGCGGGATCCCCGACTGCGATGCCACAGCTGGGGATCAACTGTCCTTTTTCCCCAAAGAGCTCTAGGGCTACTCTCAACCTGGATCCCGTTCTTGCAGCCCCAAGGTAGTGGCCAGCACCTCCAGCTCCTCCCGCTGCCCCTCTACCCACAGGAGGGATCCGGGGGGCGGATCGGCCTCTTGCAACCTTAGGCGGAGCTGCTGCGGGCGGTGATTGCGCCGCCAGTAGTACCAGCCTGCCCAAGGGGAGACCAACAGCAGTGTCCAGGGCCAAACTCCCCAACCCGGCTCCAGCACCTGCAGCACCAAAGCCAGACAGGCCAGCCCCGCTCCCGCCAGCCCCGTCAAAAAAACGGCCAGTCCCACGCTAGGCCGCGCCTGACCCACAAAGGTGGCGATCCCCTCCGGGTCGGCAGATTGCAAGCGATAGGCGCGCCCCTCCAGGTGCTTGCGAAGGAGGGATCCCATTTCCTCCAGGTTGCGGCTGCTAGAATAGAAGCGGGTTTCAATGCGAGCTCTACCTGAGGCTCGTAGGAAGAAGAATAGGCCAATCCCGAGGATCAGCGTCAGCGTCAACGTGGAAATGGACTCTCCTTTCCAGGAGAGGAAGGAAGGTGCAGCGGCCCAATTCATGGGAACAAGACCTGTCCTTAGCTTGTCAAGGGGCTTGATCTGAGCTGGTGGCCCCTCCACCCTGGAGAAGAGGAGGAAACCGGCAGAGAAACGACTCATGGCAATTGACGGGCTACTTGGATAGTTTAGACCTTGCAAGAGGGTTGGTTACCCCTGGGAGCTCTCCCCGCCAGCAGGAGCAATGCGCTTCCTAGCAATAGCGACGACGGCTCAAGGGGAGAGGACTCTGCGCCAGATCTCATGCATCTAGGCCGGGAGAGGCAACTATAATAATTGTTGAGGTTATGATAAGGAACTTAGGCTTTACCAAGGGGCGGATCCCTGGGCAGCTACCTTTCCCTAGAAAGTTGGACTGAGCAAGAGGGGAACGCTGACGATAGCGTGAGCCACTGTCAGTGAAGAACCCTCAAGTTAGCCTTCTCTAATACTCCCTCTGCGTGACTGTCTCTGTAGCTATTTCATCCAACAGCACCTACATGTCTAGCTACGAACCTGAAGCCAACGACACTTTGTTTGAAACCCCCCTCGATCTCCTCGATCTAACCGAGGAGCAGGAGGAGGAGGAGTTTGCCGAAAGCGAGTACGTAGAGGAGGCGCCAGCTCGCCCCTCTACGGACCTGGTGCGCCTTTACCTCCAAGAGATTGGTCGTGTTCCCCTGCTGGGACGCGACGAAGAGGTGGCGTTGGCCCAAAAAGTCCAAGATTACATGAAGCTCTTGGAGGTACGCCTGCGCTTGCAGAAAGAGCTGGGGCGGGAGCCTACTCTAGAGGAATGGGTGGCCAGGGCCAACCAGTTCCCTGAGTGGGCCAACCTTACACCTGAAAAGCTGCAGCAGATCCAGCGCCTTGGCAAGCGGGCTAAAGAGCAGATGATCAAGGCCAACCTGCGCCTGGTGGTGTCGGTGGCGAAAAAATACCAAAACCGCGGCCTGGAGCTGCTGGATTTGATCCAGGAAGGCACGCTGGGCCTGGAGCGAGCAGTGGAGAAGTTTGATCCCAAAAAGGGTTATCGCTTCAGCACCTACGCCTACTGGTGGATCCGGCAGGGTATTACCCGGGCTATTGCCACCCAAAGCCGTACCATCCGCTTGCCTGTCCACATTACCGAGAAGCTAAACAAGATCAAAAAAGCCCAGCGCAAGCTTTCCCAAGAAAAAGGCCGCACCCCCACCATTGAGGACATTGCTTCCGAGCTGGAGATGACGGTGCCCCAGGTCAGGGAGCTGCTGGTACGGGTGCCGCGCTCAGTTTCTCTAGAAACCAAGGTAGGCAAAGACAAGGACACCGAGCTGGGAGACCTGCTGGAGACCGACGACATCTCCCCAGAGGAGATGATGATGCGCGAGGCCCTACAGCGGGATCTGCAGCAGCTACTGGAGGATCTCACCAGCCGCGAGCGGGATGTTATTCGCATGCGCTTTGGCTTGGGGGATGGCCGCACCTACTCGCTGGCAGAAATTGGCCGCGCCCTGGATCTGTCACGGGAGCGGGTACGGCAAATCGAGGCCAAAGCCTTGCAGAAGCTGCGGCAGCCGAAGCGACGCAACCGAGTGCGGGACTACCTGGAGGCCATTAGCTAGCCGGGCCGACTTAGGGTCTGGGTAGGGATCGCCGACTGGCAATCTTGGGCAGGCGGGTCTGAAGCTGGGCTGCTAGCCACTCCACTTCCGGGATCCGTAGATACAGGGCCCCTGCGGCAAACAAGCTGAGGCCTAGGCTGGCGGCTAGACTAGCCCCTAGGACGGCAGTAAGCAGCGGGGATCCCAGGAGCTCCTGGGAGCGCAGTTGTGTCCACAGCCAGGAACTGAGGCCCCCGGCCAAGGTGGTGATCCCCAGCAACGGCAGCAGGGCCTGCCCCATCTCCCCCCAAGGGATCCCCGGCAGGCGCTGGTGGAGGCGGATCCCTAGCCCAATCAGCGCCATGAAGTTAACACCTACCGTAGCCAGAGCAATGCCTGGCGCCCCAAAGGCTGGCAAAAGCAGGAAGTCCAGCAGGGCATTGAGGCCAATGGACAAGCCACTAATACGCAGGGGCGTAGCTCCGTCCTCCAGGGCGTAAAAGATGCGCACCAGCACATCCCGCAGCAAGTAAAAACTTATCCCCAGACCATAGGCCCTCAGCAGGGCCGCCACCTCTTGGGTCACCTCTGCCGTGAAGCGACCCCGCTGGTAGGCGATCTGGACGATGGGTTCAGCCAGGGCCACCAACAGCATCGCAAGGGGCAGGGTGAGGATGGCCGTAACCATCAGCCCTTGGCGGATGCGCTGGCGCAGCTCCGGCCAGCGGGATCCATCCCCTGCCAACTGGGCGTAGAGGGGCATCAGGGGCACCAGCACCATGTTGGAGAGGATCCCCAGGGGAGTTTGCACCAAAAGCTGAGCGTAGCCCAAGTTGCCAATGGTGCGATCCCCAGGCACGAAGGAGGCAAAAAAGAGATCCACGTAGACATTAATGTGGATCATGCCGGAGGAGATCACCGCCGGCAGCAGCAGTAGACCCACTGCCCGCACCGGCGGGGATCCCCACTCAAAGCGCAGCCGCAGCCGCCCCAGCCCCAGCCGCATCTGCAAAGGCACCTGCGCCAGCCACTGGGCAATGGCGCCGAGGAGCACACCCCAGGCCAGTAGAGTGGGGATCCCTGTCCACCCCAACGTGACCAGGATCCCGATGACGGCCAGGCTGGAGATCAAAGGGCTGAGGGCGGGCAAGAGGTAGTGCTCGGCTGCATTGAGTGCCCCAAAGCCAATGCCAATCCAGCCCGAGAGCAGGGCCAGCGGCGCCATGATCCGCAGTTGCTGGGCAGCGAGGGCATGCACTTCAGGGCTGGCCCCTGGGGCACTCAGGCGCACCACCCAGTCGGCTCCCCACCAGAGGCCCAAGGTTACCGCCAAAAGCAAGCAGCCCACCAGGGTAGAGATGGACTCCAGCCAGCGGGCTGGATCCTCTCTTCCCGGCTGCTGCTTTTTGAGCACGCTGACGATAGCGCTGTGGAAAGGTCCGTTGATCCCCCCCAGCAGGATTAACAAAAAACCGGGCAGGACGTAGGCTATGCCAAAAGCGCTGTACTCCGGCCCTGAGCCGTAGACTGCAGCAATTAAGGCCTGCCGGACAAACCCCATGCCCTTGCTAAGCAGCGTGGCCCCTGCCACCAGCCCCGCCACCGAGAGCAAGGAACGGGGTGGAGAAGACGCAGCAGAGCCCCCTGGGATCGCAGACTCCTTCCTGCCCCTAGCTCCCCACCGCCGCTTTGGCAATAAGCAACTGTCGGGATGCCTCGATTGTTCCTTCGCAGGATTCACCCACCAGCTCACAGCTGCTATCCTCTCGCTTCGGCATAGGGCAGCACCATTATCCCGAATTCTCCGAACCTCGAGAGGAAGGGCCAAGATGGAGCTTAGGCCAGCAGTCGTCGCTCCTGCTCCAGTTGATCTCCGCGGACCTGGGCGGAGCGGAGGCGCTCCTGCAGCCGGCTCAGCAGATGCTGCCGATGGGTTTCTTTGACTAGAGTTACCAAGTTCTTGCGCAGGGAGATAACCCCGCTTGCTGCCTTCACCTCCGGATTGAGGACAAGGCCTCGATAGATCAAGACAAAAGACTGCGGCAGTGCCACAGCCACCGATTGAGCTGACCAGCTCCACGCCAAGCCCCGGTACCGCGCTGGCACCTCCCGCCGCTGACAGGTTGCGGGGACAGAAGCGACAAAGGGGTGGGCAATGCCCCGCTAGATCAGCTGCATAGGAAGACTCCCCCACATGAACGGACGCCCCTGCGCCGGCCTCTTAGACAACCGCTCCAGCTTCCTAGACGCAGCTCAGAGGGTAAAACCCAACTTCATTCTGTATCAGCTTTAACATGAGGCCTTAGGTGTCAACTTTAGGTCGAGGTCGTCTTCCTAGCTCTACCTCTCCCTGCCCTAAAGGAGCTCGTCAATTAGCCGTAGCACCTGGTGTAGGTCAGGGCCAGCCTCTTTCCCGCGTCTAAGGTTCATCTCCACCAACTGCTTGAGGGCCAGCAGCTTGATGTTGGCCTCGACCGCTGCCGCTGCCATGGCTTGGGCTGCCGGCAAGTAGCCGCTAGCCCCCAAATCCAGAAGGGCAGCCCGCCGCAGATGGATGTTGGGGTGGCCCAAAGCCGCCAGTAGCGGCTGGACAAAAGTGGGATCCCCCGTCAGGCAGTAACAGGCCCGCGCTGCCGCCCACTGTAGGCGCATCGAGGGGTGCTCCAGATAGGGGCGGATCTGCCCCAGGGCAGCAGCCACCTGCAGCTGTCCAAGAGCCTCAATCAAAGCCTCCAAGGCAGCAGGCGCTTCTGTCTGCAAACCTTGCTCTACCCAGCGCAGCCCCTCGAGCAAAGCGGATCCCAGCTCTTCAGCTTGCCTGGGATCCCGGTCAAGATTATTGGCCAGGGCAATCTCCACCAAGGCCTGGGCGGCTGCCGCCACCACTTGGCCATCGGAGCAGCGTAAAGCCTCTTTCAGAGCCGGGATCCCCGCAGGGGAGGCTATTTTGCCAAGAGCACGGGCGGCATTGCGCCGCAGGGGATATCCTCCCTGCAAGGTGCGATCGGTCTCGTCAGCCAAAGCCTCGATGAGGGCCGGGATCCCCTCCACAACCCGCATGCGCCCCAGCCACCACGCCGCATAGTAGCGCTCCCCCGGATCCCCGTGGCGCAGCTTGGCGATCTGGCCAGCTGGGGTGAGATCGGTGGCTAAAGGGGGATCCGGAGGAACAGCCGTGGTCATAGCATCAACAGGCCAGAGCCCCTCCAGACGCCTCAAGCGCTATGGACGCTGACGATCTTGGCGCCCGACTTGAGCAGCCGCTGCATCGTTGCCGAGAGTTGATCGGCAGAGACAAAGATCTGCTGGTTGGATTTGCGCACTCGGCTGGAGGTGGCCAGGGCCGAGGGCGGGTTAAGCAGCCGCGTCACCTCAATGCAGAACATACGGTCGGACTGGCCCGTTGGCGGCCCCAAGTGTTTGGTAATGGGGCTGGGCGGCAGCAGCCCCCGCACCCCGATGCGGCGGATGGCCGGGGTAAAGCCAGTGGCAAGGGGCACCATCAGGCGCGGCCTGCGCCCCTGGGAGCGGTCGTTGTTGGCGTAGCCCCCGTAGAGGGCAAAGAGGTTGGTGAAGTCGCGGGTGGTATGGGCCTTGCGGTATTCAAACCCGCGCGGATAGGGGACAATGTTGTCGCCAAAGGCTTCCAGGTATTCTGGGCTATCGATATAGGAATCAATCTCCGCGCTGTGGCCCCCCGTGTGGTAAATGTCCAGGTGTCGGGCAATATCCTTGGGGCTGGTGGGAGCCCGCCCCAGCAGGTGCTTGAAGTTGAGCTCAATAGCTCGAGTCTGGGAGTTAGGGTACAGAAACCGCCTCTTATAGGCTTCGGACTTGGCAATTAAGCGCACAAACTCCCGCACCGTCAGGCTGCCTTGGCGTAGCAACGATTCTGCACTGGCCAGCTCCTTCCTGTCCGCCCCAAACAGGTGATCGTTGCCCAGCACCTGGCGATAGATGGCCCGCAGGATCGCATTGAGCTGATCCTGGCTGGCATTGGGGCGCAATTCCAAGGGAGTCGTCTCTGTGAGGCCCCGGATCCCCATTCGGCTTGCCGCTGTGATTCCACTCATGCTAATTCCTCATGATGAAACTGGCTGGACTGAAAAAAAGCTTAAAAGGGCTGCCTTGGCCCGCCTCTTAACCCCCCTCAGCAGCCTATGGGGTTGAAGCGAGAGCAACAGCAGCGCTTTCCCCCTCGCGAGAGAGGCCCCTGCAGGCTGGGGGGCCTCTTTCCCGCCACCGTTGCCCTCGCTATCCCCCGCAGGCGCTAGACTGGCTGCCTTGTCGAGGGATCCCAAGCTGCAGAGCTTAGCTGAGGGCGTTGATGGCGTAGTCGATGTAGGTGTTGGCTTCGGTGGCCGCTTGCCCCGTCAGGCCATGGTTAGCTTTGATGTAGCGTAGCGCTTCGATAAACCAACTGGGGGAGAGCTCAAAAGCGGTGTTGATCTCGCGGATCCCGGCCAACATACACTCGTCCAGGGGGCCAGTGCCACCGGCAACCAAGCAGTAGGTGATATAGCGCAGGTAGTGGCGCACATCGCGGGCGCACTTGTCTTTACCCGCTTGGGTGTGGCATTGTCCCCCCGGCTGAGTGGTGTAGGGGAACTTGGCATAGACGGCCTCCGTAGCGCCACGCACCAGCTCCTCAGCACGGCTGCTCAGGACCCGAGCTGCCTCCATGCTGGCGGCTGCCCGCTGAAAGCGGCCGCTGATAGCCTGCAATTCGCTGTTGCTGAGATAGCGTCCTTGGCTATCGGCAGTGGCAATGGCATCAACAATTGGGGTTTGCATGGTTCAAAACACTCCTTTACCTCGCCTCAAAAAATTAGTGCAGCCAATAACCCAAAAGATTCAAAGCCTAGCCTGCAAAATCCCTGCAGAAAAAAGTCAAGCAAGACTCTCGTCTACTAGACCACTGCAGCGGCAGCGCGATCGAAGTAGGACTCGATTTCAGCAATCAAAGCACTGCAGTCACCGCGGGTGATGCCATTGGGATCGTTTACCACTGCCACTGCTGCTTTTTTCATTTTCTGGATGCCCTTAGCCACAGAGCTGCCAGGAGTGCCAAGAGCTTGGTAGGTTTCCCGCAAGCCATTCAGGCAGCGCTCATCCAGCACGCTTGGATCCCCGGCCGCCACGGCGTAGGTAATGTAGCGGAGGATGATGTCCATATCCCGCAAACAGGCAGCCACGTTGCGGCTTGGGTAGGCGGGGCCCCCCGGAGCATTCAAGTGAGGCTCCTCGGCAAACAATTCGCGGACAGCATCGGTCACGATTTTAGAGGCGTTGCTGGTGAGGCGGTTCACTGCGTCCAAACGCTTGTTTCCCTCAGTAATTACCTGCTGCAGCGCTGCAAACTCGTTTTCTCCCAGAAAAGCGCCCTTAGCGTCGGCTTGGGCAACAACTTTGCTAAATACGTCGTTCATGGTTTTCCATCTCCTAGTGAAAGCAAAAGAGGTTATGAATTGACGCTTCCCACGCGAGGGGAACCCAGTAGCTTTTTGCAGCTTCTCTGCCAAAGAGCCCTATTAGCGCAAGCCCTTGCCCCAATAGGACCCTTGACAGGATAAGGTTTATAAGACCAGTAAGCCCCTTCCCATCTTCCTCTGCTCAGCTAACTCCAAAAATGAAGCCGCTTGCGAGCAGGCTTTGTGGGATCCGGGTGAAGCAAGGATTCTTCTACCCCTGACTACCTGCACTGGGTAAGTGAGGAAAAGCCAGCTTACCTTGCTTCAGTTCTTACTTCTACCGCGAGGGCGGGGAATCATTGAATCAAAAAATGTAAAGAAGCTTCACTGAATGCAAACAGCTCTAGATCCTGGAGTTCTAGTTAGCCTGGGCCTTTTTGTCCACCTCTTCCAGCTCTTGCTTTTACAAAAAACAATGTTACTTTACACAAGTTCGCAACATAAAGAACAGTAGCAACCCTACTTATGGCCTGCAGTCGGGAGGGCAGCCCGCTTCAGTATCCGAGTAAACCTTCTCATAAAGTACACATAATTTAACATTTATGCCCGTCTCCTAGGAGGAGCAAAGCCGAGGGAAAATCTAAGCAGGCTTTCCTCCCTGCCTGAAGTGTTGGTATTGGCTCCCACCCTAGCTTTGCGGTTATGGTGATCCAGTCGCAACCCACCTTCTCCCCTGAGCTGCTGCAAATGGCGCGGTGGCTGGCGGGAGACTTCAGCAACCAAGAGCAAGCTTGGGAGAACCCCCCCTTTTTTGCCTCCATCCGGGTGGCCTATCGCCCCTTGCCAACCGCTGTGCTGGCCGGGATCAGCTTCTATGTGGAGCAGGCCTACAGCGGCCATCTGGAGGATCCCTATCGTCAGGCGGTGGTGGAGTTGATCCAGGTGGGGGCTGAGATCGTGATTCGCAACTACCGTCCTCTGCAGCCGCAGCGGTGGCGGGGGTGCGCTCGAGAGAGAGCAGAGCAACTTAGCCAACTGAGCGCTGCCGATCTGGCCTACCTGCCAGGGTGTGATGTGCACGTGAGAAGAGAGGGATCCCTTTTTGTCGGCAGCACGGAGCCGGGGTGTCGCTGTTGGGTGGTGCGCAATGGCCAAACCACCTATTTGCAGACCACCTTGCAGCTAAGCGAAAGCGAGTTCTGCAGCCACGACCGAGGTCTGGATCCAGTTACCCACCGCCAGGTTTGGGGAGCTTTGGCGGGCCCTTTTCGCTTTCGCAAGGTCGTCGACTGGCAGAGGGAGCTACTGCAGTAGCTGGGCAGAGAACCCCTTGTCGGCGCGGCGGGCAAAAGATGATACGGTGGGAAAGGCAAATCTGGCCTGCAGCGGCAGGGATCCCTCTTGCTGCTTGGCTGGGCTAGCACGAGTGTATTAACTGGCTCCATGCAAGACGAACAGGACATCCTTCGCCAACAGCTGCTGACTCTCCAGGAAGAGGCCCTGACCCAAGTGGCGCAGGCCCCCGATCTGGGCGCGCTGGAGCAGATTCGCATCGAGTATCTGGGCAAAAAGGGGAAGCTCTCGAAGATCCTGGGGGGAATGGGAAAGCTGCCGCCAGCAGCAAGGCCAGCTATTGGAGCTTTGGCCAACAGCTTCAAAGAAGCCCTGCAATCCAGCCTGGAGGAGCGCAAACGGGCCCTGGCCGAAGCCCAGCTCCAAGCCCGCCTAGAGGCAGAGCGTTTGGATGTTACTATGCCAGGGCCGCGCCGGCCCCTGGGCCGGATTCACCCCCTGCAGGCCACCATCGACCGCATACTCGATATCCTTGTGGGGATGGGCTACACGGTAGTCCATGGGCCGGAGATCGAGACGGAGTACTACAACTTTGAAGCCCTCAACACCCCTGCCGATCACCCGGCCCGGGACATGCAGGATACCCTCTACCTTGAAAAGGGCTACCTCCTGCGCACCCAAACTTCTTCGGTGCAGGTGCGCTACATGGAGCAACACCAGCCGCCTTTTCGCATTGTCCATGCCGGGCGGGTGATGCGCCGCGACAGTGTCGATGCCACCCACTCTGCCGTGTTTCACCAAGTGGAGATTTTGGCCGTAGGGGAGAACCTCACTTTCACGGACCTCAAGGGCACGCTCAAAGAGTTCGTCCGCCGCTTATTGGGCCAGCGAGAAACCCGCTTCCGGCCTAGCTACTTTCCCTTCACAGAACCCTCTGCTGAAATGGACGTGCGCTTTGGCTCCAGGTGGCTGGAGATTTTTGGCTGTGGCATGGTGGATCCCAATGTATTCCAGGCGGTTGGCTACGACCCGGAGCGCTATACCGGCTTTGCGGCCGGGATTGGCGTCGAGCGGGTGGCCATGCTCCTGCACGGTATTCCGGATATCCGGCTGTTCTACAGCAGCGACCTGCGCTTTTTGTCGCAATTTTAGAGAGGCTGGGAGAAAGTGCGTTTATAAATCAGCTGCAGATGCTCCAACTTGTCCTTGCAGTTGGCGCGGCGCAGCAAGCGCATTTGTTCTTCGAGAATTTGGCGAGCTTCGTTGCGGCTAATTGGGTCAAAAACCAATTCTTCCACAGCAGACGGATCAGCATTGGGATCGGGAGTTTTGAAGTAAACGCGGAAAAATAGCCTTTGAGCATAAAGGGTGGTGAAGATAGCTTCACCTTCATTAATCTGACACAAGGCGTAGAGCAGACCAAAGGTCGGGTGGTTGAGATAGAGTTCACTCATACCCGGTAGCGTACCCTCGGTTATGGCTTTGCGTTTTTAATTGATTTCAACTCTTCATCTACTTCAAGATGCCGAAATGCTTCCTCCAATTTGTCCTCAGCAAATAGCCAGGGGTTGCAGTTTCCAGCCCACTTGCTGTCCTTCAGGGCTTGGGCAGCCTTGACCTCCAGCAGCTTGGCTTGCACCTCCTGCCGACGCTGGGCAATTTGCGGCAGCAGAGCTTCCAGTTGTTGAATTCTCTGCGTCAGCGCCTTCATTTGGTTCCACAGCTGGCTGCCTTTCTCGAGGAGCTGGGCTTCGCGTCGGCGGGCCCCCTCGGCTAGATCTGGGCGATTGGCTCTCTCAGCTTTCTCGATACGAAAGTGCCAGGTCTTGATTTCCTCTGCCAACTGGAGGATGCTTTGGCGCAGAGCTTGCTCCTGAATGCGGCTTTCTTGCAGTAGCTGTCGCGTCTCAACTTCCTGCTGCTGCAATTCCTCGGCAAGGAGCTGCAGCTCGATCTCCGGATGGGCCCTAAGGAATTCCTCAAGGCGGGTTTCTAAAAAGCGAATGATATCCTCAATCAGTCTCATAAGTTCGCGCTCAGGGGATTGTGTTTAGACTAGCGCAAGCTGGCGGGTTCTCTAGCTAGTCCTGCAGAGCCCAATTGCTGCAGCCAGATCCCTGGCTAGGGTAGCAAACGCCCGTCCCCCATGCGGATGAGGCGCTGGGCAGCTTGGGCAACCGCCAGGTCGTGGGTAACCACCACCAGGGTGATGCCCTGGTGATGAAGCTCGGCAAAAAGGTTGAGCACTTCCTGACCAGTCTGGCTGTCCAAGGCTCCTGTGGGCTCGTCAGCCAACAACAGTTGGGGTCGATTGACGATGGCGCGGGCAATGGCCACCCGCTGCTGCTGGCCGCCGGAGAGCTGGGCCGGGCGCTGGTGGAGTTTGCTCCCTAAGCCTACTTGTTCTAGGGCTTGCTTGGCCCGCCGGCGCTGTTCTGGCTCCGGAACCCCGGCGTAGGCCAAGGGTAGCATGACGTTTTCCAGGGCTGTTAGAACGGGCAGGAGATGGAACTGCTGAAAGACAAAGCCAATCTTTTGGTTGCGAATCCGGGCCAGCTCCTGATCCGTGAGGGTAGAGACTTCTATACCATCTAGCCAGTACCGCCCTGAGCTGGGCCGATCCAAACAGCCCATGAGGTTCATGAGGGTGGACTTGCCGGAGCCAGAGGGCCCCATGATGGCGCAATACTCTCCCGGCCAAATTGTTAGGTTAATGTCGTAGAGGGCCTGAAAGCTGCCTTCCGGCAGCGGGTAGACCTTGTTAATCCCCACCATTTGCACCACGGGCGGGCGGGGTGGGATCAAGGCATTGACTGCTCGCTCCAGGGATCCACCTGGACCTTGACGGCGAGCTGCCCAGGGTTGGGGCTCAAGCATGGTGGGTACCGCAACTGGCCCCATTCTAGCCTTTGGGCTGCTGGAGCTTCGGGGGCCGACTAACCGGAAGAGCGGATTTCTAGGGGCTGATGGTAAGGACAGCTCCCCTGGGGATCCACCTGGAGGCGGTAGAGGGGAGAGCGCTCTTGGTCGCAGCGCAGGATCTGGGTGTGGGCGGTCAAGATCTGGCGGGCAAAGCGGCAGCTGTGGCACTTCATGCTTCCTGGTAGGGGAGCCTGGTGGGGGCGAGGCACCCCAGTTGCGGGGATGGTGGTCTTGGCCGGGCGAATTAGCTCCCGCGGCGAAAGGCCGCGCAACACCAGTTCAGATCCCTGCCAGCGGGCCTCCACCAAGCCAGTCTCCGCCCAGGCGGCCCAGCGGGGATCCTCGGTAATCTGGGGTGGTAGGCGCACCTGCACCCCGGCCAAGGTGCGGGGCGAGCCATGTTCCTGCCAGATCTCTTCCACTTCCCCCTCGTAGCGCAAGGCGGGATTGCTAGGGAACGGGGACGGCTTGACCAGGGTTTGTAGGCGGCTGTCGGCCAGCTCTAGCCAATCGCCAGGCTGGGGGCAGTGGACATGGTAGCGGTTGCACAGCTCCGGCAGATCTGCTAAGTCCTGGGCCTGCTGGGGGTTGGCGTGCACCAGGACCAGATGTTGGGGGCGAAAAGTGTGAATGATCTGGGTGAGATGCCCAACGTCGTTGTGGCTGTGCCAGGTTAGCCACTCCACTTCTAGACGAGAGCGCAGGGGTAGTGGCCACTGGTCAAGGGGAGTGGCTAGCTTCACTTCCGGCAGCTGCACCAGCAGGCAGGAGCGCTGCGGCTGGGCTAACAATTCCGACCAGATGGGATCCCAGGCTTCAGGTCCGGCGTCGGCATCGCACAGCAACAGACCCTGGGGCAGGGGATCCGCCTCCGTCAGAGGCTGCACCCGCGGCTGCAGGCGGTCTTCCCAAAACAAAGCCTGATAGGTGGCGAAATTGCGCACTGGCCCTGGGAGGTAGGGGAGCAAGCGTTCGTAAAGGTTGCAGCCTGCCGCCAGCCCTGGCGCCACCCACACTGTCAGTTCTTGGGCAGCTTGGGTAAAGCGGTGGTGGGCTTTGAGGAGAAAAATCAACTCCTGGCCTAGTCCTAGCACTGGCAGCGGGAACAGCACCGTCTGTCCTGCTGCCAAGGCGCTGAACAACCGCTCCACCAGCCGATTTTCCAGCTGACGACGGGGCGGGTGGTGGGTGGCTCCCAAGGAGGCTTCGATGAGCAGCACATCCGGCTGCCAATGGCGCAAGGCACCTAGATCTAGGCCAGGGGCAAAGCGGGTTGAGGCCAGGGAACAGTCGCCAGTGTACAGGCAGGTTTGAGCTGGAGTAGTCTGGGTATTTTGCAGCAGGGTTGCCGCTGCCCCCGGCAGGTGCCCCGCAGCAAAGAAGGTGAGCATCAAGTGGGGCAAGATCTCCCGCGCCTGGCCGAAGGGCAGCGCCCGAAAAGGAGGAAAGCGAATCTCCCGGTTGTAGGCTGGCCAGATACCTCGCTCCCATAGACCGCTGGCCAAATGAGCCGTTACCGGGGTGGCGTAGATGGGCACCTGCGGATAGCGACGATAGAAGCCCGGTAGCCCCTGCACATGGTCAAAGTGGGCGTGGCTGCAGATAACAGCATCCGGGATCCCTGGCAGGGCCTTCAGGAGGGCGGAAGCAGGCAAGCCACAATCAAGAAGCAAACGGTAGGATCCTATCTCCAACCAGTAGGCACAGCCTTGCTGCCGAGGATCCGTGCCCAGAGGGAACAGTCGAAGGGGGGGTCTTTTTGACTCCACAGGTGGGTTGTCTTTACCATGAGATCCTCCCCGCGCCCCGCGCCCAGAGGAGGGGCTTCATGGCTTACGCCACGCTCTGCAAACGCTTCAGGGGAATCTGGCAGATACGGGAAGTGCCCGATTCCGGTACCGCCGTTTTGTATAGCCACGATCGTTGTAACACATCCTTGCGAGGGTGGCTGTATCCCGACACTGAGCTTACTGCTATAGGGCGGGGCCCCCGCTAGCTAAAAAGCCCGCTCCAGCTTGCAAACTCTGTCAAAGCCAAAGGGGCTCAGGCGGGGATACCGGGGACTCTGGGGCAGTCTCCAGCATAGCCTTTGGCCCCTAGACTGAGCTTTCGCAGGTTTTAAGCATCACCCCGGCGGCAGGCTTAGGGGCTGGGGAGCGCCTTTGAGGTCTCTTCTCCTGCCGCGCTGCTGTCCGGGGTAAAGCCGGCAAAATCGTGATCGTGGGGGCGCACTGACAGGATCAGCAGGTTGTAGAAAGCCCAGGCCAAACCAAAGATCAGCTCCGACCACGTCGGATCCCAGTTGCCGGCAAAGCGCAGGGATCCCACCCCCATAGCTAGCAATGTCAACCCAATAGCCAGCGCCTGCGGGCCGAGGGAAAGCTGGGAGGGCTGTTCAGGATAGGGGGGCACCCCTTGCAACGCCTGCACCAGCGCCTGAATGGACTGGAAAAACTGGCTACCTGTCTGTCGCTCGGACTGCCAGGCGGCCCCCCACAGAGAGGGAGGAAAAGCCAACAGCCAGGTAAGCCGCCCCAACAGGGCATAGGGCAAAAACCAGGCAAAAAAGGCCCTGTCAAAGGCTGGTACCGGCATCCAGCCCGTGCAGAGAAAGAGGATGGGCACTGCTAGATAGGCCAGCTCCGCCACCCCGCCAGCAGCCCAGAGGGTTAGCCAGAGGTACTGAAAGCGCTGCTGCTGCGTAGTTGGCTTGCCCCAAAAGGGGTTTTCTCGCAAGGCCGAAAAAATTGCTAGCAGGGCGACGCGGCGGTTGCGCAAGGGCAACAAAACGCCGGTGACCTGGGCCTGGCGCACGAGATGAGACTGCCAACCACGGCAGTGCAGCTGACACCCCAACTGCACAGGGCGGCGAATGTCAATTTGCGGGATCGCCTCCAAAGCCGCCCGCCGAATGAGACAGCCGGATCCCAGCAGCGGCGCCGCCTGGTAGCCTTGGGATCCCACCGCCAAAAGCTGCTGTAGGGGGTGAACGGCCTGGGGCCGACCCAGGGTGCGCAGCATCGCCTGCACAAAGCCGGTGGCATTGGCGATGGGAGCCCGCTCCGGTGAGTCATAAAACAGGGGCAACGTCTGCCACAAAAAATCCGGCTCGACAAAATGGCCCGGCTGCAACAGCAGCAGGTACTCTCCCTGCAGCTGGCCAGAGCCCAGCAGGTAGGCTAGGGGATCGGTCGCGGGGGTGGGGCAAGGCCAGTACTCGCAGGGAATAGCCCGCGCCACCTTGGCCATTTCCCCATCTTCCACCCGATCCACAATGTGGACAAACAGCCGCTCCCAGGGGTAGTCGAGGCGCAGGGCCGAGAGTACCGTCTGACGGGTTGCTTCCACAGAATCCCGCTGGCGTATCACCAGCACATCCACCCGCGGCAGTTGAAAAAATGCCCGCTGCAGCACCTCTGGCGCCGGCACTTCTTCTTGCGCCTCCTGGGAATAGCGGCTGAGGATAAAGCCCACTGCCGCCAGCCAAACGTACAGCTCCGCCCCCCAAAACAGAAGGGATCCCAAACCTGTCAGCCCGTCGGTGATGCGCCAGTAGAGGTAAGCCACCCCAGCAATGAGGTGCAGCAACCCCACCCAACGAAACAGGTATACCCGCACAGCCCTTAATCTCACAAGCGCTCTCCACAAGGTGGGCACTGGGCCAAGCCGGGAGCCCTCCCTTTGCCCAGGGGCAGACTGGGGGATGGGATCCGTTGATGGGCACTTGCCTGGAAAAACCCTTGCCTACTGGGCAGCCCTTTCAAGCGGGTAAACGCTCACCTTCTGCCGCCGTTTGCCGTAGCGCTCAAAGGTAACAATGCCTGTGGCTACTGCAAACAGCGTGTCATCCCTACCAATGCGCACGTTCACCCCTGGGTGGAACTTGGTGCCCCGTTGTCTTACCAGGATGTAGCCGGGATGCACCAGCTCGCCGCCAAAGCACTTCACCCCTAGGCGCTTGGAATTGGAGTCACGACCGTTGCGAGTGCTGCCGGTTCCTTTTTTGTGAGCCATAACACCTCCTAGGCAGTGGTCGCTAAAAACAGTCTACTTCTGGGCCACAGGGCTCCCTGTTGCTTCAGGAACTGGCTCTGGAGTGGTCTGGGAAGCTACTGGGGCAGTGGCTAGAGTCGTCCCGTTGAGTTCAATGGACTCAATCAGGACACGGGTCAGAAGCTGACGGTGGCCTCTTTTCTTGCGGGTTCCCTTCTTCGGCCTCATCTTGTAGACAATGATTTTGTTGCCGCGGCGGTGCTGCAAAACCCGCGCCCTCACCACCGCCTCGGGAACATAGGGACGCCCCAGGGTTACTTGTCCCTCGTGGTTAATCAATAAGACCTGGGAGAGGGCCAAAGGGCTGTTTTCCTCTGTGCCGGGCAGGCGATCGATGTCGTAAAAGCGCCCCGGCTCTACCCAAAGCTGCTTGCCACTGGTTTCCACAATCGCGTAGGTCATGCCTTTCCCTTGCCGTACAGGTGCCCTCGCGGGTCTTGAAACCTGATCCGAGCATTAACAGCGGTTTCTAATGCTAGCGCAAAGAACTGCCTCCTGTCAGCAAGGGCCCAGGAGGAGTGTTCCTCCGTCCCTTATTCAGTCAGCTTCTCCCAGGCGGCCTGGAGAGCAGCTTGCATGCGCTGGGCGGCCCGTTTGAGGCGCTGCTGCCAGGTTGTCCATTTTTGCTGCAAAAACTCTGCCGCCTCATCCAGCAGGGAGAGGTCGAACTTGCCCCCTTTGGCCAGCTCGTCCCGCACCTGCTTGACCTTGACGCGCACCACCTCCGGCGGGTCCTGGGGTCCAATCAAAGCCTTGAGGCGATCCCCCATGCGCTGGATGAGCTGCTTGACTTGGCGAGACTTTTCGCTCCAAAAGTTCTTTAGGCCCTCAGTCTCCGATTTGAGGCGCTGGGGAGCATCTTCCTTGACCACCACCGCATCCACGTCGATGGCCTCTACGTCCTCAGGTAAGAGGACGGCGCGCCCTCCCCAGGGCTCAGCAATGCTGCCCCCCAGAATATAGGCAGCAATAGATCCAGTCTCCCAGTCGAAGAGAAAATCCTCAATCCAGCCCACCGGCTGATCCCCAATGCGCACTGTGCGCCGGTAGAGGGAGCTAAGCGGCATTGCCGGGGTAGTGAAAAGGCTGGAGTAGGTTAGCAGCGCATCCGGCCCGATAAGCGAGATCTGCTCTAGGGGGGTGTAGCCTTGCTGGCTGCTGAAGTAGCAGACCCGTCCTTGAGAATCGACCCAGATTTCTTCGACAGTGCCCAAGGCCGTGGCGGTGCTGCCATCCAGGGCCAGCAGGCCCACCACTTGGCTGCGTCGGACGATCTGATCCATGAGGGTTTCTCCTAAAGGTAAAGGGGTTCAGTTGAGTAAGAGTTTCGGGATCCTCAAAAGCCGCGGTAGTGGTGGAGCTGCGCCCTAAGGCGGGCAATTTCCTGAGCCATGTCCAAAACCATGGCCGCTCCGACCCAGTTAAGGCCCAAGTCCCGATGCAGACGGATCATCTGCACCAGGCGCCGCAGTTGCTGGGGAGTGATGTAGCTGCTTTCGGCTTCCAGCAAGCCCTGAGCCAGCAGCCACTCCAAGAGGTGGGAAGGGATCCCAGTAACTTCGCTGGCCTGCTCAAAGGTATAGAGCCGTTCTTCCACCCGCACAATGGCCAAGCTCATAGCCTCACCTCCTGCAAGTAGGCGCGGGGATCCCAGCTCCGATGTTGCCGCAGTTTCTCGTAGAGATCCCGCTCAGTGGGGGAGAGGGATTTGGGCGTGACAACCTTCAGCCGCACCAGCAGGTCGCTCCGCTGCCCTTGGGGATCCCGCCAGCCTTGGCCGCGCAGCCGCAGGGTTTGGCCGCTATCGACGCCGGCAGGGATCTTCAGCTGCACCCGACCGGTGGGGGTGGGGACTTCCGCCGTGCCGCCCAAAACCGCCTCATCGGGCGTGATGGGCAGCTCGCAGAGCAGGTTGTCGCCATCAAAGCGGAAGAAGGGGTGGGGAGGCAGCTCCAGGGTGAGGTAGAGATCCCCCCTCGGTCCGCCGAAGGGGCTATATTGGCCCTTGCCCTTGACGCGGATGCGACTGCCCGGTTTGGCGCCGGGAGGAATGCGGATGGTGAGGGTTTCGCCATCCACGCTCAGCCGCTTTTGGGTGCCGTGGAAGGCCTCTGCCCAGGTGAGGCCTAGCGTGGCTTCTACGTCTTGCCCTGGCAGATCCACTGAGATGAACGGCCCAAACCCGGTGGTGAAACCCTGGAAGCCGCTGCGGCGGGATCCCATGCGGCCCAGCAGCTCGTTGATAAAGTCCTCGAAGGTGGCGTACTGGGCAAATCCCTCCATGCCCGGCCCTGCTGCGGCACCGCTGCCCACCCGTTGCCAGTACTGGCCAAACTGGTCGTAGCGCCGCCGCTTGTCTGGATCCGAGAGCACCTCGTAGGCTTCGTTGATCTCCTTGAAGCGCTCCTCGGCTGCCTTGTTGCCGGGGTTAACGTCGGGGTGATACTGGCGAGCCAGCTTGCGATAGGCGCGCTTGATCTCCTCCAAAGAAGCATCTCGGCTGACGCCTAGGATCTTGTAGTAATCCTTAAAATCACTCGCAGCCATGGGCTCACCTCTACCATCAATCAGTTAGGCTAAGGCTTTCAAAATAGCCAAGCAGGCTAAGACCAGAGCAGGGCCGGTAACTTTGCTTGTTTGAGGTCAACACTAGAACTTGCGCTTAGAGAAGATCCCTTTCTCGTCGCGGTTGAAAGCTTGTTTGACCTTTTCCCAAGCCTTGAGCAGGGCCTGGGTGACAGGGCTGCCCTCTGCCTTGGCCTGGTTATAGGCTTCCACAAAGGTTTGCTGGGCTTCTTCTGAGAGATCGGCGCGGATTTCTGGGGAGATGGTCTCCGGCGTCAGGTTGCCTTCTGGCTCGCTGGGCAAGTTCAAGTCGGCAGTGGCCACCTCTTCGCCGCCGGCACTTTGCAACAGCAAGTAGATTTCGCCGGCTTTTTCCTCCGGCACCTGCACCACCAACAAGAACTCACCCGCCTGTACCCGCGTCTGGTAGATGGCAGCCTTCTCCTGCGGCATGCCCAGGGCAATCAGGGCGGATCCCAGCCCCGCTCCCAACGCCCCGTAGAGAGCGCCACCGGTTGCCCCCAGCAGCGCCGCTCCCAAGGGCCCGGCGGCCACCACCGCCCCCAAAAAGGGAATAAACAGCACCCCTACCCCTGTAAGTAGCCCCAACAGGGAGCCAAACAGGGATCCATAAATGGCGCCGCTGGTCAACCCGTCGAGAACCACATCCTTGCGGGTGATAAAGCCGCTGATTTTGGCTTCCGTTTGAAAATTGCGGCCAATGATGGAGATGCGATCATTGGGGATGCCGCGGTTGAGGAGGCGCTGGATGCACTCTTGGACTTTGGCTTCTTCTTTAAAAACGGCAGAAACGCACTTTTTGGGGGCTTGGGCGAAGGCGCTCATAAAGTCTCCTGGGAAAGTTTTGGCCGGGAAGGCTGAGGGCAGCTTTTGGCAAGCTTTTCCCCTCTTTGCCTATGCTGCCCATTATCTCCCTCGGTTGCCCCAGCGGGGGTCGAGGGATCGCGAAACTCCTGGAGCGATCTCCGTACTGAGGAGGCCTGCCCAAGCGCCCCGCGCCGCTGGCCCTCACCCCCAGCTCCTCTCCCTCAGGGGGAGGGGAGTTGGGAATCGAGGTCGCGGCTAGAGGGATCCAAGACCTTGCCTCAAGCCGCGGCAGACCCCACTCAAAAAGTCCAGATCTAGGGTCTCAAGGGTGTCGCTGAGCTTGTGGTAGTGGGGGTTGCGCAAGAAGGCGGTGTCGGTCACCATAACTGCAGGGTAACCTGCATCCCAAAAGGGGGAGTGGTCGCTGAGGCGGGTAAGCGGCAGGATCAAACCCCGCTGGCCGGCTGGCAACCAGCAACACGGGATCCCCGCCTGCTGAAAACTGTGCTGCAGCCTCAGCAGATCCCCCAGGGCGGGCCAGTTGCCAATCAGGCCGATGTAATCCCCCCGGTCAGGGTAGAGCCGCTCCAGGCCAGCGGGGTAGCGCTGGGATCCGGGGGTGGGATCCCGGTAGCCCAGCATCTCCAAAGAGAGCATTAGCCGCAGGGGTTGGCGCTGTTGCTTGAGAAAGCGGGCGTAGGCTTTGCTCCCCAGCAGGCCCCGCTCTTCTAGGTCGAAGGCCACTAGCCACAGGGGGGAAAGGGCGGGATGGGTGGCAAAATGGCGGGCCAATTCCAGCAGCACCGCTACACCGCTGGCGTTGTCGTCGGCTCCAGGGGTGGCCGGGGCAGCGTCAAAATGAGCCCCGACCAGAATGGGCGATCGGCGGGGATGGGATCCCGGCAATTTCAAGATCCAGTTGCGGTGCTGGCAGCCCCGAGCCTCGAAGGAGAAAGATTCCACAGGGCCATAGCGGGAAAGCTCCTCTTGGATGTAGCGCTCCACCCGACTGTGGCCCAAAGGCGACCAGTCGGGATCCCGCGGCTGGGCCACTTGCTGCAGGTGATCCCGGAGGCGCTGTTGCAGATGGGGATCTTGGATCACTTTTCTTGCTCGGCAAGGGCTTGGGCATGAACCTGGCGGGCCAGCTCCAGGGTGAAGTAGCGGTGGGATCCTGCCCTTCCCGCCAGCACCTGAAACGGCAACTCCGGCTCCCCCAGGTGATCCAGCACCAAGGCTGCTCCGGAAAAGTCTTGCTCCCGAGTGTAATCGTTAACCGTCACCACGGCAGGGATGCCCGCCTGCTGGGCCGAGCGCAGCCCGTTTTCGGAGTCCTCAAAGGCCAGGCACTCCTGGGGGCGCAGCCCCATCTGTTCCAGCGTGTAGAAGTAGATGTCGGGGGCAGGCTTTTTGGCGGGGACAATATCGCCGGCAGCAATCACCTCAAACCAGCTCAGGCTCTCCGGCAGGGTGTGCTCCAGAAGGGCCGTCACGTTTTCGGGCGTGGTGGTGGTGGCGATGGCTAGGCGGATCCCGGCGGCCTTGGCTTCCTGCAAGAGGCGCTTGACCCCAGGGCGCAAGGGGATCCCTCCTTGGGCCAGTAGAGCTGTGTAGTGGCGGGTTTTGGCCTGGTGCAGCCGGGCTATTAGGGCCGTCAGGTCTTCCCCGGCAGGCAGCGGCGGCTGACAGGTCTCGACGAAGTGGCGAATGCGCTCTTTGCCGCCCGTAATAGCCAGGAGTTGGCCGTAGAGCTCCACCGACCAGTGCCAGTCCAAGCCTGCCTCGGCAAAGGCGGCGTTAAAGGCTACCCGATGGCCATCCCGCTCCGTGTCCGCCAGGGTGCCATCGACATCAAAAATAAACGCTCGCAGTTCCATGCCACCAGGGTCACGTCCAGACCCGGATACCGATAGGAGTTGCCGCCTGGATCAGCCCATCCCGGAAACAGCCCCAGGGGGCGACCCCATGCTACCGCATTCCTTGGCTGGGGTTGCGAGGAAGGTTGCGCGGCGGGTCTAGGAAAAGCGACAAGATGAGACAATAGAGCACCGGTTACCCACTTTTGCCATGAGCTTCGATTTTGACTTAATCATCATCGGTGCCGGCGTCGGCGGCCACGGCGCGGCGCTGCATGCTGTCGAGTCCGGCCTCAAAACCGCCATCGTCGAGTGCGCCGAAATGGGCGGCACCTGTATCAACCGCGGCTGCATCCCCTCCAAGGCTCTGCTGGCTGCCTCCGCCCGCCTGCGGGAACTGCAACACAGCTCCGAGCTGGGCATCCAAGTGGGATCCGTCCAGGCTAACCGGGAGGCCATTGCCAATCACGCCACCCAGGTGGTGGAGAAGATCCGCGCCGACATGACCCGCTCCCTGGAGAAACTGGGGGTAACACTCCTGCGGGGACGGGGCAGGCTGGCGGGATCCCAAATGGTTGAAGTCCAGGAAGAGAAGGGATCTCGAACCTACACGGCGCGGGACATTATCTTGGCCACGGGTTCCCAACCCTTTGTGCCGCCGGGGATCCAAGTAGATGGCCGCACGGTGTTTACCAGTAACGAGGCGGTGCGGTTGGAGTGGATCCCGGAGCGGCTGGCCATCATCGGCAGCGGCTACATCGGCCAGGAGTTTGCCGACGTCTACACGGCGCTGGGATCCCAGGTCATTCTCATCGAGGCCCTGGAGACCCTGATGCCGGCCTTTGACCCTGACATTGCCCGCCTGGCCCAGCGGGTGCTGATCAAACCCCGCCAGATCCAGACCTATGTGGGCGTGCTGGCCAAGCAGGTGATCCCTGGCCAGCCGGTGACGATCCACCTCTCTAACGGCGAAACGCTGCAGGTGGATGCCTGCCTGGTGGCCGCTGGGCGGATCCCGGTCTCAGAGGGGCTGGGCCTGGCGGAGCTGGGAGTGGAGTTAGACAAGCGCGGCTTTGTACCCGTAGATAGCCGTATGGCCACGGAATTGCCCCACCTCTGGGCCATTGGCGATGTGACGGGCAAGCTGATGCTGGCCCACGCGGCGGCAGCCCAGGGGCGGGTGGCCGTGGAAAACATCTGTGGCCGCCCTGCTTACATGGATTACCTGAGCATCCCAGCAGCGGTGTTTACCCACCCGGAGATGGGCTTTGTGGGGCTAACCGAGCCCCAGGCCAAAGCCGAGGGCTATAGCGTGGGCACAGTGCGCACCTACTTTGGCGGCAACTCCAAGGCCATTGCCTCTGGCGAGACGGAGGGCATGGTCAAGCTGGTCTTTGACAAGGAGACGGGTCTCCTGCTGGGATCCCACATCTTTGGGCCCCATGCTGCGGATCTCATCCACGAGGCGGCCCAGGCCATCGCCCGCCGCGCCACGGTGCAAGAGCTGGCCCGCCTGGTGCACGTTCACCCCACCCTGGCAGAGACGCTGGAGGAAGCCTACCGGCGAGCTGCCCACAGTTTAACCGCAGCCTAGCCGTGGCCTGCTGGCGACCGACACGGGCCGACTTGACGGCCAAAGCTGGTCTAATAGGATAGGGGGGAAGAGGTGGGAGAACGTGGCTTTGGCGAGCGAAGCGGAGATTACCCGAGCGGTGCAGGCCCAGTACGAGGCGTTTCCCTACCCGCCCGTCCCCTACGACCGGCCTTTTGAGGGCTTTTCCAGCCTAGGCAGCTACATCCTCGCCCAATATGCCCGCACCCGCACCTTGCAAGAGCCCACCGGAGCCAGATTTTTGGTGGCCGGCTGCGGCACCGGCTGGGAGGTACACGGCATTGCCGCCAGCAACCCCGGCTATGGCGCCGTGGTCGGGATCGATCTCAGCCGCCCGGCCCTAGAGATTGCCCAGAAACGGATCAAGTACCACGGCCTGCGCAACTGCTCGGTGCACTACGGGGATCTCATGGATCCCTCCACTTGGCCGGAGGGGAGCTTCGACATGATCAGCTCCTATGGGGTCATCCACCACACCGCCGATCCGGTCAAGGCTTTGAGAAACTTGGCCTCGCGCCTAGCTCCCGAGGGGGTAATGGCGCTGATGCTCTACAACCGTTCCGGCCGTTGGCATGTCTACCGCATTCGCCGCGCCCTGGAGCTGCTGGGGATTACTCCGCCGGCCACGCCGGAAAAGATTGAATTTGTGCGGCAATTGTTAAAGGCAGCCCATCCCAATTCCCTGCTAGCCCGGCATGCCAAGGCCCACGAGGAATACTACTCGGCAGACGAAAACATCGTCGACAACTTCTTCCACGCCAACGACATTCCTTTTGACATTGGCGAGATCCCTGACCTTTTGGCCCAGGCGGGTCTAGAGTTTATCGATGTCGCCCCCTACTTGGACTACTGGAACGCCAAGCCCTTAATTGCCGCCACCCACCCGGAGTTCCACCGCCGCTACGAAGCCCTTTCCCGCATTGACCAACTGCGGGTCATCGAGTACTTGGAGCCCCTCTACCACACGCAAAATCTCTTCTGGTGCTGCCACCAGGGCCAGAAGCTGGCCAACTGGGATCCCTTCACAGCCGAGTTTTTCCGCAGCTCCCGTTGGCAGCTCAACCCCCTCTTTCTCCAGCACGGCCAGGTGCGCTACTGGGATCGCAAAATCCCCTTTTCGGATCTGCTGGGCAAGGTGGATCCCGCCCAGATTGTGGCCCAAAAGCTGGACATCTTCTGGCCCATTGCCCGGATCCCGGGCAAGATGATTGCCTCCAGCCGCTACCAGGTCGTGGAGCTGCTGCTCCCCTTAGCCAAGCAGGCCCGCTCTGGCGCGGAGATTTTGAACCAGCACGCCGAGAGAGCCGAGCATGTTCTCCGCCTCTTTCGCGAATGGGAAGCCGACCGCCTGGTTCTAAGAGTTGCTCTCTAGGTGGAGGCTAAGCGCTCTGCCGGCCGCCCACAATAGCGCGGCAGCGGATATAGGGCCCTCCAGCATCCACCTTGGCCGGCTGACCCTTGCCGCAGTGGCCGGATCCCAAGTCCCACAGGAAATCCCGCGACACAGCATCCACCGACTGCAACACCTCAAAGGCATTGCCGGTAATGGTAACCCCTCGCAGCAGCTCTGCTAGCTTGCCGTTGCGAATGCGGTAGGCCCGCTCCACGCCAAACATGAACTCACCCGTGGAGTCGGCTTGCCCATTCCTGGCCCCCTCCAGGAAGTAGCCGTCAGGTGTGCTGGCAAGGATCTCCTCCAAGGTTTGGGATCCCGGCTCAAGGTAGGTGTTGCGCATGCGGATAAGCGGCTCGTCGGCATACTCCCAGGCGCGGGCGTTGCCGGTGGGCTCGACGCCAAAGTAGGCAGCCGTTTCGCGGTTGTGCAGGTAGCTCACCAAGATGCCGTTCTGGATGATGGTGGTGGTTTGGGTGGGAACGCCCTCATCGTCCACCGGCAGCGTTCCCCCTGCCCCTGGCATGAATTCCGAACGGCCAGAGTCCTTGAGGGTAACCAACTCGCTGGCTACCCGCTGCCCCAGCTTGCCGGCTGCTACCGAGCCCGCCAGGACAAAATCCGCCTCGACCGTGTGGCCAATGGCCTCGTGCACCAGCAGCCCCACGATGGAAGGGGACAAGATGACTGTGGCCCATCCCCCCTCGGCGTAGCCTGCAGAGAGGAGATCGACCGCGGTGGCAGCTGCCTTCTCCGCCATCTGCAAGGGATCCGTCCGAAAAAGGCAATCCCACCCCCCGGTAACACCAATGGACTCGGCGCCGCTGCTCAGTTGGCCATCCGCCTCGGCCACCGCCTGGATCCGCAGTTCAGGGCGCACCAGACGAAAGGCCACATCCGCCCCATCTGTAGTAACAATGGCTTTTTCCTCGTAGATCTCGTTGTAGGTGCAACTGGCCGAGGTAATGCGAGCAGAGGACTTGCGGGCTTGGGCTTCCGTTTCCAAAACCAACTGGATCTTGGCCTCTAGGGGCTTGTTGACCACCTCCTCCACGCCGGGCTCGCAGAACTCTCCCTGGGCCAGGGCTACGCTGGGCAAAGCCTTCAGCTTCTGTTTGCGGCAGTCGGCGCTGGCACGGGCCGCCTGCTGGGCTTCGGCAATGGCCTTGCGAATGGCGGCTGGGGAGAGATCCCCGGTGGCGGCAAAGCCCCAGGTGCCGGCCTCCAGCACCCGCACCCCCACCCCTGAGCGCCGCCGAACCGCCGTCCGCTCAATGCGGCCCTTTTCCGCCGTAACGCTGCGAAAGACTTTGCTGTGGTAGCGCAGTTCCACAAAGCCGGAGTAATCCCGAAGGATGTCGCGCAGGAGATCTCGCATGGCCCTAGGGGGGAAGGACGGTACTTCCAGCATACCCTTTTTGGCTAACCCGCCGCTCGCGCTAGCGGGACCTAGTCCTTGAAGCCCCGCTCTGTGCTCCCTATATCCCCCCCGTACACGGGGAGAGTGGGGGGCCGGTCAGAGTCGCTTGGGAGAGGCAGGAGTGTATTGCCGCAGGACAGAGACAGTCACTCCCTCGCATGAAGCAATAAGAGTAGATGTTACAGCCTGTTAATTTAAATGGGGTACAGGTTTCAAGAGGAAGGAGAGGAAGAGATGCCAACCCATTCTTTGGATCTACGGCAAAGAGTTGTAGCAGCTTATCGGGTCAGGTAAGACCTCTATCCGCCAGGTAGCCGAACGGTTGATGGTGACCAAGAGAACAGCGCACCGCTGGGTATGACAGTACCAACAAACTCAGGACTTAACCCCCAAGAAAGTAGGCACCAAGCGAGTGGGTATTTTGGAACGGCATCGACAGGAAGTGATGGCAATCATTGCAGAACATCCCGACTTCTATCTGTGGCAATATAAGAACTGTTGCGGAGGCGCTTAGGGATTGATGTAAGTACTTTCACGATACACAACTTTTTGAAAGAGCAAGGAATGACTCTAAAAAAAGACTTACCGCAGCGCGAGAGTCCAAGAAGAGGAGGGGCAAAGAGAACGACTAGCTTATAGTCAAGAGGTCAGAGATATTCCAGCGGAGGATTTGATTGCCCTTGACCAGACAGTGGGAGGGAATGGAACGGGGAGTAGCTCGGAGTTTAAGCGGTCTCAGAGATACAAGGGGGAGAAGCATCCTATTATTGGAGCTATTTCCGTGAGAGGGGTAGTTGGCTGTCGCGTCATCAAGGGTGGGATAAAGAAAGAGGATTTTTTGGAGTTTTTGAGAAGCAAGTTATGTCCGAAGTTAGATGCGAGGAAGGTTGGGAGTATGGACAACTTCAATATTCATAGGAGTCGGGAAGTTGAGGAACTGATTAGGGGAACAGGAGCGAGAATCTTGCACCTGCCTGTGTATGCACTGGAAGTGAATCCTATTGAGACGATGGGGCCGGTGTTGAAGCACTTTGTTCGGCAGTTTTCCAGAGTTGGGAAGTAGAGCATGGATCAGAGGGTGCAGACTTCTTTACTCCTGACTCACAAATGATGGAGATGGTTTTGATAATAAATCCCTTGCATCTGGCCTTCCCAGATTGCTGTCCGACCAATATCCCCTCCCTCGCATACCAAAAGATCACGGGGCTGTAAGGCAAATTTTTGCTCTTCTTCAGTAAAATCCATTTCATCCAACTTCGACACATCCAGGTAACCCCAATTGACATTTGATGTGCGAAGAAAAGGATGCGGGCGAATTCCCTTGTTTTGCTTCGCTGACAAGGATTTGCCTTGCGTAATGTCAAACAAATACCTCCCCCAACCTCACCATCCGCCACTCCTTGGGCAGGGGGCCGAGTAAGGACTCTGGTCCGCTGACGCGAACGGTCATCTGGAAGTCGTCGGGCAGAATCTCGCTCATATTTGGCTCCCCTCGTCAAGTTGATTAAGCAGGGTTTTGACCTTCTTGCGCAGCATGGGGACATCCTCGGTGGCTGTGACCCAGACGATCCGCCAATCTATGGCAAAGTACTCGTGGACAGCGATGTTACGGAAAGCCACAATATCCGCCCATTCGATGTGTGGATGTTGCTCCGTGAAGCTTCGCGGCAGGCGCGCGGCTGCCTCGCCGATCACAATCAGCTTTTGCAAAACAGCGCTCTGGACAAGCTCGTCTTGTGTGAAAGCGATTTCATCCGTTCGTTGGAGAAAACGGTCAATCGCCCAAGTAAAGCCGCTCAGGTCGCATAGAGCACGACCTCTTCCTTCAGGATTTGCTCACGGATGGTCGGCTTCAGACCACTGCGCAGCACCAGGTCAACGGGACGGTGGAAAATCTCTGACAGCTCGCGCTGCATGCGGCTCAATTGCAGGAAACCCACCCGTGCATCGGGTTGAAATTCGACCAGCACATCCATGTCGCTTTGCGGCCCGAAGTCCTCCCGCACCGCTGAGCCAAAAAGCGAAAGCCGCTGAACCTGATACTTGCGGCAGAACGCTTCAATGGTGGGATAGGGAATGTCCGTCAAGCGCAGCATGGTTTGCCTCCTGTGCCATTTTATGATCCATTCGCCAATAAGCCGAGTTGGACCAAGACTTCATTCAGTGCCCGGTCGGCCTCGGCGCGCTCCTCTTCCGCCTCTAAAAGGCGCACCATAGCTTCCTCCAGCGGCAGGATCTCTTCCTTGCCGTTCGTGCTCACATAGCGGCTGGGGGAAAGATTGTAGTCATTGCGGGCCGCTTCTTCATTGGTGATGATGGCATGGATTGGCGAATGGTTATTCGCCCCTGCCAACCATTGGTGATAAATTTCGGCGATGCGGGCGATGTGCTCCTCAGTCAGGTAGTTCTTAGGGCGGCCCTTGGCGAATTGCTGGCTGGCGTTGATGAGCAAAATCTCCCCGCGGCGCGGCTTGCGGCGATTGACCACCAGGATGACCCCGGGCGCAGCGGTGTTGTAGAACAGGTTCTCCGGCAGCAGGATCACCGCCTCGATCAGGTCGCGCTCGACGAAGGCTTTGCGGATGTCGCGCTCGCGGTTGGAGCCTTGATTACCGCTGCCACGCGAGACGGCGCCCGTATCCAGCACCACCGTCATCTTGCCGCGCTCGTTGAGCGACGCCAGCATGTGCTGCAGCCAGCCCCAATCCGCGGTGGAGGAGGGTGGTGTGCCCAGCCCGAAGCGGTCGTATGGGTCGTTTTCGTATGTTTCGACGGGAAATCTTTGATTCCACATCGGGTTGGCGGTCACCCGGTCGAAGGTCTGCAAGCGGCCGGCGGCGTCTTTGAAGGCCGGATGACGCATGGTATCGCCGATGCGGATGTCAGCCTGCAGGTCGTGGATGACGGCGTTCATGCGTGCCATGGCGAAGGTGGCCGGGTTGATCTCTTGTCCATGGAGGCGCAAAGGAGCAACGCCTCGTGGAAGTTTCCGACGGCCGTTTTCTTCAACACCATGGGTTTCCAGCAGCCGTAGATGGCACTTGATGAGCAGCCCGCCGGAGCCGCAGGTGGGGTCATAGACGCTCATGCCCGGCTGTGGGTCGAGCAGGCGCGCCATCAGGATGGCCACCTCGCGCGGGGTGTAGAACTCGCCGGCGCTTTGCCCCTGCCCCTCGGCGAACTTGCGCAGCAGGTACTCGTAGGCGCGGCCCAGGATGTCCGGCTCCACATCGTGCAGGCCCAGACGGTGGCGGGAGAGCACCTCCACCAGCGCGGCCAGATATTCATCCGAGATAATACGCTGACCGGCGGCGGTGGCGTTGAAATCCGCCATGTCGATCACGCCCTGCAGCGACGGATTCTCCCGCGCCACCTCACGCACGGCATCAGTGAGGAATTGCCCCAGGCCGCTGATCCCATGTTGGCGGATCGCTTCCCAATGGGCATTTTTGGGGATGTAAAAGCGCACCAGGTGCACCTCCCTGGTTTCCCGCTCCTGCTCCAGCAGTTGCAGGGCCAGGTTCCGACTGCCGAATTGGTCACTCAGGCGCTCGATTTCATCATCGAACACATCGGAAAGCCGCTTGAGAAACACCAGCGGCAAGATATAGTCTTTGAACTTGGGCGCGTCGACTGGCCCGCGAATGACACACGCTGCATCCCACAGCCAGGTTTCTAGGCTTTGAATGTCGATCATCCCTAACTTGCGGGCGCCTTCGCCCTCTCCTCTGCTTCGGAATACTCTACAAGACAAAGCTAGGCCGCAAAGCCACTTTGCTAATGGCAAGAGGCGGGCCTAGGCAATCCTGAAGTAGATCCTCTCGGGATCAACGCCCGCCCACGGTGATGGAGTCCACCTTGATGTGGGGCTGGCCCACAGTAACGTAGATGCTGCCGCTGACAGAACCGCAAAAGCCAGGTGCCAGGCGGAGATCCTTGGAGCACATAGAGATCTTGGTCAAGATATCCTTGGCTTCTCCAATCAGCGTGGCTCCCTTGAGAGGCTTGGTGATTTTGCCATTTTGGATGAGATAGGCTTCTTCCACGGCAAAGTTAAATTGGCCGGTGGGGCCGACGCTGCCGCCCCCCATGCGCTTGCAGTAGATACCTTTGTCAATAGAGGCAAACAGGTCGTCCAGTTCGGCGTCGCCGGGGGCGATGTAGGTGTTGCGCATGCGGCTGGCAGGGGCAAAGGTGTAGTTTTGCCGGCGGCCACTGCCGGTGCGGGGATGGCCGGTGCGCATGGAGCCGGCCCGGTCGGCCAGAAAGTTTTTCAATATGCCCTTTTCAATAAGCAGGGTGCGCTGGACGGGCATGCCCTCGTCGTCCACGTCCAGGCTGCCAAAGGCCCCCTCGGAAAGCCCCTCGTCCCAGGCGGTGAGGTTTTTGTGGGCAATTTTCTGGCCTTTTTTGTCGGCAAAGGGAGTGGTTTTGCGCTCGATCTGGGTCGTCTCCAAGAGATGCCCACAGGCCTCGTGGAAGATGACACCGCCAAAGGCGTTGGACATTACAATCGGGTAGGTGCCCGATTCCACATAGTCGGCATAGAGCATCTGGCCGGCGGCTTCTGCCAGCTCCTGGCTGTGGGCTACGAGATCCCAGCGGCGCAAAAAGTCGGGATCCCCGGTGCCGCCTGCGCGTTGGCTAACGGAAGCGCGATGATCCCCATCGGCACAGAGCAGGGTAGAACTAACCGACTGGGTAAGGCGGATGTCGCGCACAAAGGTGCCGTCGCTGCAGGCTACCAGGATCTCCTGCCAGTCACGGAAGTAGTTGGTGCGGCGGGACTGGACGTGGTGAGCTTGCCGCTTCAGCTCTGCGTTGGCCCGCAGCAGGATCTCCCCCATCTCGGCAAGGGAGCTGCATTCCTTGAGCCAGCCGTCTTTACCGCGGCGCTCGGCGTAGTCCTGGAGCAGCCCTAGGTTGACGGTGGAGACCAAAGCAGCAGGGCCAGGGGGGGTGAGGCCCATCAAGAGCAGGCCTTTTTCTAGGGCAGCTTTGAGGCCGGCAAAGGAGAGATCGTTGGTGCTGACGTAGCAGTCGGCCAGGCCGCGAAACACCCGCACCCCCGCGCCGGTGGCAAGCCGAGGGGTGATGCTGGTGAGGGTGTCGTCTTCTGCCAGGCAACTGATGGAGTTAGCCCGCTCCAGGAAGATCTCCACCAGATCGGCGCCGGCAGCCCGCCCCCAGCCCAAGAGAGTTGCAAGGGGATCCCGCCAGTCCTCGTCAAAGCGTTGCAGGGTGGGGCGGTAGTCGAGGTTGGGCAGTTCTTTGGATAAAAGCAGCATAGTAGGCCGAGAGCACTTAGCTGAGATGCCGCCATCTTTTGCTCCCTCAGTTTAACAAGACGTAAAGGCTGCCCTTTTGGGGAAAGAGACGCCAAGCTTGACAAGGGCAGAGGAGCAGCCGAAGATCGCTGCACAAGGATCCCTTACCTTGCAATGGCTGCCAAGAAAAGACCCTCGGAGCTTCAGCCCAGCCTATTTGACGATCCCCTAGAGCCACCTGCCTCTGCAACGGAGACGCTTCCCCAATGGGATCAGATCCCACTCTCGGCTCAGGTGCCCATTCCCCCCGGCACCTATCGGGATCTAGAACAACTGGAGCAGCACTGCCGGGTCTGCCAGCGCTGTGAGTTGGCGGCCAACCGTACCCATGTGGTGGTGCACCGAGGTAACCCTAAAGCCAAGATCGTGATTGTTGGCGAGGGGCCGGGGGAAAACGAAGATCTGCAAGGCCTGCCCTTTGTGGGTAAGTCCGGCCAGTTGCTGGACAAGATCCTGGCCTCGGTGGGGCTGGATCCCGAGCGGGATACCTACATCTGCAATGTGGTCAAATGCCGCCCCCCCAACAACCGCGTACCCACCCAGGCGGAGATGGATGCCTGCCGGCCCTATCTGTTGGAGCAGATTCGCCTAGTGGATCCCTGGATCATTTTGTTGACGGGGGCTACCTCGGTGCGCTCCCTTTTGGGGGATAAGCGGGGCATTACCAAGATCCGGGGCGAGTGGATCCAGTGGCAGGGGCGCTGGTGCATGCCCATCTTTCACCCCGCCTACTTGCTGCGCAACCCTGACCGCACCCCCGGCAGCCCCAAGTGGTTGATGTGGCAGGATATTCAGGCGGTAAAGCAGAAGTACCTAGAACTTGCCGGCGCAACGCCACCCCAGCGGGACTTTTGAGCGAAGATGCCACCTATGGTCTTTTTGGGGTAAAGGCGCTGGTCTGCCGGGCCAAGTAGGATGTTTCTCCCTCCTAGCCCTGGAGGCAGCCTGGCAAAACCCCGATTAAGCTGGGAAAGTGGACTCTTGTTGCCGCTGGGATCTTGGCTACCATGGCCTCCGGGCCGCTGGCGCGAACGGAATTTGCCCTGGAACAGCTTCTCTTCACCCCGGCCACACCTGCGCCTGACGCGGTGCGGGTCATCTACGCCTTTCCCAATACCTACTCCGTGGGGATCACCAGCCTCGGCTACCAGGTCATCTGGAGCCGGCTGGCCAGCCGCCGCGAGGTGGCGGTTGCCCGCCTGTTTACCGACCTGGCCGAGCCGCTGCCGCGGGATCCGGAGCTGATGGGCTTTTCCCTGTCCTGGGAGCTGGACTATGTCCATATCCTGGATCTGCTGGAACGACAGGGGATCCCCCTCCAGGCCGAGGCGCGGGGGGAGGCGGATCCCTTGGTTTTTGGCGGCGGCCCGGTGTTGACGGCCAACCCTGAGCCCTTTGCTGCGTTCTTTGACTTTATTCTGCTGGGGGACGGGGAAGGCCTGGTGGAGCAGATGATCCAGACCTACCGCCAGGTGCGGCAGGGATCCCGGGCCGAAAAGCTGCAGGCGCTGGCCCAGGTGCCAGGGATCTACGTGCCCAGTCTCTACGAAGTGCACTACCGCGGCCCCGACGGCCCGGTGGAAAAGGTCATTCCCAAGCGGGACGGGATCCCCAGCTTCATCCGCAAGCACACCTTCCGCGGCAACACCCTCTCGGTGTCCACCGTGGTTACCCCCAAGGCGGCCTGGGAGAGCATCTACATGGTGGAGGTGGTGCGCAGTTGCCCCGAGATGTGCCGCTTTTGCCTAGCCAGCTACCTAACTTTGCCCTTTCGCGCTGCCGATGTAGAAGGGCATCTGATCCCGGCGGTGGAGCGGGGGTTGCAGGTTACCCAGCGGATTGGCCTTTTGGGGGCTTCGGTAACCCAGCACCCCCAGTTTGAGGAATTGCTGGAGTACCTGGCGCAGGATCGCTTTGAGCAGGTGCGCCTTAGCCTGGCCTCGGTGCGCACGGGCACGGTTACGCCTCGCCTGGCGCAAGTGCTTTCCCGCCGCGGCAGCCAGTCCATTACCGTAGCCATTGAAAGCGGCTCAGAACGGCTGCGCCAGGTCATTAACAAGAAGCTAACCAATGAAGAAATCTTGGCGGCGGCCGCCCACGCCCAGGCCGGCGGCCTGAAGGGGATCAAGTTCTACGGCATGGTGGGGATCCCGGCGGAAACCCAGGCCGACCTGGAGGCCACCGTTGCTCTTTTCAAGGAGCTCAAGAAGGTGGCTCCCCGCCTGCGCTTGACTTTGGGCTGCAGCACCTTTGTGCCCAAGGCCCACACCCCTTTCCAGTGGCAGGGGGTGGATCCCCAGGCTGAGAAAAAGCTGCAGTGGTATCAAAAACATCTGCGTCCCCTAGGCGTGGAGTTCCGTCCCGAAAGCTACAGTTGGTCGGTCATCCAAGCCCTCATCTCGCGGGGGGATCGGCGGGTGGCCCGAGTCTTGCAGCTAGCCCGGCAGTGGGGCGAGTCCCTAGGCAGCTTCCGCCGCGCCTTCAAAGAGCTGCAGGGACAACTGCCGCCCTTGGACTACTACGTGCACAGCAACTGGGATCCGGCGGATCCCCTTCCCTGGCAGCACATCCAGGGCCCCCTCAGCCTGGAGCGGCTGGCCCAGCACCGCCAAGAGGCCTTCTCCACGTAGCCCAGGATCTAGGGATGGGGGCCTGCAGCGGCCAGAAACGCCTCGATCTCGGCGCGGTGGGGCAAACTGGGCTGGGCCCCAGGGCGGGTTACACACAAGGCCGCAGCGGCATTGGCAAAATGGAGGGCTTCCCTCAGGGATCCGCCAGCAGCCAGGTAGGCGGCCAAAGCACCGCAGAAGCTGTCGCCGGCAGCAGTGGTATCCACCACCAACACGGGGTGGGCTGGCAGATGGCCCCTTTCCTCCCCATCGGCCCAGACCAAGCCCGCTCCCCCCAAGGTGATGATCACTGTCGGGATCCCCTGCTGTTGCAAGGCTTGGGCCACTTTTTCGGCTTGCGCTGGCGTCTCCACTGGAGATTGGGCAAGGGCAGCGGCTTCCCTTTCGTTGAGCACCAAGTAGCGCACCTGACGCAGGAGGGATCCCGGCAGGGGAGCCACAGGGGCGGGATTGAGGAGGACAGGGATCCCTTGGGCAAAGGCCTGCTCCGCCACCGCCTGCACGGTGGCTAGGGGGATTTCCAGTTGCAACAGCACTAGAGCCGCCGGCGTCCAGGGGGGCAGATGCTCTGGCAGGTAGCGACCATTGGCCCCGGGGCTAACCACAATCCGGTTTTGCCCTGCTTGATCCACGGTAATTAGAGCAATACCGCTGGGCCCTTCCAGCTCCCGTACGTAGTGGGTAGCAACGCCGTTTTGCTCCAAGTTCTCCTTTAGCAGGCGGCCAAAGCCATCGGATCCCACCGCCCCCCACATCTCCACCTGGGCTCCTGCCCGGGCTGCTGCCACCGCTTGGTTGGCCCCCTTGCCCCCAGGGTAGGTGGCGTAGTCCGATCCCAGCACCGTCTCCCCCGGCCCCGGCTGGTGTGGCACCTGCACCACCAGGTCTAGATTTAAGCTCCCCACGACGCGAACGAGGGTCGTCATTGGCTGGCTGGAAAACGTTGCCTCCAGGGTAGCCAATTCTAGCTCCCGCTACAGTCTAAGAACTCCCCACCTTGGAGCCTCTCGGCTAGCTTAGGGAGGAGGTGACGCGGAGAACGAGCCATGCTGCTAGCTACTACAGACATGCTCCAAGGTAAAGAGGTGGAGCGCTACCTGGGCATTGTTACTGCCGAGGTAGTTTATGGCACCAATGTTCTGCGGGACTTCCTTGCTGCCCTCCGCAACATTATCGGGGGACGCACAAGAACCTACGAAGAAGTGTTCGAGAATGCTCAGAAAAAGGTTTTGGAAGAGTTGGAGCAGCGAGCCAAACGTTTGGGAGCAAATGGCATCCTAGGCGTTACTATTCATACCAACATGAGCACGACGCTGATCCTCGTTACCGCTGCCGGCACCGCTGTCAAGTTGCGCTAAGCCTTTCCCCTTAGGCCAGGCTCTCCATCACTGCCTCGTCAATCTCGAAATTGGCGTAGACATTTTGCACATCGTCCAAGTTGTCCAGCCGTTCCATGAGGGTTAGCACCAGCTTGGCCGTCTCGGGATCCTCCACATGCACTTCTGTGGAAGGGATCCAACGGATGGCCGCCTCCTGCACCCGGTAGCCCTCTTTTTTAAGGTAGGTGGCCACCTGGTCCAGCAGGGTGTAATCGCAATAGACCTCTGCGCCGGTCCCCTCCACCTTGAGATCCTCCCCCCCTGCTTCGGCTACCGCTAGCAGCAGAGCTTCGGGATCTGTCACCTCCTCTAGGGTGATCACCCCTTTTTGCCGAAACAGCCAGCTCACGCAGCCGCTTTCCCCCAGGCTGCCGCCGACTTTGCTGAAGGCTTCCCGCACCTCGGCAGCCGTGCGGTTGCGGTTATCGGTCATGGCCTCAATCAAGACAGCCACACCCCCAGGGCCGTAGCCTTCGTAGCGGATTTCCTCCAGGGGGCTGTCGTCGGTCCAGTTGCCGGATCCCTTGGCAATGGCCCGTTCAATGTTCTCGGCGGGCATGCCTGCCGCCTTGGCTTTCTCTACCGCCGAGCGCAGCCGAAAATTGGCTTCCGGATCCGGCAGGCCGCTGCGCGCTGCCACAATGATGGCGCGGGAAAGTTTGGTAAATAGGCTGCCTTTTCTGGCATCTACGCGGGCTTTTTGCCGCTTAATGTTGGCCCACTTGCTGTGTCCTGCCATAGCTGCACACTGGTCAAGCAGTAGGAGGGAAGAGATCCCCTTAACTCCGAAGCCTAGATCACCCCAGGCCCAGGACTCAACCCCACCCCAGCTCCAGAACCCTAGCTTGGATCCCCAAGCAAAACCCCATGAACAGCAGCCAGCCCTATCAAGGCTAAATGGGCTGCCGCTCGATGACATCCCCCGGTGGCGGTGGAGCTTCGGGGGTTGGCGAAGCTTCTGGCGTTGCTTGCGGTGTGGGCGTTGGTGTCTCTCCAGGAGCTGGCGTGGGAGGTAGAGGAGGCCCAGGCTCTTCAAGCACAGCCCCAGGCGGAGGGGTCGGGGTTTGCGGCCGAGTTAAAAAGGGCGTTACCTGTTCCAGCAGCTCGGCATAGAAGATTCCATCCTGCTCTAGCCCAAAGCGACCCACCGCCCAGCGGTGACGGGGCACAAACAACGTTTGCAGCAGTACTTCCCGACTGGCGAAAGAGGGAGTGCCCACAAAGACATAGCCATCGACGATAACACGGTTCAAGTCAGGCCGAGTTTGAAACACCCGATCCACCTCCCGCAGCATCTCCGTATCCAGCCGCTCCAGCAGAGTTTCCAGAGTATCTTCAGGCCTGACCAAAACCCGCACGGGGAAGCGATAGCCTTCGCATCGGTAATCTCCGCAAAGTTTAACCAGCTCGTTCCGAACTCGGATCTGCACCGCCGGATCGAGGTCTCTCACCGGTAGGGGGACTTCTGGCTCTGGCTGCTGTTCCGCTTCCTCAGCCCAAGTTAGAAATCGGCCGCCCCCTGCCCCCAATAGCAGCGATCCGCACAACAAGCCGAGTCCCAGACCCTGGAGGGGGAAGCTCCGGCCTAGGTTGCCCTGCCTGGAGCGCTGTGAAAAGCAATCCCGATTCGGGCTACTCGGCGGGTTGTTCATAGGTTAACCAATACGGCAGCGATGGCTATCGCCAACTCTACCCGACATCTGCCTAAGAGGCACTAGGCCAGGGAAAAATGGAGTTGCTCTTGCTGGGTATCGCTGCTCTAAGGAGGCAGACTAACTAGATCGGAAGGGCATCCTGGTTTGCTGCAGCTTGCCGAAATGGCTGTAGTCTGGAGAAGTTAATGATCCTGTGGCAGAGGAGTGTCTATGTCGTCATTGCCGGCATCGAAGGTTGAGGGATTGCAGGTGCGTTTTTTCTGGGGCCTTCTAGCCTCGACTCTCCTTCTAGCAAGCTGTGGGGGGTCTGGGGGGACAGTGCCACCGCCGGTCAATGTCTGCGAGCAGGCCTTTCCAGCGATTTTTGCTGCCAAGAGTTTGCGCCCAGGAGAGAAGCGCAGTGGAACCTTGGGGCCCAATAGCGACTTGGAGATCTACTTCGATGAGAAAGACAATGTGATAAATGCCCGGGAAGTCCCACCCCCCCCTGGCACCTTTACCTTTTACGTTGACGGATTCCTTTACTTTCCTTCTGCAGCTAATGTTACCGGAGTTACTATCCGCCTAACCAGTTCAGTCTTCGATCCTCTGCTGGTCATCCTTGGCCTTGATGCCAACAGGAATTCTGATCCGGAACTCATCTTTATCAACGATGACGCAGCTCCTGGCAATTTCACCACCTCTGAGCTGACGATCCCAGTACGGCAAGACCGCTGTTACTTAGTGCTGGTGGAAAGCTACTGGGCCCAGAATGCCCGCAGCTCTGCTCCGGGTAGCCCTGGCCGCGGCCCCTACACCCTCGAGGTGGTCAGGGAAACCTCTGCCACTCCTCCTCCTCCCCCTGCCATCCAGCAGAAGCCGGAGGATCCGGAGAACGGCGGCGGCGGCGACCGAGGCGGCGGCGTGGGTATTTAACTCTGGCGGATGAGCCTGATGGCAAAGCTGGCGCTGCCACAGGTGGCTGTGCCGCGAATGGAGCGCCCGTCAGGGCTGACAGTGCCACTCCACGTGATGGTTGGAGTACCGCTGCCCCCTATCCTGCCGCTGACAGAAAATTGGTTGCCGATGAGCTGGCCGCTGCGCTCCTCAAAACTGGGAGAGGAAACCCTGAGCTGGGTGCCGTCTTGACGAATGGAGACGGTTTCCTGGATACCGGTTGCAACATTAACCTTACACAGGGATCCCTGCCAGACAAAGGATCCTCCCTCGTAGAGCCACTGGCCGCTCAAGGCAAGCTCTGGCACAGGCATTGGCGTTGGTGGAAGTGGTGTCGAGGTGGGCGGCGGGGGTGGAGTTGGGGTAGGGGTAGGAGTGCGAGGAACAAGCGGCGTCAATCGAGGGGTAGGAGTAAGCGTTGGTGTTGGCAACGGAGTGGGAGTGGGTGTCGCTGCCGGAGTTGGAGTAGGCGTTGCCACTGGAACGGGAGTGGGTGTCGGTGCCGGAGTTCGAGTAGGCGTCGCCACCGGCGTGGGAGTGGGTGTTGGTGCCGGAGTTCGAGTAGGCGTTGCCACCGGAGCGGGAGTAGGTGTTGGTGCCGGAGTTCGAGTAGGCGTTGCCACCAGAGTGGGAGTGGGTGTTGGTGCCGGAGTTCGAGTAGGCGTTGCCACCAGAGTGGGAGTGGGTGTCGCTGCCGGAGTTGGAGTAGGCGTTGCCACCGGCGTGGGGGTGGGGACGGGCTCGAGGGTAGGTCTCGGGGTGACTGCGGCGGTAGGGATCGGCTCCGGCTCTTCCTGGGTATCGCGGGTTGCTGGGCGCGGCCAGAGCAAAAACGCGGCCAACAAAGCCACAGCGCCTCCCCCAGCCAAGACCCACTTGAGGCTGCTGCCAGAAGGCTGGAGAACCGTTGGGGGGGCAGCTCGCGGCAGGGGGCGGGTGCGGGGGGTATCCGTCCGTGGTGGGACGGGGGGATCCTGAGGAGGAGCAGCCGGACGAGTGTTGCTGGCTGGGAGGACTGTAGAGGGCGTTTTGGCAGTTTCGCCTGCAGCTTGAGAGGAGGGATCCGGCGCAGCTTCTGCCGAGGTAGTTGAGGGGAGAGGTGCCCGCTCGGCGATGTAGTAGGGGATCCCTACCCCTGGAGGGGAGACCGGCTCCTCTTCAATGAGATCCAGATCCTCATCGCGGATATCTTCAAAGGCTCCAGCAGTTGATCCTGTATTGCTGGTGGTTTCGATTGGCGGCCTGGGAATAGAAGAAGGTGGAGCATGGCCTTGAGCCTTGGCACCGCTGGTGGGAAGAATCACGGTACTGGCCTGGCTGCTGGAGAGTTGAGTGGCTACCGTCAGCTCATAGGCTTGCAGCAGCCGCTCCCCTAGCTCCTGCATCGTCTGCGGCCGCTCGTCGGGGTTTTTCTTGAGACAATCCATCACCACCGCTGCCACCGCAGGTGGGATTGGCTGCGGGGTTGTTGCCGAGGTGAGCTCAATCGGGTTTTCGTAGCAATGGGCGTGGATCCAACTGTGCAGAGTGTCGGTTTCCAATTGAAAGGGCATGGATCCCGTCAGCATCTCGTAGAGCACCACCCCCAGGGAGTAGATGTCTGAGCGGGCATCCAGAGACTTGCCCCGTATCTGTTCAGGAGAGGCGTAGCGAGCGGTGCCGATAAATCCGCCCCCCTTTTGGGTGCCCAGGCTAAGGGTGTGATCCGCCAAGGTTTTGGCTACGCCGAAGTCGAGGATTTTCAGTTGCGACGTAAGCTGGCCATCTCGAAAAACCCGCTCAACAAACAGGTTGCTGGGCTTGATGTCGCGGTGAATCACGCCCCGAATCTCGCGGCCCTCGACCTTGGCGTGAAATGTATGGGCAAAGTGCAGCCCCTCACAAGCCTGCAGGGCCAGCCGAAGGGCTTGCCGGAGCGGCAGAGCCCCTTTTTCTCGAATCAGCTTGCCCAGATCCTGCCCCTTGAGGTATTCCATCACCAAGTAGGCCTGCTCCCCCTCTTGGCCGTGATCCAAGACTTTGACGATGCGGGGATGCTGGCCCAGAAGGGTGCTGACGCGAACCTCTTCGGCAAAGCGGCGACGCAAATCGGTCTGGGCGTCACCCCGGCTCAGCAGCATAGGGGCATGCAGGATCTTAACAGCCACCTCTTGGCGGTTGTTGTGCAAGTCCAAAGCGCGAAAGACGGATCCCATGCCGCCGCCACCGATTTCTTGAATCAGTTGGTAGCGGCCACCCAAAATGCGATTGGTGAGTTCGGAAGACATAAGGAGGCAGCTTGGGCAGGGATGTCCATACGATAAACCAATTGCTGGAGTTTATACCCGCTCCTTTCCCCGTCCAACTCAGGGATCCCAATCTTTGACGCTCTGGGAACTCTGCGCTGCTCAAGCCCTCACCCCCGGCCCCTCTCCCTCTGGGAGAGGGGAGCTGAAGCGGCGCGTTCGCGGCAGCGCTGCCTAGTAATAACGACGCGACGAGCCGTTTTTTACTGCTACTTGGAATAACCATTTAGAGATTTTCTTAAGGATCCCTAGTAAATGTGAAAAAAAGTGAGAGGGAATGCTGGGGAAATGAGGCCTTGTGGGCAACCTTCGGCCTGAAGAGGGATGATCGGAAGGGATCCCTGCGCGAGGGCTTATGGACTTGGGCTTGGTGGTGATTGCCTACAAGGAGGGGGATCGGGAGAGCAAGGCCGCCTGTCAATTGTGTGCGGAGCAGTTGCGTCGGCGCGGCGTTACGGTGCTGACCGCTCCCACCGGCTTGCACCACAACCCCTACCCGGTCTTTTTGGAGGCCACTTCGGATCCCATCGATCTAGCTGTGGTACTAGGGGGAGATGGGTCGGTGTTGGCGGCAGCCCGCCACTTGGCCCCGCACGGGATCCCGATTTTGCCCATTCAGTCGGGGGGCAGGCTGGGGTTTTTGGCTCAATCAGAGCGGGTGCTGCACCAGGATCCCTGGGATCGCATTCAGGCAGGAGACTTCGTCCTGCAAGCCCGCATGATGTTGCAGGCCCAGATTTGGGAGCAAGCGCAATTGGGGCAAGGGGCTATCCCTGGGGAGGGCAAGCGGCAGGGCCGCCCGGTCAGCGAAGTCTACTACGCCCTCAACGAAATGTGCCTCAAGCCCATCAACCGGGAACGCCTGCCCGCCGCCATCATGGAAATCGAAGTCAATGGCGAGATTTTGGATCAGTACCACGGGGATGGCGTGCTGGTGGCCACGCCAACGGGATCCACTTCCTACACTTTGGCAGCCAATGGTCCCATCCTGGAGCCTACCTTTGAGGCCATCATCATCACCCCCATTTGTCCCCTCAGCTTGTCCAGCCGGCCCATTGTTATCAGCGGCACGGCCACGGTGGAGATCTGGCCCCTTGCTGATCCGGAAGGGCTGACCCGCCTCTGGACTGATGGTGTCTTGGCTCAATCGGTCAACCCCGGCCAGTGGGTGCAAATTCAACGGGCTCCCCTGCCGGCCAAGCTGATGATCCTAGAAAAAGACCTCTCCTACTTCCGCACCCTGCGAGAAAAGCTGCAGTGGGCCGGCAGCCGCATCTACATCCCCACCACCAACCACCGCCCCGCGGGGGAGTAGCGGAGTTTAACCCCCCTGGAATCTTCTCCCCTGAGCCTCAGACTTTACCTACTCAGACACGGGGAAACCCCCTACAGCCGTTCCGGCAGCTTTTGTGGCGCCCTTGATCCCGACCTCACCCTCGAAGGCCAGCCGATGGCAGAAGCCTTTGCCGCCGCCTATGCTGGGATCCCTTGGCAGGCCCTCTACGTCAGCCCGATGCGGCGCACCTTGGCTACCCTCAGGCTGCTGGCAGAGAAGACGGGGTTGGAGATAGGGAAATCCATTACAGCGAGTGGGAGGGCAAAACCCACGCCGAGGCCAGCGAAGCCCATCCCGAAGCCTACTGGCGCTGGAGGACCGAGCCGGCCTGGAACGCCCCCAGGTGGCGAAACCGCTGTGCAAATTGCCAACCGCGCCCTGCCGGTTGTGGCGGAGATATCGTCTCCCACAAACAAGGCCACCCTTCGGATTCTTCTCTGCAGCCTGCTGGGCATTCACCTGGGCCGCTACCGGGATCGCACCGAGGTTTTGGCTGCCTCGGTCAGCGTGGTCAAGTTCGATCGCTATGGGCCCCTGCTGGAAAGCTTGGGGGAACGCGGCTATCTGGCGCCTAATCTGCAGCAAAGGGTAGGCACCTAAACTTTCAAAATGGGTCTGAAGTTCACTCAATGGGGATAAATTGCAACAGCAACCCTGGGTGGATGAGATGAACCGGGGCAGATTTTCCATCCTGGTCGGGATGGGCCAGCAGCACACAGCGATCTTGAGGGGTGAGGTTAAACCCGGCAGAGGGATCAGCCAGTTGAGAGTTGAGTTGGGGATCCCCGACAAACGTTAGTTGGGCCAACAGAGTTAACAGCCGGTCTTGGTGGGCCAGATCCGCTCCAAAAGCAGTTCGCTCCTGCAAGGTGGCCAGCGCTACAGGATAGCCTTCTCGAATCAAATAGGTGAGGATCCCGGCACAGCGCTCTACGGCCCGCTCCAGCTTGTTGCGATGGGCTTCAGGGCTTTCTCCCCGCGGCTGCCAGCGATTTTCAAAACAGAGGACGATGGCCTGGGAACGGGGGCGCTCCAGCTCCCGCACAACCAGTTGATCCCGTTTGGCGGAGATCTTCCAGTGCACCGAGCGCAGATCATCCTGGGGACGATAGGGCCGCAGGCTAAGGTAGTCCCCCTCCTGGCCGGCCTGAGGGCGCAACTGGCTACCGCCGCTCAATTGTTCCCACAGCAACAGGTTTTGGACAGGGGCAGGCCGAGGAAACACAATTACTGTCTGCGGGTCCTCGATTTCCAATGCCTTGCGGAAGAGTTCAAAGGGAAAGCTGGTGGCAATCTCAAAACCCTGCAACTGCCACACCCCTCGCCTTGAAAAGGTGTGTTGATAGAAAGTCTCCACCCTGCTGCCGGGATCCAGCCGCAGCACATAGCTGGAAGGCCAATCCGTCTGCTTCAACCCCTCGATGCGTTCCCTTACCTGGAGCGAAAAACTGGGCAGGCGCCGTTTGCGATTGACCAGCGTCAGCCCCACCAAGACCGGCTGGCCGGCAAAGATGCGGCTGGGCAACCGCCGGCTCACCTCCAGATCTTTGAGGGTGAGCTCGGAGAGAAGGCCGCTGAGGAGAATGAGGCTAAGCAGCATCCCCAGCACCAAGTAGAGAGGATTGTTGCCGGTGTTGAAGGCGGCAATACTCACCAGGAGGGTGATCCCGACAAACCGACCCCCGATGCGGGTAAAGCGGAAGCGGCGCAGAAAACGAACCCGCTGCCTCAACTGGGGAGAGCGGATCCCCAACTTCCACCGCCATCGCAAGGATTGGAAAAGTTGAAATGCTGCTTGGCTAAGTTTTGGTAACACTGGCATCCCTTCTCCGCCGCCCTGTGCCGCTAACTCTTGCCCCTCAACCCTCCGCTGGAGTTAGGGGGAGTACTGGACATTCTCAAACATTGAGCTACGCGATAGGGCAAGTCCCGCAAATAAGTTGCTCGTTACTGGTCGGATCCTTCCTGCCATTCGCGTCAGCAGGACGGAGTCCTTTCGAGTGCGGTGGCACAGCAGTTACAGGCTAGCGATGGTGCTCTGGGGTTTTTCCTCAGACCTTTGAGGGATCGTCCGAGACAAGGTAGCTATCGTTGCGTTGGCCGGAGAAGGGGCAGGGTTGTTCTGTGAGAATTTCGGCAATGGCCGCGGCCACTCGCTCTTGTTGCCGGAGGGTCAGCTCGGGAAAACAGGGCAAAGACAACACCTGGGCAGCACAGAGCTCGGCATTGGGCAAGTCCCCAGGTTTGTACCCCAACTTTTTGCGGTACACCGGCTGCAGATGCAGAGGAAGGGGGTAATAAACGCGGCTGGCAATGCCCCGCTCCTGCAACTGCCGTTGCAAAGCATCACGCCGCCGTGAGTCGGTTGGGTGGGAGCCAGGCACCCGCACCGTGTACTGGTGCCACACCGAGTTGCCCCCCACCGCCACCTGGGGCAGGATGAGGCCAGGGATCCCCTGCAACAAGCGGTGATAGGACTCGGCAATGGCCTGCCGCCGCCAGTTCCACTCCCGCAGGTAAGGCAGCTTAGCCGTGAGGATCACGGCCTGCAGCGCGTCGAGGCGGCTGTTGAGGCCAATGTATTCGTGGTGGTACTGACAGACCTGGCCGTGTTCTTTAAGGATGCGCACCTTGCGGGCCAGTTGCGGATCCCGGGTTACCACTGCCCCGCCATCCCCTGCTGCCCCCAAGTTTTTGGTGGGAAAAAAGCTAAAGCAGCCGATATCCCCCCAGGTGCCCACCGGCCTGCCCCCCCAGCAGGCTCCTACCGCCTGGGCACAATCTTCCACTACTGCCAACCCATGCCGCCGCGCAATGGCCAGGATCTGGGTCATGTTGGCTGCCTGGCCGAACAAATGCACTGGGATTATGGCTTTGGTGCGGGGGGAAATGCTCTTTGCCAGAAGCTGGGGATCCAGGTTAAAGGTGCAGGGATCCACATCCACGAACACCGGGCGTGCCCCCACCAAATCAATAGCCTCGGCGGAGGCAAAAAAGCTAAAGGCAGTGGTGATGACCTCATCGCCCGCTTGGATTCCCAAAGCCCGCAGGGCCAATACCAAAGCATCAGTGCCGGAATTGCAACTGACAGTCTCTAGGTCGCCGCCGCCAAGAAACTGGGAGAATAGCTCCTCAAAGCGCTGCACCGCCTCTCCCCCGATGTACTGGCCAGAAGCCAGCAACGCCTCCACCTCAGGCAGAAGGGATCCAGCCAGAGCGCGGTATTGCAAAGTTAAATCCAGCAGCGGGATTGGCTCATCCGTCATGGTGCTGCCTTTTGGGGGGTAGCGGCCACAGCCCATCATCGAGGATAAGAGCCGGTGGAGACAACGCTCTGGCACCAAATTGGGCTTTTGTGGAGCTCAGTTGCTGAGCGAGCAGCTGGGATCCAGCCTCGCTCCGGATTGATCCTAAGCTAGAGTGAACGCGGTACATTTCTGACCAGGGATCCCCTAGGCTGGATACAGCTACCGCTATCGACAGGATGCTCTATGCAGGTTGCTTCTCAACAAGTTGGCGGCAAAGCGCCTTTAGCACCCCGAATTCTAGCTTTGGTGCCGGGAGGGATTGGCGACCAAATTCTTTTTTTTCCCACCCTGGCGAGTTTGCGACAGCGCTTTCCAGAAGCGGAGCTGGAGGTGGTGGTGGAGCCACGGGCAGCAGCTGCCTACGAGCTCTGTCCCTCGGTGAATCGGGTGCTGACCTTTCCATTTAAAGAGCAGCTTTCGTTGGGAGATATCAGCGATCTGCTGGGGCGAATCCGAGAGCGGCAGTACGACGCTGTGCTGAGTCTGGGCAAAAGCCTGGGGGTCAAGCTGCTGCTTTGGCTAACTGGGATCCCGAAGCGAGTTGGCTATGCTCCGCCAGGACCTGGACGACCTTGGCTAACTGACCCAGTACCCCTGAAGCCAGCCCAGTACGCCGCCAGCATGTACCACGACTTGCTGCAGGGGTTTGGCATCACTGCGCCGGCAGGCTTGCCTCAGATTCGCCTCAAGAAGACAGACCTGGAGTGGGCCGAGCAGGAACGCAAGCGCCTGCTGGGGAATGCTGCCCAAGATTACGTGCTGCTGCACCCTGGCGCCAGCCAACTGTCCCAGGAGAAGGGAATTCAGAAGATCTACCCCCCCGCCAACTGGGTCAGGGTCATTAAGGGTTTCCGGGAAAAGCGGCCGGAGCTGCCGCTGGTGCTGCTGTTGGGGCCAGAAGATGAGCAGCTGGCGGAGGGCTTTCTGTCGCAACTGCCAGATCTGCCGGTAAGCCGCCCTCCCCAACTGGGCCAACTGGCGGCCTTGATTGCTGGCTCCACTCTGCTGCTGTGTACTGATAGCGCCCCCATGCACCTGGCGGTGGCTACGCAAACTCCGCTGGTGGCTCTGTTTGGCCCCACCGATCCAGAGCGGCTGCTGCCTTCTGAAGGGCCCTTCCGCGCCGTCAAGGCAGCCAAGGGGGTGATCGGCTCGATCCCTCCTGAGCAGATTCTGCAGGTAATCTTCCCCGGATAGAGGGCTTGCCATGCGGACGAAGGGACTTGAACCCTTACGCCTTGCGGCACTAGATCCTAAGTCTAGCGCGTCTGCCATTCCGCCACGTCCGCAACGGCGGGATCCCGCTCACCTATGCTAACCCAAGCTGGCTCCAGCTAGCTCGGCAACTGGCTAACGGCAACCTTCAGTTCTTCTGTGGCGTCCAAAACCCTCCAGCTCTGCCCCGCTGTCCGCTGCCACAGCTCAAAGTGCAGGTGCGGCCCGGTAACTGCTCCTGTCGCCCCTACATAGCCAATGATGGATCCCTGCCGAACCACTTCTCCTGGGGTGACAGCTACTTTAGACATGTGACCATAGCGGGTGCGCCGGCCACCGGCATGCTCCAGGACCACCGTGATCCCCAGATCTCCTAGGGATCCGGCACTCACCACCTTACCAGTCAGGGCAGCTAGGATTGGCGTACCCAGGCTGGCCCCCAGATCTACGCCGGCGTGAAACTCCAGCTGACCCTTGAGGGGGTGAATCCGCAAGCCAAAGCCAGAGGTGATCGGCACGGGGTGGGGCAGAGGATAGAGCAGTTGCTCCTCACTTGGGATCGATGGGGGCCAGGTCGGCGGTGGCGGCTCAGGGGTTGGGGGCGGGCTGGGATCCTCAATGCGAAGCTCTTCCCCTGGCAGGAGAAGGATGCGGCGACCGGAGCTGCGCTCCAGCAGCACTACTGCTACCCCACTTTCCGGCTGAGTCTCGGTAACCTTTGTTGGCTCGATAACGATTTCCCGGCCCACCTCGGTGCGGAGAGCCTCGCTGGGTTGCAAGAGCAAGCCTGGGGTTCCTGGGCTAGTTTGCGGCAGGGGAATGGCGCCATCCAGGACCAGGGCCTTTGCTGCAGGGGTATCCAGCGCTGGCCCGACGGGGGGAGGAGGGGGTAGGCGCGTCTGTGCCAACAACGCTGGGGGAGAAAACCAGAGCAGGCTTAGCCCTAGGCCTAGAGTTAGCCCCAGCCGTCGCAGCTGTCGCCCTCTGGCGGCCCAACTGCTGCCTAGCCAAGAGAGAAGACGCTGCCCAAAAGAGGTGGAATCCATCACGCAAAGGAGGAGCTGCTGGCAAGAGACACTTGATAGCTTAGGCGCACCTGCTCGGGAGAGAGGACGAGGATCTGTCCCCCCTGAGTTTGTACCCGCAGCCTGCCATCCTCGGCAAGGCCCAAAACCGTAGCCGACGCCTCCCCGGGGAGCGATTGAATTTGCGGCTGCACTGTCCAGGCTTCGTACTCGGAGCGCACAGGAGCAAACCCCTCCTGCAGCCAGCTCTGAAACCCCCGCTCCATCCCCTGCAAAACCCAGGCAGCAACGGCAGTGCCATCCTGGCGGGATCCCAAGATTTCGGCCAAATTGATTCCCTCAGCGGGCACGGGATTGTTGATATTTACACCCACGCCAGCCACCAACCCCAGCAACTGTCCCCTCTCCCCAAAGCGGCTTTGCACCAGGATCCCCCCTAGCTTGCGCAGAGAACCAGGTCGCTGCTTGTCCGGCACCACCAGGTCGTTGGGCCATTTCAGCCGCAGCGGGATCCCCAGTCTCTGGCGCAAGCTGCCCGCTATACCCCAGGCCAAGGTTAGGGTCAGTTCCAGCAAAGAATGCCGCAGGGGAGGGGATCCCAGCCAGACCGACAGGTACAACCCCCCCGCTGGCGATTGCCATACTCGCCCATGCTGGCCCTGTCCTGCCCGCTGGCGGGTACTCACCAAAACCGTGCCCAGGGGCAGCGGCTGAGGGAAGCGACGACCCCAGTCCAAGAGCAGCCGGTTGGTGGAATCGGTTACTGCCACCTGGAGAAGGTGATGCCCCCAGGCCCCCCGACCCACCAGGGATCCCAGCCGCGCAGGGGAAAGCATGGCTCGGCCCTAGCTCAACACAATGTCTTCTGCGGGGCGCTGGGCCAGCCGCTTCAGGTTTTGGTAGCGCAGCATGTCCAACAGGTCGTTGCCAGAACGCCCCTCCAGACGGGCCTCTAGGTGCAGCGCCTGCCCTAAGGCCTCCACCGCCTGCAGCCGCGGAACTCCGCGCAAGACCAGCCGGTCCACAGCGTAGGCATCGGCAGCCAAAAGACGGCGGTCGTTGGTCTGGTCGCGGCGCAACTGCCAGAGAGCCAAGCCGCTCAAGCCACCGGAAACCGTTGCCCCCACCGGATCCTGCTGCACCGCCTCGAAGATTAGGCTCAAGCCTCCCAAGGCAGCAATAGCCAGGTAAAAGTCAATCTGTCGCGAGGCCGCCCGGCTGTAGTAGCCTACTTTGTGCAGAAACAAGCTGGCCCGCTGCAGCGGGGTAAACTGCCGCCACTCGTAGGGCTTAACAAAAAGCCGCAGCTGCCGCTCCCAGGGCAGTTGCCGGCGGCCTTTGATTACGACTGTCTGCTGCTCCGAGGCCGGCAAGATCTTGACGCTCTCCCGCATGCTGGCCGGCAGCAGATCCAGCAGGCGGTCGATCTCAGCCTGGTCGAGAACGTAGTTATCGTAGCCGTTGTCGTAGCCGTAGTACTCCGAGTTCATGCCGGGCCTACTCCTAATCCCATCGCCTGACGCATCTCCCGCACCGCCCGATCCAACCCCACCAGCACCGCTCGACTGATGATGCTATGGCCAATGTTTAGCTCCTCCATGCCCGGGATCCGCGCCACCGGGCCCACATTCCAGTAGGTGAGGCCGTGCCCAGCATTGACCCGCAGCCCCAGTTGAATGGCCTGCTGGCTGGCTTGCTGCAGCTGGGCCAGCTCCACCTCCCGTTGGGCTTCTGAAGAGGCCTCGGCATAGCGCCCGGTGTGCAGCTCCACCCAGCGGGCCCCCACCTGGGCAGCGGCGGCAATCTGGATGGGATCTGGATCGACAAACAAGCTGACGGGAATGCCGGCTCCTTGAAGTCGGTCAACCACTTCACTTAGGCGCGAAACCTGACTGGCCACATCCAGTCCCCCTTCGGTGGTAATCTCTTCCCGCCGCTCAGGAACCAGCGTGACATAGTCGGGCTTGATCTCTAAGGCAATGGCCACCATCTCATCCGTTGCCGCCATCTCCAAGTTCAGGTGGGTGCGCACCGTCTGCCGTAGCAGCCGCACATCCCGTTCCTGAATGTGGCGGCGATCCTCGCGCAGGTGCACCGTGATCCCATCGGCGCCTGCCAACTCGGCAATTACAGCCGCGGCCACTGGATCCGGTTCGACGGTGCGGCGGGCTTGGCGCAGCGTGGCCACGTGGTCGATGTTAACTCCAAGGCTGACCAAGGCTACCGTTCTCTCGTTGCAGAAGATCCTAAGGGATGCTTCTAGTATTACATTATTCAATTTTGGACTGCTTGGGGGAGGGCAAGACAGAAACCCCGCAGGCCGAGGGCCTATGATCAAAGACGACGCTTTCCCCCTCCTGGATCCCCTTCAGGCTTGCCATGACCAATCCAGATGCCTCTTTGGCGGTGGAACACCCCTCTCTAATTGACCGGGCACGGGTGGCAGCCCTGATTGCCCAATACTTGCCGGTGGAGATTTGTATCTACTACCAGGTGGTGCCTTTGGCACTGGATATGGACAGCTTGATCCTGGGCATGGTGGATCCCCAGGATTTGGCAGCCCTGGACTACGTGAGCAAGATGCTGGCCTATTCCCAGATTACGGTTGAGCCAGTTCCAATTACGCTCGAGCAGCAGCAAGAGTTAATTGCCTACTACTTCAGTCATCCCCCTAGCCCGGCAGAGGTGGAGCGGCTGCGCCTCCAGGCCCACGCCAGCCGTACCACTCGGGAAGTCCCTGCTCCCGTAGCTGAGCCGCCCAGCCGACCAACTCCCACCCAGCCGCTGCCGGCACGGCCAACTGCTCCGCCTGTTCCTGCTGACGAAGCGGAAGAGACCGTGCAGCAGCTGCTGAACTCGATGCTGCGGCGGGCTCTAGACGAGAAAGCAGAGCAAATTTTTGTGGAACCCCAGGAGGGAGTGGTGTGCCGAGTGCGCTATCGCCAGCAAGGGATCCTGCGGGATCTGTTCAAGGATCTCTCAGAACCGATCCGGGCTAGGCTGATTGCCGCCATGAAGCGGATGATGGCTCTCGATCCTGCCCTCATCGGAGAGCCGCAGCAGGCGGAGGCGGAGCGGCTGTACCGGGGGGAGCCGCTGGTACTGCAGTTGCGCATCATTCCCCAGCCCTCTAAAACCGGACCGGGCTCCCCTCCTAGGGAAGGAGCCATCCTCAGCATTCTGCGAGGAGAAGCCCTCCAGAAGTATCAGCAAAGCCAGAACCGCCTCCGCGTCTCCGAGACCCTGGCCTTGGCCCAACAGACGCACCAACTGCTGCAGCAACTGCAAGTGGCCCTCAGCAGCACTCTCGGGAAGCTCAAGCAGTATCCCACTCCCCCTGACAGCAACTGGCCCCTGATGGCAGAAACGTTGGCGGCCATTCAGGCCCAGGCCCAAATGCTCGCCATCCACCAGCAGGACTGGGAAAAACTTAATTGCGGCAGTTGAGCCGCTGGTTGACACTCCCCTGACTAGAGTCGGGGGATGCTTACGCAGTCCACCGTTGGACTCGTAAGGGCGCTGTCAAGACGCCCCTAGACGGTTCCTAGTTCCGCTTACTTACTGGCTTTCGGCACTGTCCGGGGTAGCGGGACGGAGGGTTACCAAGCTACTCTGCTGGGTTACCGGAAAGGGGAAAGATAGACGGGACAAGCTGCTTCGCTACAGAGTTGTGGTGGCAGGCGCTTTGTACAAGCAGGCTGTAGCTGCGGCTGCCAGGATTGCAAACCACTGTTATCGGTAGCAGGCCACTGCCTCGATTTCCACCAAGGCATTCAGGGGCAGGCCAGCTACTTGCACGCAAGAGCGGGCCGGCGCCGGCTCAGTGGCGAAAAACTCTCGATAAACCTCGTTCATGGCAGCAAAGTCTTTCATATCCGCCAAGAAAACCGTGGTCTTCACCACATTGGCCAAGCTCGTGCCCCCTGCTTCCAGCACTGCCTTCAGGTTCAGCAGCGCCTGGCGAGTTTGCGAGGCAATGTCTTCCCCCGCCAGCTTGCCGGTTCTGGGATCCAGGCCCACCTGGCCAGCAGCAAACAGAAAGGGCCCCGAAGCGACAACGCCCTGGCTGTAAGGGCCGACAGGAACAGGAGCAGCCTCGGTTTGCACCTCCCGAGGGCCTGGCCTGGTTTGACCCTGGGGGTGGCCCATCTCTGCCCTAGCCAGATCAATCGGCTCCATAGAGGTTTGCCCCAGTGAAGAGAAGCTCTTCCGCTACGCTACCACAGGCGGATCCCAGAGAAGACGAACCCGCAATGCCAAAATAGGCTTGTCGGGAAGAAAAAGTACTCATGCCTTTGATCAAGTTGCAAACCTCTCTGCAGCCAGAACCTGCCGCCGTGGCAGACCTACTCAAGTTCCTCTCTGCTGCTCTGGCCAAGCAGTTGGGCAAGTCGGAAGCCTACGTGATGACTGCTTTTGAAGGAGGGATCCCGATGACCTTTGCCGGCAGCGCCGATCCCTGCTGCTATGTAGAGATCAAGAGTATTGGGCAGTTTTCCGCCGATCAAACCCGATCCCTGAGCGAGTTTTTTTGCAGCACCATCGAGGACAAATTGGGGATCCCCAAGAAGAGGATTTACATTGAGTTCGGCGATGCCAAAGGCTATCTTTGGGGATGGAACGGCACGACCTTTGGGTGAAAGCTACTTCGCACAAGTCAAGCCTCTCCTCGCCTGGCTGCTCCAGCCTATCCAACAAAGCGGCAGCTTCTACTGAAGTTTGCCAGTAATTTGGGTGTGTCCGTTCTTGTCTTTTGGGCAGCCCATCGATTGGGATGCTTTGCAAGACTGATTTGCCGGGGCCCTGGTGGAAGACTTGAGGCCGCTGGGGCCAATGATTGTGGCGACGGTGCCGCCTCTGCCGGCTTCGCTACTGACTTGGACGCAGGAGCTGTGGGGCTCGGCAAGCCCTACGGGAAGTGGTGAAGCAGGGCTAGGCCAACCTAAGTCAAAGTGGCCTTGTGCAGAGGCTTAGCCAACCAGTTGGCAGAGGGTCTCCTGCCTTTCTCGGTCTTGTTCGGCCAGTTCCTGGATGGCCCGTTGGTACACCTGGGCGGGTGTGGATCCCTGGTTGACCTGCTTCAGCCAGCGCTGGGCTTCATTGCCTTCCTGGAGCAGGGTTTGCAAGGGAGCCAAGAAGCAACCCAGCCCTTGGGGCTGGCCCAGGCGCCACGCTTCAGTCAGCAGCTCTTCAATCCACTCCTGGGCTAAGCGTTCGCGGCCGGTGCGCCAGTCAATCAGCCGAGCTTGCAGAGACTCACGGGCAGCAGCCTGCTCGTTGGCCTCGCAAAGACTCTCCAGCTCCGCTGGGGTAAAGGGCCCCCCCAAGGGATCCAGGGCCTCCGGGTGGGACAGCAATTGCCAAAGGCGGGCCTCCACTAAGGCGGCGATGGCCAGGATCATCACCGGATCTGCCACCAGGTCGCAGATGCGCAGCTCCACTCGGTTGAGGTGATAGGGCCGCTCCGGGCCGTTGGGCCGTACAGAAGTCCAGAGGTGGCGCACATTCTGCATCGTGCCCAGGGCCAGTTGCTCCTGCATCCAGGCGATGTAGTGGGCGTGATTCCGGAAGAAGGGCACCTGGGCCGGCGTTTTAGGAAACACCTGCCAACGGCTGGAATGATAGCCCGTTACCTGGCCGTCCAGGAAAGGAGAAGAAGCGCTCAGGGCCAAATAAAGAGGGGCTTCCGCCCGCAGCAGGCGACAGGCGAGGAAAATGGCCTCCGTATCTGGCAGACCGACATTGATGTGGATGCTGGCGGTCACCACCCGCGTGCCGTAGGTGCGCTCGATGTAGTCGTGGTAGGGGTTGCCCGGATCCGAGCGCTCGAAGTGGTCGCTGCCGCCCAGAGCCAGGGTGCTCCCCGGCAGCAAGGTGTAGGGGCCAAGACGGCGCAAAAACTGCCGCAGTTGCAGGCGAGGCCGAAGCAGAGCACAGAGCAGGTCTTCGTAGCGGCGAAGGGGCGGGGTGATGTACTCGACGTTGCGCCGATCTGGTTCTCGCACAAACTCCGGCAAAGCTTGGCAGATGCGATCCGATAGGCCCACCACTTCCCCGGCGGCGGTGCCGGTGTACATTTCTACCTCAAAGCCCTTGGTCAACAGCACAGGCCAGCCTCCAGCCTCAGCCTCCTCAGTCTACCTTTTTCCTCCTCTACCCATTTTCCCAGTCTCGCCCCACATTACAATGTCGGCAGCACTTGAAGGCAGAAGTAAGGCGAGATGCGGGATCCCATCTATATCCTAGGGGCGGGGCCGGCGGGCATGGCGGCTGCCTATCGCCTGACCCAGCTAGGCTTCCCCGTGGTGGTGGTGGAACGAGAAGACAGGGTCGGGGGCCTGGCCAAAAGCATTCGCTACCAGGGGTTCATTCTCGACTATGGCCCGCACCGGTTTTTTACCAAGATCCCAGCGGTGCTGGAGCTGTGGAACCAGGTTTTGGGATCCGAACAAGTGACTGTCCGGCGGCTTACCCGCATCTACTACCGCAAGCAATACTTTCAGTACCCCATCCAAGCTTGGGAAGTCCTGCGCAAGGTTGGCTGGTGGGAAAGTTTGCTCATTGTCCTTTCCTACCTCTGGGCCCAACTCATCCCCCGCCCAGCTCCCCAGAACTTTGCCGACTGGGTCAAGGGAAAATTCGGCAGCCGGCTTTTTCAGATGTTCTTCAAAGGCTACACGGAAAAGCTGTGGGGGATCCCTTGTACCGAAATCAGCGCCGATTGGGCTGCCCAGCGCATCAAAGGTCTCAGCCTTGGGCAAGCCATCCGCAAGGCGCTGGGGTGGAAGCGCGGCTCCGTCAAATCACTAATTGAGCAATTTCAGTTTCCTCGTCTGGGATCTGGTCAGCTCTACGAAAAAATGCAGGAGTTTTTGCTGGCCGAGGGTCAAGAAGTTTGGCTAAATACGGAGGTCATCGCCCTTAGGCATGAGGGATCCCGGATTGTCGAGCTGCAACTGCGCCATCTTCAGGATGGAAGTGAAACCTGGGTCTCCCCCTCCCACGTCATCTCTTCGATCCCTCTGACAGTGTTGGTGCAGAGCCTGCGGGAACTGCCTCCCCCAGAAGTGCTGCAGGCAGCCCGCAACCTCAAGTTTCGCAACACGGTTTTGGTTTACTTGATTGTGGAGGGATCCCAGCTTTTCCCCGACAACTGGCTGTATATCAACGACCCAACAGTGCAGGTTGGTCGGGTAACCAACTTTGCCAATTGGTCACCGGCTATGCTCCCCAACCGGGAACAAACCCCCTTGTGCTGTGAGTATTGGTGCAACTTTGGGGATCCCTTGTGGCAAGCCCCTGAGGAGGAATTACTGACTTTGGCTGAGAAGGAGCTACGCCAAATTGGCCTGCTGCAAGGCCAGAAGATCTGCGGCGGCTTTGTGGTGCGCCTGCCCCGCACCTATCCTATCTATGCCGGCAGCTACAAAGAAGATCTAGCCATTTTGCAGAAGTATCTTGGCCAGTTTGAAAACCTGCAACTGGTGGGTCGCTACGGCTCGTTTAAGTACAACAACCAGGATCACAGTTTGCTGATGGGCCTATTGGCGGCGGAAAACGTCCTCCGCCCCGGCAGCCACGATCTCTGGCAGGTGAACTCCGACAGTGATTACCAAGAAGAGATCAAAGTGCCACCCCCACCTGCGAAGGTCCGACGATGAGTTTCTCTCTTAGCCATCTGTTGCAGCAAAGCCGGCAGTGTCTTACCCCTTTCTGTACCCAGGTTCTGCTGCCAAGCTTGGCCTTGACAGGGTTGCAGATCTTCTTAATCTCCTTTTGGAGCGAGGAGGATGACTATGCTTCCATCTTTAAGGGTTTAACCCAGTGGGATAGCCATTGGTATTTGGGGATTGTGCGGCAGGGCTATCAGTTTGTGGGCTTTGACAAGATTGCCTACGAGCAGAGCAATGTGGCCTTCTTTCCTGGCTACCCTCTAGCCGTTGCTGCCCTTAGGCGCTTGTTGCGGGTTGAGCCTGAGTTAGGGCTTTACCTGACCGCCCAGCTCTTTTGCTGGCTGATGTGGGTTTACCTTTTCCTGTTTTACCATCTCTGGCAGATCCCCTTGCTTTGGCAAGTCCTGGCAAGCTTGATGATCTTGGTCTATCCCAGCAGCTTTTACCTTGTCGTAGGCTACAGCGAGTCCCTCTTTACGGCCAGCCTGCTGGGTTTTTTCTATTGGTCGGCCCACTTGAATTCAATGAGGTCAGGGCTCCTAGCCGGGATCCACGGTCTGGTGATGAGTGCCACCCGCATTGTGGGTTTGCCGGTGGCGCTGGTTCCTCTACTGCGGCTATCCCGCCCTTGGTTTTGGACAGCCAGCGCCGTTGTTTTGGCCTTGTCGGGCGGGCTGAGTTTTTTCCTCTACTGTCAGCTCCGCTTTGGCCGCTGGGATCTCTACATAGAAATGCAGCGCTACTTTGGCCCCAGTTCTTTCGATTACCTGGCTATTATTCAACCTCGTACTTATGCCCCCCTCTTTTCTCTTGGGTACTGGCAGTCTTTGTTTTCCTTTTCCGAGGCTTTGGGGGATGGGATATGGGCCATTTCCCTCAGTCAACTGTTTGTTCCCCTCACCCTGGGATCCCTAGTTGTTACAGGCTTGCTGGATGGGTGGAGTGTCCTGGCCGGCAAGAGCCGGCGCTGGCAGGAGCGGCTGGGGCTCCATTTGGCTGCCTGGATTATGTTCTCCATTTCCGTGGCTGGCATGAGTGCCGTGGCCCAGAGAAGTATGATCCGCTACTGTCTGCCGATTCACACCCTGCAGGTGCTGGCCTGGTTGCATGGGATCAGATACACCGATTTCAGCTTCATTCCCCAACAGGTGCGTTTCTATCTTGGCAGTGTCCTGAGGCTGGGCTACTGGATCTTGGCTTTAGTCTTCTTTGCCCTAAACCAAATCCTCACCTGGCGCTACGTCCAGCATCTTTGGGTGGCTTGATCGAACCTTGGTGGTGAAGCTGATGAGTCTGCGTCCTGGCCCTCTGCTGCAGCAGATTCGCAAATGTTTAGTTGGCTTTTCTACTCGGATTTTTTTGCTGGGCTTAGCGCTGACTATCCTGCAAGTGTTGGCGATATACCTCTGGACAAAACGCGGCAGCTATGCTTCTGCTTTTATAGCCCTGAGCCAGCGCGATAGCTATTGGTACCTGAGCATTGTGGAGCGGGGGTATCAGTTTGTGGGCTTTGACAAGATTGCCTACGAGCAGAGCAATGCAGCTTTCTTTCCCGGCTATCCTCTGGCAGTGACCATAATGAGCCGCCTATTAGGAGTTGATCCGGAGCTGGGGCTTTATCTCACTGCTCAGTTCTTTTGTTGGCTGATGTGGGTTTACCTTTTCCTATTTTACCGCCGCTGGCAGATCCCCTTGCTTTGGCAAGTCCTGGCAAGTTTGATGATCTTGGTCTATCCCAGCAGCTTTTACCTTGTCGTGGGCTACAGCGAATCCCTCTTTATGGCCAGCCTGCTGGGTTTTTTCTACTGGTCGGCCCACTTGAATTCAATGAGGTCAGGGCTCCTAGCCGGGATCCACGGTCTGGTGATGAGTGCCACCCGCATTGTGGGTTTGCCGGTGGCGCTGGTTCCTCTACTGCGGCTATCCCGCCCTTGGTTTTGGACAGCCAGCGCCGTTGTTTTGGCCTTGTCGGGCGGGCTGAGTTTTTTCCTCTACTGTCAGCTCCGCTTTGGCCGCTGGGATCTCTACATGGAAATGCAGCGCTACTTTACTGGCGTGCAGGCCAATTACCAAGCCCTTTTCCAAGCTTCTACCTATGTTCTTTCCCCTGAGCGATGGCAAGTCTTGCGCTCTCCTTCTGCACCCGTGAAGGATCCTGGCCTGTGGTCTGATGCTCTCAGCCAACTGTTTGTGTCTGTTACGTTGGGATCCCTAGTTGTTACAGGCTTGCTGGATGGGTGGAGTATCCTGGCCGGCAAGAGCCAGCGCTGGCGGGAGCGGCTGGGGCTCCATTTGGCTGCCTGGGCCATGTTCTACATCGCTGTAGCCGGCATGAGTCCCCTGGGCCAGCGAAGCATGATTCGCTACTGCCTGCCGGTTCACGTCGTACAAGTGCTGGCCCTCCTGCACTGGGCCAAGCACACCGATTTGGGCTTTCTTCCCCTCTGGGCCCGTCCCCACCTGAGCAGAGTTCTCAAGCTGGGCTATGGGCTTCTGGCTCTCATCTTCCTCGTTCTCAACCAAATCTTGACCTGGCGCTACACCCAGCATCTCTGGGTAGCTTGACTCCACTTTCTTGAAGATAGGATGTGAAGGATCCCGACTTCTCCCCAACCAGGAGCTGTGGCCTTTTCTTCTCCTCGCAAGTTGCCTCGGCAGAAATCGTCCCTGCGGGTGGCTCAGCCCATTGAGCCCACCAAGATCTACCCCTGCCCGTGCTGCTACCAGGGTCAGTTGCGCCTGATTACCCTGACTGAGGCTTTTGGCTGTAGTCGTTGCCAGCATATTTTTGCCATCACCCCCGACCGCCTGCACATTGAGCAACTGGCGGTTTCCTACCCCTACCGCAAAATGTGGTTCTGGAACGGCCATCAGTGGGTGTTGCGGCGGGAAAGCGCCTTCCAGGGATCCACGCTCTTGGGCCTTACCCTTGGCTTGGGAGTCGTTCTGGTGGTGGGGTTTGTCGGAGCGGTGCTCTTCCCCAGCCAAACCCAGTTGCTCAGTTGGCTCATGATTCTTTGCCTATTGCTAGCGCTGTTGGCAGTGACGGCAATCCTGCTGCTGCGGCGGCCTTGAGATGCTTGAGATTTTCGCCGGCCATCGCGCCCCTAGAACCCCCACTTTGGCTCTTGTGGATCTAGCCATTTCTTGTTAGCAGTGGTCAGGAGCAGATCCGTCGTCGGTCAGCCAGGCAGGAGGGAAGCGAGTGACCGATTTTGGTTCAGCCTTTGACCTCAGCACCACCCTGCGCCAGGTGCGCCGCTTGCTGCCTCAGCTCCAGCGCTTGAGCGGCGAAACCAAACGGCAGGCCCTGCTGGCCCTCTCGCGCCGTTTGCTGGAGCGCTCCGATCTGCTCTTGGAGGCCAATACCCTCGACCTGGAAAGCTGCCGCGAACAAACTGTGCCGGAGTGGATCCTCAACGGCCTCAAGCTCACCCCCGAGCGCCTGCAGCGGTCTGCCCAGTTGCTTGCTCTCTTGGCCCAACAGCCGGATCCCATCGGCAGCCTGGAGAGGGGGTACCGTCAGGACAACGGGCTGTTTATTGGCCGCTACCGCGTCCCCTTGGGGGTGGTGGCTTTGGTCTATGAGATCTACCCCGAGTTTGCCCTCAACGGCATTGGCATGGGTCTCAAGACGGGCAATGGTGTGATCTTGGCCGGCAGCGGCCCCATCCAGAAAACCCACCAGGCTTTAGTTACCCTATTGGCAGAAACAGCCTACGAGCACGGGATCCCGGAAGGGGCCATTCAAGCCTTGCCCACCCAAGACCGGCCGGCGGATCCCCAAGAGGACTCGCTGCTGCTACTGCTGCTGCAGCAAACCCGCTACGTGGATCTGGTAATCCCCTGTGGCCGCCCCGGCTGGGTGGAGTTTCTCCTACAGGCTAGCAAAGTGCCGATCCTGGCTACCCACCTGGGCTATGGCCATGTTTATCTGGATCGCACTGCTCCCTGGCCTTTGGTGAAGTCAGCTTTGCTAGATCCCTTGGCTCGCTATGGCCGAGAAGGGATCCCCATCTACCAGCCCCTCACCCTCTGGCTGCTGATCCACGCCGACTGGGCCGCCAGCCATCTGCCAGCGCTGGTCGAAGCTTTGCTCAGTCAGGGGGAGGTCGATGTCCAGGCGGCCGCCCCAATTCTAGAGCAATTTCCCCAGCTCCAGCCGCTGGGAGAAGAGTTTGACTCCACCCGGCGTCCCCATCTGCGCCTCCAGCTAGTAGCGGATTTAACGGAGGCTATCGCCTGGATTAACAAAAACGGTTACCATCAGTCGGAAGCCATCCTCACTGATAGCCAGGCGGCGGCCCAGCGCTTTCTCCAGGAGGTGGATGCGGCCCTTATCCACATCAACACTACGCCCCTCTCAGCGGGCCGCGGAAGCGGGATCCCTACCTTGGGGGCGATTCGCGACCTATCCCTGGGCATTTCTACCCAGCGGCTGCATGTGCGCGGGCCCATCGACCTGGAAGCCCTGACAACTGTAAAGGTGGTGGCCCAGGGCGGCCTGTAGCAGCAGGAAGGTGGGATCCCGCTGGCCAAATCAGGCGAGACTGAAGATAGGGATCCACTCCCAGCTTGTCATCCCACAGAGCCCAAGCGACTAGGGGGGAACTCCTTTGGGGATTGACCTACGCAGCTACGTGTTTTTGGATCGGCTCCAGCCCCAGTACGCCGCCTATCTGGGCACGGTGGCCCAGGGCTTTTTGCCCCTGCCGGGAGACACTTCCCTCTGGGTCGAGATTTCCCCCGGCATTGAGATCAACCGCGTCATGGACATTGCCCTCAAAGCCACCTCGGTAAGGCCAGGACTGCAGGTAGTAGAGCGCCTCTACGGTCTTTTGGAGGTTCACTCCAGCAACCAGGGGGATACCCGCACTGCCGGGCGGGCCATCCTAGCGGCTTTGGGGGTGAGCGAACAGGAGCGTCTCAAGCCGCGCATCATCTCTAGCCAGATCATCCGCAACATCGATCCCCACCAAACCCAGTTGATCAACCGTTTCCGCCGCGGCCAGATGCTTCTTGCGGGCCAAACCCTTTACATCCTGGAGGTGCAGCCGGCAGGTTATGCTCCCCTGGCCGCCAATGAGGCAGAAAAATCGGCCCGGATCAACATCCTCGAGGTGATGCCTTTTGGTAGCTTTGGCCGCGTCTACTTGGGTGGAGAAGAGCAAGATATCCTGGCCGCCTGTCGGGCCGCCGAGGAAAGTCTGGCTGCGATTTCTGGGCGGGATCCCTTGCTCTTGCCTGAAGAGGTATAGCCAATGGCGGAATCGGATCCCAAGTCTTCGCCCAAAGCCAGCTTGCCCCAGGATCCGACGGCGGAGCGGGCGAGGCTGCTGGCAGAAGTGACCGCTCCCTACCGCAGTTTGCGGCGCTTTGTCTACCTGGCGGTGGGTTTTTCGGCTGGCGTTGGGGCATTTGTGTTTTTCTTTCGGGCCTTGGCAGGGCGGGATCTGGAGACTACCCTGCCCAGCTTGGCTCTACAGTTAGGGATCCTGGCCGGCGCCCTTGGCCTAAACAGGCTGGAAAACCGCTCCCAGCAAAAGCTGGTCAGACAGATGAGGCAGCGCCTTAGCAGCCCAAAAGAGTCGCCCCCTCCACCCAAGGGTGATCCCCTGTACCAGCGCAGGGACAGTTAGCCCGTCAATCGTCCCAGTCCTCTCGGCGGGGATCGGGGTCGTCCTCCGCATCGGCGCTCGGCAGATAGTGGCGATCCCTGGCGGGGGCTGCCTGGGGCCATTTTTGAACCATTTGGATGGCGAGAAAGGCAACAACGGCAACCACAACTGCCCAGGTGAGAATTGGAATCGCCAGGATCACCACCGTACCCAACACGTAGATAGCCACCTTAGGCAAGGAGGGATCCACCCTCCAGCCGCGGCGGTATACCCAGTTGGTAAGCTGCCGATCCCAGCGGCGCAGGCGAGGGATGTTCTCCTCATAGATTTCCTGCAAAATGCCGGCCAAAACGGAGCCCAGGCGGCGCAGCTGGCTTCGAGTTTGCCTTCTCCAATTCCGCACCGAGCGTCCCATTCGTAGGATCCTTGCCCTGCTCTTCCTCAGGCGATCCTAGCCCAACCGCGAGGGCGACCTTCCCGTCGGGGCGGCAAGGGATCCCTGGGGATGTAAATTTGTTTGAACATTTGGATCGGAGATTGGGGTGGCTGGGCAGGACTACAGTACACTGAGGGCACCTGTGCAGTGGTGTGGCTGCCACGCCAGAGGGGTAAACCTTTTTTAACCTTTCAAAGAGCTCGACTGGAGAACGCTAATGGCTCACACGGTCAAGATCTACGACACTTGCATCGGTTGTACTCAGTGTGTGCGGGCCTGCCCTACCGATGTGTTGGAAATGGTGCCCTGGAAGGGGAACAACAAGGCCGGCATGATTGCTGCAGCCCCCCGCACCGAGGACTGTGTTGGCTGCAAACGCTGTGAGACCGCTTGCCCCACCGATTTCCTGAGCATCCGCGTCTATCTTGGGCCCGAAACCACCCGCAGCATGGGCCTGGCTTACTAAGCCGCCGGCAGCTTGGGTTGCAATTTTTTGCGATTGCCCGCCCACTCAAGGAAACAGCACCTTCTAACTTCACTCTTTAGCCTCTCCTCCCCGGGAAAAAAAGTTGGGCAGGCCGTTGCTGTAGCCAATGGGTTGATTGGAGAGGAGGGATCCCTCCTCTTTTTTTCTTCAAGGGTCGAGATAGAGTCGGTGTTGGCGAATGTAGTGCTCCACAGCGGGGGGGACCAAGTAGCGGATGGATCCCCCTTTTTGGATCTGCTGGCGTAGGTAGGTGGAAGAGAGCGTTAGGGTGGGGGCGTCCAAGAGTGTCGCCCGAATGGGCAGCTTCTCAGCCACCGACCGCAGCACCTGGGCGGCGTCGCCAGCATCGAGGCGGGGGGCAACAATCCAGTGACAGAGGCGGGCCAATTCTTCCGCCTGGTGCCACTGGGGCAGCTCCTGCAGGGCATCCACACCGATGATCCAGTACCACTGGGTGTTGGGTTGCTCCTGCATCAGGCAGCGTAGGGTCTCAATGGTGTAAGAGGGGCCAGGACGGCGGATCTCCAAGTCAGAGCAGGCAAAGCGCTCATGGTCGGCAATGGCTAGCTTCACCATGGCCAGGCGATCCTCTTTGCTGGCGCCCCCAGCTAAGGGCTTGTGGGGCGGATTCCCTGCCGGTATCCACAGCACCTGATCCAAGTTGAACTGCCAGAGGGCCTGCTCGGCCATGATTAAATGGCCGTGGTGGACGGGGTTAAAGGTACCGCCGAGAATGCCAACGCGGCGCTGCTTGGGGGCTGAGCCACTCATGGCTGTTGGCTGAGGTAGCTGATGGCCTCGCGCAGCCAGTCTTCTGTTTGCCGAGACTGGGGTGGCAAGGCTTGCAGGGCTGCTTGGATTTCCTGGGGGCTATAGCCAAGGGCCAGCAAGGCCATTTCCACCTCTTCGCGGATAGGGGAAGGTGGCCCGCTCGACAAAGGCTGATTGGCATTCTCCAGGCCTTTTCGCCAGTGGGCCAATTTGCTTTTCAGCTCCAGCGCCAGCCGTTGGGCAGTCTTTTGTCCTACCCCTGGAGCCAGGGAGAGGAGGCGGACATTTTCGGTTACCACCGCCTGCACCAGCTCCTGGAGAGTAAAGGTGTTGAGCAATGCCAAACCCAGGGCAGGTCCCACCCCTGGCACCTTAATTAGTTCCGCAAACAGATCCCGCTCCGCTGCCGAGCCAAACCCGTACAGCACCAGCTCAGTCTCTCGCACGAGCAAATGGGTGAACACCCGCACAGGCTCCCCTACAGGGGGCAGTTGCTCGAGAAAACGGGCCGGCGCCTGGATGCGATAGCCGATCCCTTGCACCTCCAGGGTGAGGCTGCTGCGCTCTCCCAGTTCTACAGCAACAAGATGACCTGTCAAAAATGCGATCATTTGCGTATCTAACCTGTGTTTTAGGATACCCTGCCCAGCAGCTTTCGGGGTCGGCCAGGCAAAATCTAAATCTAGAATTAGGAGGAGCTTGCGAGCGACTCTTATGGCTTCAACCTCGGCATTGGCTACTCCTATCTCAGCACGCTGGATTTGGCGAGGGCAGCCTGTCCATTATGTCAAACAGGGCGAGCAGGGACAGCCGCTGCTGTTGGTGCACGGCTTTGGAGCCTCCACTGACCACTGGCGCAAGAACATTTCCCAACTGGCGCAACACTACCAGGTCTATGCCATTGACTTGCTGGGCTTTGGTCGCTCGGCCAAGCCCAAGTGGAACTACTGCGCTGAGATCTGGCGGGATCAACTGCGGGACTTCTGTCAACAGGTGATCCGACAGCCGGTAGTGGCCATCGGCAACTCCCTAGGCGGCTATGTGGTGCTCAGCCTGGCAGCAGAGTGGCCTGAGTGGGTGCGGGGTGTGGTGCTGCTCAACGGAGCCGGTGGCTTTTCCACTGCTAAGGGATCCCCCTCCAACTGGCGGCAGGGGCTGGGCAAGCTGGTAGGCTGGAGTCTGCGCCAGCCCTTGGTGTCTTACCTGTTGTTTCAGTACCTGCGTCAGCCACAGGTCATCCGGGCCAAGCTCAAGCAGGTCTATTACAATCAGGCGGCAGTGACAGACCAACTGGTGGAGGACATTCACCGGCCCACGCGGGAGCCAGGAGCAGCCGATGTGTTTGTGGCTCTGATGCGAGGCGGGCAAAAAGGACGCAGCGTGGACGAGCTGCTGCGCAGCCTGGTGCGCCCCCTGCTACTGATTTGGGGAGAGCGGGATCCCTGGATGCGGGTCCGCGAGCGCTCGCAGCTCTACCGCACCTACTACCCCAAGGCAGTGGAATACTTCCTAGAGGCCGGCCACTGTCCCCACGACGAGTGCCCCGAAGAGGTTAATACCCTCATCCATCGCTGGATCGAGGCAGGGATCCCTTCTGCGCCAATCCCGCCATCTAACTGCCATTCCTAAAGCTCTAGATGAGATTATCCAATGGCTGGGGCAGCGAGGCTTCCTCCAGGCCGATGGTGTACTTCAGCCACTCCCGATAGGAGCCGCTGCTAGTAGCTTTGGCAATTTCCAAGTAGAGAGTGCTGTGGGGGCGGCGTGGCTGGCGCAATAGGGGCATGCCTGCCTCACGGGGGGTGCGATTCCCTTTTTTGAGGTTGCAGCGCACACAGGCGCTGACCACGTTTTCCCAAGTGTCACTGCCGCCGCGGGAGCGCGGGATCACGTGGTCTAGGGTAAGGTCTTCGCCATAGCAGCCGCAGTACTGACAGCGGTATCCATCGCGATGAAGGACATTGCGGCGTGTTAAGGGAATCTCTTTGTGGGGAACATGAACGTAGTGGCGGAGACGAATGACTGTAGGCAGAGGAATGTTGCCGTAGACTACTTTGCCGTTGTGCTCAATTTGCTCAGCCTTGCCCTTGAGCAAGAGCACGACTGCCCGGCGCCAACTGGTGATGTTGAGCGGCTCGTAGGAGGCATTGAGTACCAAAACCTTGCCCATACTGCTACGTCCGGCTGACGGGATCCCCACCCCGACCCACAAGGCGCCAGCTCTTCTGAAATTTAACACAGCCTTATTGGGTTGCGGTGGGAATCAGGTAAGTGCAGCGGTGCACTGTCTACTCTTGACCCTCCCACCGACTAATCGCGAAGCGGGACGTAGGGGAATGCTTCCGCAGTCCACAGTTGGACTCGCAAAGGCGCTGTCAAGACACCCCTAACTGGCTTTCGGCACTGTCCGGGGTAGCGGGACGGAGGGTTACCAAGCTACTCTGCTGTGTCCACTTCCACTTGGTTAGCTGGCCCCAGGCTGACGCGAAACTGCCTAGCCCCTCTCGGCAAGGGATCTGGCGCCACTTCAGGCAGGTTGGCAAAGGGAGTGGTGGCGCGACGCTCCCGAGCTAGCGCATTCTCTGGCTCAGCAGCCAAGGGAGATCCCGTCCCATCCACCGTTACCCGGTAGACTAAACGCTCCTGCAAACCTGGAGGGGACTGCCACTGCTGGGCCAGGGTGCTTTCCAGACGCCGCTGAGGATCTCCAGAGGCTTCCGGCACGGTAAGCTGCCCCTGTTGCGAGGAGGGGGGAGGGGAGGGATCCCTGCGGCTGAGCCAGAGCCCAACCCCGGCCACTAGGGCAATCCCGCCTGCCAGCAGGGCAGCAATGACAGGGGGCTGTCGATACCAAGCTGGCGCCGGCGGCGTTGCCAGTTTATCCAGTTGGGGCAGGTCCTCGGCCGCCTGAGAGAGGTTTTCTAGAAGGTCATACAACTGTGTCATTGACAGATCCACCTGGGCAATGCGATCCTCCCCCTGCCGCACTGTGAGGCGGTGGAAAATAAAATCCAGCGGACGGATGGCCACAGTCCCACTGAAAGCTCCCTTGGGCGTACCGCTGAGCTGGAATCCAACGTAGCGGTCGATCACCGTGATCAAATCCTTGAGCCAAACGCTGTCTCCCCGTAGAGTCTTGGTGGTCTCTCCCTGGCGAATTTCCAACTGACACTCAAAGTTGTTCTGAATCGCTTGCAGGGGCGGCGTAGCTGAGGCCTCGATACCCTGCCGAGGGAGGGGGGCTTCTCCTCGCACAGTGAGGGTAGAGGTGGGCTGGTGATAGGTTTGAGTGAGGGTGAGGCTGGGCATGGCAACTGGCAAGCAAAGGACGCCGGCAAGAACTCCAGGGTCAGAGGAAGAGCTCCGCCTTAGGAAGAGGGCAAAGCATCTGATTCCACCTTCCCTTCCTCGAGGTTGCTGCCAGCAGGCAGATCCATCTCAGGGCGGCTGAGCAAGGCTTTCCAGAGGCGCTCTGCTCCCCTGGGGCTACTGTAGAACAGTAGCTCAATCAAGATGCGCAGAGCCAGTTCGGCAAGGCTATCCTCATCGCGCACATCCCCATCCACCATACGGCTGCGGTAGTGGGAGATAAACTCGCCCAGGTAATCGCCCACCAGCGGCTGACGAAAGGGACTGAGCTCCTGTTTGAGGGCGGCTTCCAGCTGCTCCAGCGTGCTGCGGATGCGAGCCTGTTGCTGGGCTGCCAGATAGGCAATTACCTTGGCCAGGGCGCGGGCCTCTTCAATCTCAACTTTTTTGTGGCCACCGCTGGTGCGGCGGAGGGGATTGGCGTTGCGCAGACGCCAGAGGGCCACCCGATCGCCAAGGTGCTCCTCCAAGTTCAGGGTCTTGGCTGCTGCCAGAACGGCCTCGGAAATCTCCCCGCTCAGGGACTCCAGGCCCAACAACAGCAAATCCAACTGGGCTTTGATGGTTGCAGTAGCTGGGGTGAGGCTAGGAGCTTGAGGATCTAACTGAGTCTGCTTGGGTTCCACCGTCACGCTGTCAATGGGAACTTTTGGCTGGGATAGGACTCTATGATCTCCTGTCTGAGGCCAAGCTGCAACCTTCCCCTCCCGCGCTTGAGGGAAGAATTGCCCTGGGCAAGAGCTTCGCTGCCGGGATCTGGCAAGCGCTGTCCACCCCTTTCAAAGGGGCAGGGTATACTGTAGCAAAGACAAGGAGAGACAACCATCCTCCCTGCCTTTTCGGGCCGCGCTAGGCCCTGTTTCAGATGAGCATGGATGCTTCCCAGTCTGGCCCTCCTCGCCTCATCCTGATCCTTGAGGATCAAAGGGGTCAGCGCGGCGTTGTGTTGGACAAGATTTACTACTCAGTAGGGCGAGCAGCCAACAACCACATCCGTCTCTATGATCCTTTTGTGTCCCGCCGGCACGCTCTCATCATCCGCGTTCCTGAGGAAAACCAAGCGGGGTACAGCTACGTCATCTTTGATGGCAGCCCCGGATCCCGTCAAAGCACCAACGGTTTGTTCGTCAATGGGAAACGGGTTGCCTCCCATCGGCTGCAGCTTTTTGACAAGATCGGGTTTGGACCGAGGGTAACAGCCATTGTCAGGAGCACCGACCACTTCAGTCCCCAGACCTTGGCTGCTCTTTTGAAAACGCCGCCCAATGCTCCTGAGCCGGGATCCCAGCAAGACACTGAGAAAGTTAGCGAGAAGGAGGACTTCACCGCCATCCCCTGCCTTGCGGTATCCTGAGGCCAGCAGCCTAACAAGCTTTGGGTTCCCGTGCCTTCTATTCCTCCTAAGCTAAGCAACTACTGGCAAGATGCCTTTGACCTGGAAGCCCATCTGGGATCCTTCCTCGGCCTTGAGCCTGGCGAGCTGCGGGAGAAGCTGCGGGCGGGGCAGCAACAGTTGGCGGAACTGGGCCGGCGCGACTTCGAGTGGGATCAGGCAGACGCCTTTTACCGGGATCGGGTGGGATCCGCCTATTTGCTGGACTTGGCCGCTTGGCACCTGAGCAGCACCGACTACATCGGCAATACTCTGCGCCTGGTGGCGGATCAGGCTCGCGGGCTAGTGCTGGATTTTGGCGGTGGCATCGGCACCCACACCCTTGGGGCAGCTCTCTGCCCGGCGGTGGAGCAGGTGATTTTTTGGGATATCAACCCCATCCATCGGCAGTTTGTACAACTGCGGGCGGAAAAGCTAGGTCTAAGCGAACGGATCCACTGCCCGGAAACCTTCCCACAAGGGATCCTCTTTGACACCGTCATCTGCTTCGATGTGGTGGAACATTTGCCGGATCCGGCAGCGCAGTTGCGTCAGTTTTACGCCTGGCTTAAGCCGGAAGGCAAGTTGTTGATCAACTGGTACTTTTTCAAGGGGTTTAATGGCGAATTTCCCTTCCACCTAGACGACCCGCAAAAAGTCGAGCAGTTCTTTCAGGTGCTGCAAAGCCATTTCCTAGAAGTGTTTCATCCCTATCTCATCACCGCCCGCTGCTACCGTAAGTGGAATAAAAGCTGAGATTGGAGAGAGAACGAATGCTGCGCTACTTGCGGGTGCTGTGGCTGTTTTGGAGCACTTCTGTAGCAGCAGAAATGGAGTACCGCGCCAACTTCTTCTTTGCCAGCCTCAGCAGCTTAGGCGGTCTGGGGTCGGCTCTGTTTGGGCTTTCACTGTTCTATCAGCGGGGGCACCGCCTAGGGGGCTGGAGCTGGCCGGAGGCGCTCATCGTCTTGGGCATGTTCACTATCTTGCAGGGCGTGTCGGCCAGCCTCTTTAGCGTCAACTTAAACCGCATTGTGCAGCAGGTGCAGGAGGGCACCCTGGATTTTGTCTTGCTCAAGCCCATTAGTAGCCAGTTTTGGCTGTCAACCCGCGTGTTCTCTCCCTGGGGCCTGGTGGATATCGGCTTTGGCCTGGTGCTGATTCTCTCCGCCGGGATCCAGTTGCAGCTGCCGGCCTGGGCCTATGTTCTGGGTCTAGTGCCCCTTTTGCTGGGATTGGTCATCCTCTACAGCCTCTGGTTTATGCTGGGGGCCACCAGCATCTGGTTTGTCAAGATCTACAACGTTACCGAGGTGCTGCGGGGCTTGGTGGAGGCGGGGCGCTTCCCCCTGGTGGCCTATCCGGTGGCCTATCGGCTGTTTTTTACCTTCGTTGTGCCGGTGGCTTTCTTGACCACAGTACCGGCGGAAACCTTGTTGGGGCGAGCCCAATGGCCGTGGCTTGTGGGATCCGCCCTGCTGGCGGCGGGGCTGCTGTGGGGATCCCATCTGTTCTGGCGCTTTGCCCTGCGCTTTTACACCAGCGCTTCTAGTTAGGCTCCCCCATTCCACCAAGGCCGACAAAGTACCCCTAAACTTCAGCCGACCCAGCAGTTGCAACCCCACCAGCTAGGAGAGGCACAGAGGAATTAAGATGAAAGTCACGACTGGGCCAAAGCCATTGGAGGCCAGCCTATGGGCGAAGCAAAGCGCCGCAAAACCCGGAACAACCCCGATCCCGCCCAGGAGCTCCTGTTTCCCAACCTCAAAGATCTTCCTCTTACCAAAGCCCAGGCCCGCACAATCTACAATTGGACAACTCGGGGCGCTTGGGCCGGCATTATTCTCCTGGCCATTGTCTGGGTGGTGGTGCGATTTGTGGGGCCTGCTCTGGGCTGGTGGCACCTGGCGGGCTAGACGGCTGGATCTCTTGAGTCTCCTTGGAGTTTTCCTATGCAATCCTACTTGGCAGCCGCCATTCAGATGACCAGCACCCCGGATCTAGCCAGCAACTTGCAACAGGCAGAGGAGTGGATTGACTTTGCAGCGCGCCGGGGGTGTGAGCTGGTGACCCTGCCGGAAAACTTTGCCTTCATGGGGCCGGAGGCAGAAAAAGCCCGCCTTGCCCCGGAGATCGCGCAGCGGGCCGAGGAGTTTTTGGCCAAGATGGCCCAGCGCTACCAGGTATTCGTGCTGGGGGGGGGATACCCGGTGCCAGATGGACAGGGCAAGGTGTACAACACCGCCGCCCTCTACAGCCCCGAGGGCAAGGAGCTGGCCCGCTACCGCAAGATCCACCTTTTTGACGTCAACCTGCCCGACGGCAACACCTACCGCGAGTCCAACACGGTGGTGAGCGGCAAGGAGGTGGTGGTCTGCCAGGAGGAGCGGCTAGGCACTCTGGGTTTATCAGTCTGTTACGACGTGCGCTTTCCTGAGCTGTACCGCTCTTTGGTGGATCAAGGGGCGGAGGTGTTGCTGATCCCTGCCGCCTTTACCGCCTACACAGGCCGGGACCACTGGCAGGTTTTGCTGCAGTGTCGGGCCATTGAAAACACCTGCTACGTGATTGCGCCCGCCCAGGTGGGCACCCACTACGAGCGGCGGCAATGTCATGGCCACGCCATGATTGTGGATCCCTGGGGGACGATCCTGGCGGATGCCGGCGGCGAAAAACCAGGAGTGGCGATTGCCGAGATTGATCCGGAGCGGCTGCAGCTTATCCGGCGCCAGATGCCTTCACTGCAACATCGTCGTCTGGCCTGCGCTGTCCCTCGCTAGAGATCTCCTATGCCTTGGCCGCCCCTAATCCTCTACAGCAAGCCCGGCTGCCACCTCTGCGAGGACTTAGCCAAGAAGTTGCAGCAGATCCCTGAGATCGGCGAGCTGGAAATCCGCGATATTACTGCCAACCCCGCCTGGTGGGAGCGCTACCAGCTGGAGGTTCCCGTGCTGAGTTTGGCCGGGGATCCCGAACGGCCTTTGCCACGTCCCTCGCCGCGGCTGACGGTGGCGCAGTTGCGCACTTGGCTGGGACGCCAGTTGGGTTGTCTACCTTAGCGCTTCCCTGCGGGCGGTGTAGCCGGCTTGGCACAAAGCTGCCACGGTGGCCTCGGCATCTTTAACCCAAAATTGGGATCCCAGTCTTACCCAAAGGGTATGGGGATGGGCAACGATAGCTGCCACGACGGGAACGCGATTTTCTTCCTTGGCTTCCGAGCGTTGACGGGTAAGAACCGCCTGCAGACGGTGTCGCTCCTCTACAGTTCCGGCAGCCTCCAGAGGAAGTTCCACCGTAACCCAACTCACCAATTCAATTGGCTGTAAGTCTTCAACAATAAGCTGCAACTGCTCATCCCGCTGATCCAGCTTGGCCCACACCAATAGCCGTTGATCCACCTCTAGGCAACCGCGCAAACGCTTGTAAGTCTTGGGGAAGATTACCGCTTCGCAAGTGCTCGTCAGATCTTCCAGTTGCAAAATCGCCATGCGCTCCCCTTTCTTGGTGGTTGCGGTTTTGATGGCGGTCACCAGAGCTAGAATGCCAACTGAGGCATCAGGTGGATAGGCCTTCAAATCAGCAAGGCTAGCGAGAGCTAGTAGCCGTACTTGCTCTTGAATCCGCCGCAGGGGGTGGTCTGAAACGTAAAAGCCCAACAGCTCTCGCTCTAGCCTCAGCTTTTCTTGCGGTGGAAAATCCTCAGTAGCCGGCCCGCGCGGTACCTCAACAAATCCCTGGCCATTGCTGCTTTCGCCTCCTAATAAATCAAATAGGCTGGCCTGGCCAATGGCGTTAAACTTAGCCCGCTCTGCTGCCCAACTGAGGACGGGATCCAGATCCGCCATTAACTGTTTGCGGTTGCGGGAAATACAATCGAAAGCGCCTGCACAAATGAGTGACTCAATAGCCCGGCGGTTAACGATGCGCAGATCGACCCGCTGGCAAAAGTCGGCCAAAGAGGTGAAAGGACCACCAGCTTGGCGAGTAGCCAGAATGTTTTGAACGGCTCCCTCGCCTACATTCTTTACTGCCCCCAGACCAAACAAAATGCTGGATCCCTGAGGAGTAAAGTCCAGGCCGGAGCGGTTGATGTCAGGCGGCTCGATTTGGATTCCAATGGATAGACAGTAGGTAATGTAGCGCTGGACTTTATCCTGATCCCCACTTACAGAAGAAAGCAGTGCCGCCATGTATTCTGTTGGGTAGTTGGCTTTCAGGTAAGCAGTCTGGAAGGTAATCAATCCATAGGCCGTAGAGTGAGATTTGTTGAAGCAATACTCGGCGAAAGCAACCATTTGGTCAAATAGCTCCGTGGCTACTTCTTTAGCTACACCTCGCTCGACTGCCCCTTGGACAAACTGCTCGCGATGTTTCTCCATCTCGGAGACCTTCTTTTTCCCCATCGCCCGCCGCAGCAGGTCGGCCTGGCCCAGGGTATAGCCGGCCATGTCCTGGGCAATGCGCATGATCTGCTCTTGGTAGAGAATGGCGCCGTAGGTATCTTGAAGGATTGGCTTGAGGAGATCGTGGACGTAGGTTACTGGCTTGCGGCCATGTTTGCGATCGATAAAGTCTGGGATCATGCCCGTATCCAATGGCCCCGGTCGGTAAAGAGCCAGGACCGAGGAAATATCCTCCAGATTAGAGGGCTTGAGCTCTCGCACCACCTGCTTCATACCGGAAGATTCCAGCTGGAAGATCCCTTCCACCTCCCCTTTTTCCAAGAGTTGGTAAGTTTTTGGATCATCCAGGGGCAGGTTGTCCAGATCGATGGCAACACCTCTGTGTTCTCGAATTAGCTCCACAGTTCGTTGGATCAAGGTAAGGTTGCGCAGCCCCAAAAAGTCCATCTTCAACAGACCCAGAGACTCAATGTCTTCCATCGAGTACTGGGTAATGATTTGGCCTTCGTTGTTGTACTGCAAAGGCACAATTTCATCCAAGGGATCCTTAGAAATAACTACACCGGCAGCATGAACTCCAAAGGTTTTGTTGGTGCCCTCCAGCAATCGAGCTAGATCAATCCAGCGGCGAGTAGTTGGGTCTTTCTCGTATTTTTCCTTGAACTCTGGGGCAGGAGTATTCTCGCTGATCATCTCCTCTAATTTTGCTGGCTTGCCCCGGGACACTGGGATCAACTTTGCCATTTTGTCAGCTTCGGCATAGGGAATGTCCAGCACTCGGGCAACATCCTTGAGAATAGCTTTGGAAGTCATGCGGTTAAAGGTGATGATCTGAGCCACTCGCTCTTGACCATACTTGCGGGTTACGTATTCGATCAGCTCCCCTCGCCGCTCGATACAAAAGTCGGTATCGATATCCGGCATTGATTGCCGTTCTGGGTTGAGAAAACGCTCGAAGAGCAACCCGTATTTGACGGGGTCAATATTGGTAATCTGTAGGGCATAGGCCACCAGGGATCCGGCTGCTGAACCGCGGCCTGGGCCCACTGGGATCCCGTGTTCACGGGCATAGCGAACATAGTCCCAGACTACCAAGAAATAGCTGGAAAACCCTTTTTGCTGGATGATATTCAGCTCAAAGCGCAGGCGCTCCTGATAGTTTTGGGGAATCTGATCCGGATGGGCGACACCGCAGCGCTTTGCCAAGCCTTGCCAGGCCAACTCAGCAAGGTAGCTATCGGCAGAATAACCCGGAGGAACCGGGTAGTCGGGCATGCGTATTTCCCCAAACAGGTCATAATCCTCGATCTTTTCCAGCACTTTGAGCGTATTGGCAATTGCCTCGTCGATGACCTCCTGCTCGAGGTGATCGCGGCAGAGGCGGCGCATTTCTTCTGGACTTTTCAGGTATTCCGTCCCAGTGTAGCGAAGGCGATTTTTTTCGGTGAGAGATTTGCCTGTTTGGATGCAGAGCAGAGCATCGTGGGCCTCCACATCCCAGCAAGAAATAAAGTGAGTATCGTTGGTGAGGATGATCGGGATCCCTAGTTCGCGAGCAATGCGCACCAATTGCACGTTGACAAAGCGGTCTTCCCGGTAGCCGTGATCCTGGATCTCAATGTAGTAATCATCTCCAAACTGTTCCTGATACCAAGCAGCCACTTGGCGAGCAATTTCTGGCCGCCCCTGCAAAATGGCCTGGGGCACTTCCCCAGCTAGACAGCCGCTGGTCACGATCAACCCCTCCTTGTATTGGGCCAAATACTCTTTGTTGATGCAGGGGCGAGCAAAGATCCCCTTGCCTTGAACGCCGTGGAGATGGGAAATGGTGGTTAGCTTCACCAAGTTTTTGTAGCCCTGGGTGTTCTTGGCTAGGACCACTTGGTGATACTTGGGATACTTGCGGCTTTTGTCTCGAATATCGCCGTTGATCACATACATCTCGTTGCCAATGATTGGCTTGATCCCTTTGCTTTTACACAGTTTCACCAGCTCAATGGCCCCGTACATGACGCCGTGATCGGTTAGGGCCAGTCCTGGCAAACCCATCGCCACCACCTGCTCAACCAAACGCGGCAGTTGGCTAGCCCCGTCCAGAAGGCTGTACTCGCTGTGCAAGTGCAAGGGAACAAAGGCCATGGCAAGACTTCGGATAGAGGGATCCCTTCAACCTTAACCCAGCGCCCCTTTTTCCAGTTGTCGCCAGCTGCCGCTACAGTAAAGTCAGGCCGACGTTTTCTCCCTTTGCTTGAATGGAGACTCCCCTTCGCCTTACCCAGTACTCCCATGGTGGCGGCTGCGGCTGTAAGATTGCCCCAGCTCTGCTGCAGCAGATTCTCAAGGAGCTGCCCCTCCTCTGGTCGGATCCAGCCTTGCTAGTGGGGGCTGAAACGAGCGACGATGCCGCCGTCTACCAACTCAACGACGAGCAGGCTCTAATCCTAACCACCGACTTTTTCATGCCCATCGTCGACAATCCGGTGGATTTTGGCCGCATTGCTGCAGCCAACGCCCTCTCTGACGTTTACGCAATGGGGGGTAGGCCCATTCTCGCCCTCGCCATTTTGGGCATGCCGGTCAACACCCTGCCCCTGGCAGCCATTCGGGAGATCATGGCCGGGGGAATCCAGGTCTGCCAGGAAGCCGGGATCCCTTTGGCGGGGGGGCACTCCATCGATTCACCCGAGCCCATCTTCGGTCTGGTGGTGGCAGGGCTGGCCCACCCGCAGCACATCCGCCGCAACGCTACTGCCCAGCCCGGCGACGACCTCATCCTAACTAAGCCGCTGGGGATCGGGGTGATGACCACGGCCCTGAAAAAGGGCCAGCTCAGCGCAGCGGGCTATGCAGAAGTTTTGCAGGTGATGACCCAACTTAACCGCATCGGCCCACAACTGGCGCGGCGACCCCAGGTTCACGCCCTAACCGATGTAACGGGGTTTGGTCTTTTGGGGCACTTGCTGGAGGTCTGTCGTGGCTCAGGGGTAAGCGCTGAGTTAGATCTGGCTGCTATTCCCTTTTTGCCCGAGGCCCTCTCCTTGGCGGAGGCGGGGATCTTCCCAGGCGCAGCCCGTCGCAATTGGCAAAGCTATGAAGGCGTAGAGGCCGACTCTCTGCTGGAGTGGCAGCAGTTGCTCTTGGCGGATCCGCAAACCAGCGGGGGCTTACTGGTGGCGGTGGATCCCGCCTTCACGGCAGAGCTTTTGCAAGAGCTCCACAGCGCCGGCTACTCCTATGCCCGCCGCATTGGCCACTGCCAGGCCGGCGAAGGGATCGCCATTCGGGTTGTCGGCGAGATCCAAACCCCCCGCCAGTAGCTTGGGGGAAGGCCACGTTTGGCCCTCTCCCCCCAATCTATGAAGATTTGGTCAAGCAGAGCTGCGAAAGTTGAAGATCTCATGTAAGGGGAAGGGGAGCTGAGATATCTTAAAGAGGTATGAACGAGCCCTCTCCCAACAGCCACAGCCTGGTTCCCTGGGTTGAGCCAGGGCAGCTAATTCGCAGCCTCAGCAGCGGCCAACTGCTGATGGTAGACCCCCAGCGGCCCAATGCCTTGATCATCTGCAAGACGTTCCATGCTGAGTTTGCCGGGCCAGGGGCTGCAGTGGGAGGGCCCTTGGATGTGGAGTCGAGCAGCGTGATCCCAATTGGGGATGTGGCTCTGTTGCATCCCCAGGGCTATCAAGAGCGGCAAAACGCCTATGCCAAGCGGCTGCACTGGATGCGGTGGCTACAGCAGATTACCGACAATCCTCTGCCGGCCCGGCGGGCGCGGATCTTGCTCTTTAGCTTAGAAGAATTTTTCTCGGCGGAGCTGGTCAGCCAGTTGCCGGATGAGGTTTTGGCGCGGCTGGTAGGGGTGCTGCCCCAGACCATTGCTGCAGCCCGCAGGAAACTAACAGCCCTCGCTAGCCCCAGCTATTCTTTGACCGGCTAAGTTAGCTTCCTAGGGGTGCTGGTCTGGCCTCAGGGTTTTCCGTTGGGGTAGAGCCGGTTTAATCCTTTGCGAGCCTTGGCGTGGATATCCAGGGTGGTATTCATTTTTAGAATTTGCCGGTAAACCTGCTCAGCTCGAGCCGTTTCCCCCTCCTGTTCCAGCTTCTCGGCCAGCTTGAGCAAGCTCTGGGCTGAAGGATCGCCCAGGGATCCCCCCTGCAGTCGCTGCAGCTCTTCTAGGCGCTCCAGCACCATTGGCCGCAATAGCCAAGAGTGATCTAAATCCAACACTTCTCGGTAGTAGCGCTGCGCCTCTTTGAAGTTCTTTTGCTCGTCGTAGGCTTCCGCCAGCTGTAGAGCCAGCTCTGCAGTGGGCTGATCCTTAAACTGCCGATGCAGTTGGTGCAAACGCCGCAGGAAGGGGGATCCCTGCTGCGGGTTTTGCAAATCTGGGGCGTGTTGAACCGGCAGATAGTTGGCCTTTTGGGCGGAGTGTTCCCCAGAAGAGGCAGCCTCTGGTGCTAGCGGTTGCAGGGGTACCTGACGGCTAAGGCTTTTGGGAGCAAGGGGTTTGGAGACCCCAATTGGCTGATCCTGAGAAGAGGGGGAGGGGCTGGAAGGCGGGACCGGCTGCGGCAAGGGAACGGTCTTATGAGTTGGGGGTTGGGGGGGTAGCTGCTTCAGCTCCCCAGGGGTGGAGGCCTGAAAGGGAATTGCTTTGGGAGTCTCCTTGCGCTCTTGGGCCAGTTCTCGATAGAGAGCGGCTAGTTGAAGGTAGCCTGCTTCCTCGTAGGCAGTGGCCAACCAACGGGCATTTTCAGGGCTAGGATCGGCGCGATATGCTCGCCGCAACAACTGCAAAGCAGTGCCATAGTTGCGCTCTCGAATGGCTGCCTGCCCCAAGCTGGCTGACCTGGCCCCAGTTGTATCGCTAGCCATACCTGTTGCGCCTCCCTGTGTGCCGATTCCTTGGCCTTAGCATAACGTTGACTGCTAGGAAAGAGGTCTCTTGTTGGCAAACACTTTTAGCCAATAGCCAATATTGACTGGCTGGAATGTTGGGGCAAGGAGATCTGGATGTAAGGCGTACTTTCAAGCTAGCCTGTAGTCAAGGCTTCAGCAGCAACAGATGCCGGCGGCAGGATGATTCAAGACTTTCGAGAGCGGTACCCCATGGGCAGCTTGCTCACTGATCTGTTGCGCGTGGAGGAAGGGATCTACATCGTCAAAGCCCAGGTGGTGGTGAACAACACCGTTTTGGGCAGTGGCATGGCCGGCTCGAACACTATTGAAGAAGCGGAAGATGCTGCCTTAAAGCGTGCTCTTCAGCATGCAGGATTTGGTCGCCCTACCTCCTCCCTGAGTTTGGGGCTGGACGCCGCCACGTCGAGGACCCCCTATCTGCCCACTCCCAGTTGGCCAGCTCCTAACCTGGGCAATGGACAAGCCCCCCCTTCCCCTACCCCTTCAACCCCTGAAGCAGCAGGGATCTCAGCCCGATCCCAGTCGCTTGCAGAGCTGTCCAACCTCAAGGAAGCGGAGACTCAAAGCGACGATCTGTCGGATCTCATCGCGCAAACAGACGTGGAGATGCAGCGCATTGGCTGGGGTCGCAAAGAGGGCCAAGAGTTTTTGGAACGTCGCTTCCAGAAAAAATCTCGCCACCAGCTGACTGAGGCTGAGCTGCGGGAGTTCTTGCGCTATCTCAAACAGCAGCCCTCCCGCCTTAGTAGTGAGCCCCGCTTCTAGCCTGCCTCTCTTTAGGCGCAAGCTAGGGCGCTCCCACAATCACTGTTGTATCCTGCATTGTCTTGACCACCGTCTCTCCCCCTTCTAGGAGCACCACCTGCCGCTCTGGCACCGATACCCTGGCCACTTGGGCAGTTTGGTAGTCTTGCCCAGTCTGCACAACTGCAGGAATGGTGGCAGGGGCAGAAATGAGAGCAAAGGACTCGCCGCCAATTTGGATAAACCCAGAAACCTGCACGCTGCGGGCAAAAGCAGCCGGATCTGGGGTGGGGGTGGGAGGCGGCGTGGCCCCTGCTGTAGGTACTTCACCTTCGGGTGGAGGGGGAGGCAGTTCTGGAAGGGGCGGCAGATCTGGGAGCGGCTCAGGAGCCCGCACGTTCTGGGGCACAAAGGGATCCGCCCGTCCCGCTCCGCTCAAAGCCCGCTGCGTTTCCTGCTCCCGGTCCGCCGGTCGGATCAGACTGGAGGCAGGTGGGAGGGAGGCCGGCGGAGGTTGGTCAGGGGCAGTTTGGCCAAAACCTGCAGGCAGACCTGCTGCCTGTTGCCGGGCAAGAGCCTGTAGCTGGCTGGCTCCACGGGCCAAGGTGGCGTTTAGATCCTGCTCCCAGCGGCCGGCAGCATTTAGCCGCATGATCACAGGGCTGCTGCCGCCGCGAAACTCCACCCAGACTTCTGCTTCTGTGTTACTTAGCCGACGGGAGCGGAGGATGCGGGATCCCGGCGGCAAAAGTGGCTGCAGGGCCAGCTCTGCGTCCGGCACCGCCGAGGGGGCGTTGGCCAAAGCGGGAGACAAGCAAGGGGATAGGCACAACAGGCCCACCGTCGACCCCAGAAGGATTCCAAGCAAAGCCAGTTGACGAGCCATAAAAACCATTGGGGGAGAGCCTCACGTCTAAAGTATCCAAAATCCTCGCCCTAGGGCCAACTCAACTTGCCTTCAAGGCAGCAAAGTTTGCCATAATTAAGTGGGAATCCGTAACATTTATTAACAGCATGACCCTTCCCACTTTGGATCCCACCAACCCTACCCACTTGCAGGAAATTGCCGAGCGGCTGCGCAGCCCACGGGCAGCGGATCGGATGCTGGCCTTGGCCCAGCTGCGGGACGTGCCAGCAGAGCAGGCAGTGCCCCTGATTTTGCAGGTCATTGATGATGAAAACTTACAAGTGCGCTCTTTCGCCGTTTTTGCGCTAGGGGTCAAGCAAACTGACGCCTGTTTGCCCAAGTTGGTGGAGATCCTCACCCAAGACCCCGACTACAGCATTCGCGCCAATGCAGCAGGCGCTTTGGGCTACCTAGAAGACCCGCGGGCCTTTGAGGCGCTGGTGCACGCCTTCTACGAAGATGTGGAATGGCTGGTGCGCTTCAGTGCTGCCGTGGCTTTGGGCAACTTGAAGGATCCACGGGCCTACGACGTCTTGCTGCAGGCCCTAGAGGGACCGGAGGTGTTGCTGCAGCAGGCAGCCATTGCTGCTCTGGGAGAACTAGGGGATCTGCGGGCTTTGGATCACCTCCTGCCCTTTGTCCAATCGGAGGATTGGCTGGTGCGGCAGCGGCTGGCCCAGGCCCTGGGGAATCTGCCCTCGCCCAAGAGCGTTTCCGCTCTCCACTATCTGGCGAGAGATCCCCACGATAGTGTGGCGGCAGCAGCTTTAGATTCCTTGCGGCGTCTGCAGCAAAGGGGGTTCTCGGAAACTCCACCACCGCCTCAGGCGGAGGCAAGTTAGCGTGAAGGTAGCCCTGCAGTTGACAAGCCAACGGCCTCTCTCCATCACCCGTAGACCGGGCGAGGGAGGACGGGGCGAATTTACAGCCGCCGCAAGGAGTAGAACACCGCTCCATTTTGGCAGGCGGCTGCTGTCAGCCCAAGCAGCAGGAGAAAATCCGCGCAGGCGGGTGGCTTTGACAGATCCTTGCTAGGTCTTTGCGGTTGCAGCTCCTTGAAGGTTAGGGTGACTCTTAGAGCAACCTCCTCCCGGAGGGTTAACTTGCAGACTAGGCCAGGGGTTGTTGCATAGTGGTAGTAGGGTCGTTCTTTACTCGAGAGCCGTGCTTCCTCCCCAGTTGCTTGCTCCTGCAAAGCAGGAGGGAAGGGTTACTGTGCGGCGTTTCTCGGTGAGGATCAAGAGGGTCTGAGAGTTTCGGGAACTGCGGGACTTTTTGGCAGGGGATCCTCATGGTAACTGGTGCTTCAGAAGGAACTGGCTCTCGCTCGCGGCCCCGCATTGTGGCAGCCCTTTCCGGGGGAGTGGACAGCTCCACCGTGGCAGCTATTCTTCATGAACAGGGCTATGCCGTCGAGGGGGTAACTCTCTGGCTAATGCGGGGGAAGGGCCAGTGCTGCAGCGAGGGCCTGGTGGATGCTGCTGCCATTTGTGAGCAACTGGGGATCCCGCACCACATTGTGGATAGCCGTGAACTCTTCCAAACCAACATTGTTGATTACCTGCTGGCTGGCTATGCGGCTGGGATCACACCGCTGCCCTGCTCTCGCTGCAACAAGCTGGTCAAGTTTGGTCCCTTGCTGAGCTATGCGCAGGAGAAGTTGGGCATCTCCCAGATTGCCACTGGCCACTACGCGCGGGTACGTTTCAACGCTGAGCTGGGACGCTACCAACTGCTGCGGGCGGTGGATCGCCAAAAGGATCAGTCTTATTTTCTCTACGATCTCAGCCAAGAGCACCTGGCCCATAGCCTCTTCCCCTTGGGCGAGTACACCAAGGCCCAGACCCGCCAGATTGCTGCGCGCTATGGTTTGGTTACAGCGAATAAGCCTGAAAGCCAGGATCTGTGCCTAATCGAGACCTATGGCTCGATGCGCAACTTTTTGGAGCAGCACCTAGGGGAGAGGCCGGGGGAAATTGTCGATACCCAGGGGCGAGTTTTGGGATACCACCAGGGCATTCACCACTACACCATTGGCCAGCGCAAGGGGCTGGGCATTGCTGCTCCTCGTCCGCTCTACGTGGTGCGCATTGATGCAGAGAGGAATCGCGTGGTGGTGGGAGAACGGGAGGAGGCCACCCAAGGAGAAGCCTGGGTGCAGCAGGTCAACTGGGTGTCAATCCCAGCGCCCACAGAACCCTTAGAGGTAGAAGTGCAGGTGCGCTACCGTACCCCTGCTGTGCGGGCTACTTTGATCCCAGAATCGTCGGAGCGCGTAAAGTTGCAATTTGCCGAGCCGCAGTTTGGCGTCACTCCCGGCCAGGCCGCTGTTTGGTACCAGGGGGATCTCCTGCTGGGAGGTGGCATTCTGGAGCGCCCTTCTTCCTAGCTGAGAGTTTGCCGGAGCAGAGAGAGGGGCAGCCGCGGCTAGAGTCGGTCGGTTGTGGCTAGGGAGGCCCATGCGTTTGGCTCTCTACCTGCGCTTGCTGCTGTTGTTGGCGCTGCTGGCCCTGTTTACAGGCCTGATTGTTTGGCTAATTCAGTCGTTTCTCGATCTCTACTACGCCACCCGCTACCACCCCCTTTTAGGAGGTCTGTTGGTTGGGGTGCTGACACTGCTGCTGCTGGTGTTTCTGGCAGCTTCAGTCTACTACTTGTTCCTCTTTGGCCGAGCTTCCTCCCCCCCACCTCCGGGCCTCCCTAAGCCAGCCCCACCGGCAACTCCAGCCGAAAAGTGGGAGGCGGCCCGGCGCAACCTAGCCCAGCTGGAAGCTCAAGTAGCCCAGATTCAGGATCAGGTGGCCCGAGCAGCGCTGGCAGAACGGTCGGCCCGTTTAGCCCAGCAGTTAGCCCAGCCTCAACTGAAGGTGGTAGTGTTTGGCACTGGCTCAGCGGGCAAAACCTCCCTGGTGAACGCTCTGCTGGGGCAGCAGGTAGGAGCAGTAGGGGCTACCCTAGGCACCACGCAAGCGGTGACCGTCTACAACTGGAACTTGCCTGGGATCCTCCACCCAGTGCAGATCGTGGACTGTCCAGGCATTCTGGAAATTGGGCCAACAGGAGTAATGCGGGAAGAGGAGGCCCAGGCTCAGGCCCGGGCTGCTGAGCTGCTGTTGGTGGTTGTGGATGGGGATCTGCGCCAGTCGGAGGCGGAGCCCCTGCGCCGCCTTCTGGCCCTGGGCAAACGGGCCCTACTGGTGCTTAACAAGATTGACCGCTACACCCCTGAGGAACAGCAGCTTCTGCTCCAACGGCTGCGGGAGCGGGTTTACCCCCTTATCCAACCGGAAGATGTGCTGCCAGCTGCTGCCAATCCGGCCCCCGTGCGCCTGGGATCCCAAATCTGGCAGCCGCAGCCCGAGGTAGCAGCGGTGCGGGATCGCGTCCAGGCGGTGCTCTATGCTGAGGGGAGATCCCTGGCCTTGGACAATGCCCTCCTGCAATCCCAGCAATTGGGCGAGGAGGCCAAGCGCATTCTCCAGGCGCAGTTGCGCCGCCAGGCCGAGGAAGTGGTCGATCGCTTCCAGTGGATTGTAACGGGGGTGGTCTTTGCCAACCCAATCCCAGCGCTGGATCTGCTGGCCATTGCCGCCCTCAACGCCCAAATGGTGGTGGAGCTGGGATCCCTCTACGGCTGCAAGATGAACCTCCAGGAGGGGCGGGAGCTGGCCTTGTCCCTGGCTAAGACCCTGGCCGGCTTGGGCCTAGTGGAAGGGGCGATCCAGCTCACCACCGGGATCCTAGCTACAGTGGCTGAGGTTAGCGTCGTTGGCTTTTGGCTGACGGCACCCATCCAGGCGGCCAGTGCTGGCTACCTCACCCGCATTGCCGGCAAAAGTTTCATTGAGTACTTCCAGCGCAACCAAAGCTGGGGAGAAGGAGGCATGCAGGCGGTGGTCAGGGCCCAGGTGGAGAGCGCCCAGAAATCCGGCTGGCTCAGGGAGTTTGTCCGCCAGGCCTGGGAACGGGTTTTCCGCTCTCGCTAATCCCTGCCGGCAATAAGCCAGCTCCCTCTGCCCCAGGTAGTGGGAACCGCCCGTGGGCAGCAGCAAGTTGGGGAGCACCCCGCAAGTGGCTTCGCGCTGACCCGGGGAAAGGTGGCACAGCCAAGCTTAGCCCTGCACCAACTTGCCCTGGGAAGGGGGAAGTTAGATGGCTCCCGACCCCTTGCTGTAGGGTGTTGCTTCTCGTTATCCTAGTAAAGCTGAAAAATTGGGGAAGTAGCTGAGGTGAGCCGTGGCTAAAAAGAGCATGATCGAGCGGGAGAAAAAGCGCCAGCGCTTGGTTGAAAAATATCGCGAAAAGCGTCAGCAGTTGAAAGCGGCGCTGGCTGATCCCAACCTCGACCAGGCCACCCGCATGGAGCTGCATGCTCAACTGCAAAAGCTGCCGCGCTCCAGCTCACCCACTCGCCTACGCAACCGCTGCTGGAAAACCGGCCGTCCTCGGGGCTACTTCCGCGACTTTGGCCTCTGCCGCCATAGCTTGCGGGAGATGGCTCACCGCGGCCTCCTACCAGGCGTGGTCAAAGCCAGCTGGTAGCCGCCGGCAGCCGCTTGTAACTGGTCTGAAAAAGCAAGCGCTTTCTTCGCCCCCTTAGTGAGCTCCTCGTGGCCCTAAAGCCCTTCCAGATTTGCGACGACGATCTCACCCCCGACCTGGTCAAAGACCTGGCCGGAGAAGCCTACCTGGCAGTGGACACAGAGACAATGGGCCTAGTCCCGCAGCGGGATCGGCTCTGTGTGGTGCAAATGGCCAACGCGGCCGGTGAAGTGGTGCTGCTGCGGCTCAACCGTGGCGTCAAGCAGGCCCCCCGCTTGGCCAAGCTGCTGACGGATCCCGGGATTGAGAAGATTTTCCACTATGCCCGTTTTGACCTGGCCATGCTGCGCTACCACCTGGGGATCCAGGTGTGGCCGGTCTTCTGCACCAAGATTGCCAGCAAACTGGCCCGCACCTACACCAGCAAGCACAGCCTCAAAGATGTGGTGAGCGAGCTGTGTGGGGTTGAGTTGAACAAGGCAGCCCAGAGCTCCGACTGGGGAGCTGTCCACGCCCTCTCAGCGGAGCAGTTGGAATATGCAGCCAACGATGTCCGCTACTTGATCCCGGTGCGCCACAAGTTGGCCCAGATGCTGCAGCGGGAGGAGCGCTGGGAGCTGGCGCAGCGTTGCTTCCACCACCTTCCCACCCTGGTCGAACTGGACTTGCTGGGGTATAGCAACGTCTTCGAGCACCAGTAGCTGCAGCCCCCGCAACTGAATTAGTTGGCCAGGTCGGGGAAAGTAGCCCGCAGGGCTGGGTGGATGAGCTTGCCAGAGCGGATGTTGAGCCCTTTGGCCAACGCTGGATCCTGCTCCAGGGCAGCGCTCAAGCCAAGGTTGGCCAACTTGAGGATGTAGGGGAGCGTGGCGTTGACCAAAGCCTGGGTTGAGGTCCAGGGGACAGCGCCCGGCATGTTGGGAACGCCGTAGTGCAACACGCCGTAGGCTTCGTAAACCGGCTGGGCATGGGTGGTGACCTTGGTGGTGGCAATGCACCCTCCTTGGTCCACTGCTACGTCCACAATCAGGGATCGGGGCCGCATCTGGGCCACCAGCTCCTCCCTCACCAAAATCGGCGCCCGCCTGCCCGGCACTAACACCGCTCCCACCACGAGATCAGCTTCGCGAACGCACTCCTCGATGCTTTGGGGGGTGCTGTAGAGCAACTCTACTCGCGATCCAAAAATGAGCTCCAGCTCATTGAGTCGCTGCAGGTTAATGTCCAGAATCTGGACCCGCGCTCCTAGGCCCACAGCTACCTTGGCCGCCTCGGTGCCCACAGTTCCTCCACCCAAAATTACCACTCGCCCTGGTGGCACGCCCGGGATCCCGCCCAGCAATACGCCCCGCCCCCCCTGTTGGCGGGTGAGGTAGTGGGCCCCAAATTGCACTGAGAGCCGCCCCGCAATCATGCTCATGGGCATCAGGAGGGGCAGGGAACCATCGGCCAGCTCCACTGTCTCGTAGGCCAGGCAGGTGGCCCCCGAACGCAACAGGACTTGGGTTAGCTCGCGGCTGGCCGCTAAGTGCAAGTAGGTAAACAGGATGAGATCTGGATGGAGCAGCGGGTACTCCGCAGGTAGGGGCTCCTTCACCTTCACCACCAACTGCTGCTGGTAGATCTCCTCAGGAGTGGCGGCCAGTCTGGCCCCCGCCTTCTCATAGTCCTCGTCAGTAAAGCCGGCCCCCCGGCCCGCTTGAGTTTCCACCCACACTTGGTGCCCCTGCTCAGTTAGAACCCGCACCGCCGCCGGTGTCAAGCCGACGCGGAATTCTTGCTCTTTAATCTCCCTGGGCACGCCAATGCGCATAGGGATCCCTGCAGGACTGCCTTCCAGTCTAGACAGACTCTCCCTGCAAAGGGATCCCCGCTCTGGCTAGGAAAGCAAGAATTGTAACTAGCGGGGTCAGCCATACTCCCTCGCCAGTGCCCCTTGAAAATCCCTCTACGCGCAGGGGGGTCTCTCTCAAGCCCCAATCTAGGGCAACTCAGAGAAAAAGCCTGCGCTTTCAGCGTAGGGAGGAAGCTACTAGAGTGTAAGCGTGGTTTATGGCACAGAATCTATGACCCCTGTCTCCGCTGCTGCTACGCCTACTGTTCCAAGGACAACCCTACTCGACGTCTGGCAGGTTCTGGCTGAAAAGTTTGCTGACCAGATTGCCCTCAGGGATCCCCATGCCCAGCCAGTCTTTGAGATTTCTTACGGGCAGCTGTTTCGTCGCATTCAGACCTTGGCTGCCGGTTTGCAGGCTTTGGGCATTCGCTCCGGGGATCGGGTGGCCATTTTTGCTGAGAATTCCCCCCGCTGGCTAATGGCGGATCTGGCCACGCTGTTTACGGGAGCGGTCAATGTGCCCCGCAGCGCCGTGGCGGATCCAGCTGAGCTGGGTTACATCTTGCGCCACTCCGGCAGCACGGCTTTGATTGCTCAGGATGTGAAGACCCTAAGGCGGGTGCAGCCGGTTGTGCAGGAGCTGGGCCTGGAGCGGCTGCTGCTGCTTTCTGATGAAGAAGAGGCAGGAGTATTGAACTTCTCTCAGTGGCTGCAAAAAGGGCAAGAACACCGCTACGAGCGGCCGCAGTTGGAGCGCTCCCAGTTGGCCACCATCATCTACACCTCTGGCACCTCTGGTCGCCCCAAGGGGGTAATGCTCAGCCACGGCAACCTCATGCACCAGGTGGAAAATCTGCAGGTGGTGGTGCAGCCCCGCCCGGGGGAGAAGGTGCTGACCATTCTGCCCACCTGGCACTCCTACGAGCGAACCTGCGAGTATTTTCTCCTCAGCCAGGCCTGTACGCTGATCTATACCAACCCTCGCTCTATCAAGCAGGATTTGCAACAGGAGCAGCCCCACTATCTGGTGGCGGTGCCCCGCATCTGGGAGACCATTTACGAAGGGATCCAGCGGCAATTGAGGGAAAAAAGCCCTTTGATGCAGCGGCTGATCCGCACCTTGATGGCAGCCAGCGAAAGCTACGTGCTTGCCGGGCGGATAGCCCGCAACCAGTCAATTTTGCATTACGATGTCAGCCCTTGGGTGCGCCTGCGGGCCCGCCTACAACAGGGGCTGCTCTGGCCAGTCCACCGCTTGGCCGATGCGCTCATCTACCGCAAGGTGCGGCAGGCTTTGGGCCCCAATTTTCAACAGGCCATCAGTGGCGGCGGATCCCTGCCCGCCTATCTGGATCTGTTTTACGAGGTGGTGGGCATTTCCATCCTCAACGGCTACGGCCTTACCGAAACCTCGCCAGTGCTGTGCGCGCGCCGTCCCGACAACAATGTGCGCGGCACGGCTGGGCCCCCCTTGCCAGGCACGGAGTTTCGCATTGTGGATCCGGAAACCCGGCAGCCGCTGCCGCCAGGAGAAAAAGGGTTGATCCTGGCGCGGGGGCCACAGGTGATGATGGGCTACTACAACAATCCAGAAGCCACCGCCCAGGTGCTCAGCCCCGACGGCTGGTTTGAAACAGGGGATCTGGGCTGGCTTACCCCCGACGGGCAACTGGTAATCACCGGCAGGGCCAAGGACGTGATTGTGCTGCTTAACGGAGAGAACGTCGAGCCGCAGCCCTTAGAGGATGCCTGCCTGCAATCCTCTTACATCAGTCAGATTGTAGTTGTCGGCCAAGACCAAAAGAAACTGGCCGCCCTCATCTATCCCAACCTGGACGCCCTCAAGGCTTGGGCCGCCGAGCAAGGGATCCCAACTGCTGAGGCCGAGCTGCTGGCCCATCCGCAGGTGCGGGCGTTGATTTTGCGGGAGGTGCGAACCCGCATCCAGGAGCGTCCCGGCTACCAAGCGCACGAGCAAATTGCTGACTTCCGCTTTTTGCCAGAGCCCCTGAGCGTGGAAAATGGCCTCCTGACCCAGACGCTGAAAATTAAGCGCAACCCAGTAGCCGAGCGCTATGCTCACCTCATCCAGGAGATGTATCCGACGGGGAGCTAAGTTTGGGATCCCCGTTGTTGCTCCAGGTAGCGCCGGAAGCTCTCGGGAGGAATGGCCCCCCGGTAGGCACCGCAGTAGTAGAGGGTAAGCACTGCCTTGTAGGCCCAGTCGGTCGGCGCCACGTCCGGGAAGGGACTGGGCAGGGTGTCTGCTTGGTTGGCGGCGCAGGCCTGCAAGATCTGCTCCGTGGTGAGCTGTTCGGCCAGATCGGGGGGCAGCTCCCGCAGGTTGGCCTGGGCAAAAGCAGCACTGGGCAGGCAGAGAGCAGAAAGAGCCGTTGCCCAAAAACTAGGAGTGAGGAGGGATCGCCAGTTCATGGTTTTGGATGGGTCGGCAAGTGTCTCTTTTCCAGGGTAATACGGGCCAACAGGGCGCTTGGAGGCTGTTCTGAGGTTAAGATGCAAAGAACCGGGGAGCGGCACTAGCGAAGATCCGGTCGAGTCTTTGCGGCCAGTGCTGGCCTTTCTCCAAGAAGGCGACAACCCGATCCCTGCTGGGGGCCGCTGGTCTCAAAAACTGGCTGGGTGCAGCAGGAGAAGGGATTCCTGAGGTGCCCCTCCCCTTCCTGGGGGGTGGATGTGAGAGCGCGATAGATCAAGGCCAATGAGCTTATCCAAAGGGCCAAGTTTTGACAGCCTGGATCCGCCGGATCCCAAGCTAATTGATGCCTGTGTGCACTGCGGCTTTTGCCTGACCACCTGCCCCAGCTACCGGGTCCTTGGCAAGGAGACGGACTCGCCGCGAGGGCGCATCTACCAGATGGACGCCCTCAATCAGGGCCAAATCTCTCTCTCGGCAGCAGTGGTTTCCCATTTCGATACCTGCTTGGGCTGCTTGGCCTGTGTTACCGCCTGCCCCTCGGGGGTGCGCTACGACCGGCTGATTGCCGCCACTCGCCCCCAGATCGAGCGCAACTACCGCCGCAACCTGTGGGATCGCCTGTACCGCCAGTTCATCTTCTTTCTCTTCCCATACCCAGAGCGGCTGCGGCCTCTGCTCTGGCCCCTTTGGCTCTACCAAAAAATGGGGATCGGCGCCTGGATCCGGAAAGGGTTGGAAAAAGTCTCCCCGCGCCTGGCGGCTATGGAAGCCCTCTTGCCCCCTCTGGAGGTGGAGCAACTGCTGCCCAAGCGCTACCCGGAGCGGATCCCGGCGGTGGGCAAGCGCCGCTTTCGCGTGGGGCTGATCCTCGGCTGCGTGCAGCGCCTGTTTACCCCCCAAGTGAACGAGGCCAGCATTCGCGTGTTGACCCACAACGGCTGTGAGGTGGTGATCCCGCCGGCCCAGGGCTGTTGTGCGGCCTTGCCCCACCACCAAGGGCAACTGCAGCAGGCAGAAGCCCTGGCCCGCCGGATGGTGGATGCTTTTGCCGGCTACGAACTGGATGCCATCTTGGTGACCGCCTCCGGCTGCGGCCACACCCTCAAGGAGTACGGCCACCTTTTGGCCAGGGATCCCGACTACCAAGAGAAAGCGGCCCAGTTTGCGGCTAAAGTCAAGGATATCCAGGAGTTTCTGGCGCAGGTGGGGCTAACCGCCCCGCTGCAGCCGCTGCAGCCGCATCCCTTGGTGCTGGTCTATCAGGATGCCTGCCACATGCTGCACGGGCAACGGCTCAGCCAGGAGCCGCGGCAACTGCTGCGGCAAATTCCGGGGCTGGAACTGCGGGATCCTGTTGATGCCGCCCTCTGCTGTGGCAGCTCCGGTGTCTACAACCTGCTGCAGCCCCAGATAGCAGACGAACTGGGATCCCAGAAGGTGGTCAACCTGCTCAACACCGGCGCCCAGGGGATCGTCTCTGCCAATATCGGCTGCCGCCTGCAAATTCAGAAGCACCTGCGCCTGCAAGGCAAGGCTGGGATCCCCATTTATCACCCGATGGAGCTTTTGGATCGTGCTCTCCAATTGTCTGGCTAGAGCTTGAGGGCGGCGCGGGGATCGTAGGACTGGATTCGCTGCAGCTTTTCGTAGAGCTCCCGCTCCTCCTCCGAAACACGGGTGGGCAAATAGATCTGCACTACCGCGTAGAAGTCGCCCCGCTCCCCATTGCCCTTGGGAAAGCCCCGCTCTGCCAGGCGCAACTTCCGCCCTGGCTGCATTCCCGGTGGAATGCGCAGCTTCACCACTCCATCCAGCGTGGGCACCTCCACCTGGGCACCTAAAACCGCCTCGCTGGGACTAAGCGGCAGGTTGCAGTAGACGTCGAACCCCTCTAGGCGGTAAAAGGGATGCTCCTTCAACTCAATCTTGAGGTAAAGATCGCCAGCACCCCCGTTGGGTTTGGGGTGGCCCTGGCCGCGCAGGCGAATCCGCTTCCCCGGTGTAATCCCTGGTGGGATGTTCACCTCAAGCACGCGATCCCCGCCCACCCGTAGGCGGCGCTTCCCCCCCTCAAACGCTTCAGCAATGGTGAGCTGGAGGGTGGCCTCTGCATCGTAGTTGGCATTGGCAGAAGCACTGCTGCGGTCTTTGCCGGAGCTGCGCACTCGCCCCAGCAGTTGATCGATAAAATCTTGAAAGTCTTCAAATTGGTCGAAATCGACGCCTCCTCCCGCCCCTCCAAAGTCATTGCCGAAGGAACTTTCGCCAAAGGGGCTGCTGTAGGTCTCTCGCCGGTAGCGAAAGCCGCCCTGCTGGTGGTACTGGCTGAATTGGTCGTACTGCCTGCGTTTGCTGGGATCCGAGAGAACCTCGTAGGCTTCGTTGATGTCTTTGAACTTTTCCTCAGCAGTTTTGTCGTTTGGGTTGACGTCGGGGTGGTATTTCCGCGCCAAGCGACGATAGGCCTGCTTGATCTCTTCAGCAGTGGCCGTCTTGCTGACCCCCAAAATCTTGTAGTAGTCCTTGAAGTTTTGCATGGAGGCGTCCGCAGGCAGAGGGCTAAGGGGTTTTTCCCATCACGAAGAAGAAAGGAGGCGGGCTAGAGACCATCGCCCATCCCCTCCCTCCTCCGTGTTGGCAATAGAAACAGGATCCCTCCGGGCGGGAGGGATCCCCCAGCGGTTACTTGGCCTCCGTGAAGTCGGCGTCAATGACGTCATCGCTGCCGCCAGTGGCTTTCCCTGCGCTGGAAGTGGAGCTAGCGGAAGCGCCAGCTTGCTGATAGAGCTCGCTGCTCATAGCGTAGAGAGCCTCCTGCAGCTCCCGCTCCTTGCTCTGGATGGCACTGTCGTCGTCGCGCTGGATGGCCTCCCGTAGCTCGCGCACCAGGGTCTCGATTTGGCTGCGCTTGCTAGAGGAGATCTTATCTCCCAGCTCCTTCAACTGCCGCTCGGCCTGGTAGGCCAGTGAGTCGGCCTTGTTGCGACGCTCGATTCTCTCGCGGCGGGCACGGTCTTCGGCGGCGTATTTTTCCGCCTCGGCAATCATCCGCTCCACCTCTTGTCTATCGAGCGTGGAGGCGCCGGTAATGGAGATGCTCTGCTCCTTGCCGCTCCCCTTGTCTTTGGCCGTTACCTTAAGGATGCCATTGGCGTCGATATCAAAGGTTACCTCGATTTGCGGCACACCGCGAGGAGCCGGCGGGATCCCTTCCAGCCTAAAGCGGCCCAGAGATTTGTTGTCACGGGCCAACTCCCGCTCCCCTTGGACCACGTGGATTTCCACCGAGGTCTGCCCGTCTTCCGCTGTGGAGAAGATCTCCGACTTGCGGGTGGGAATGGTGGTGTTGCGCGGGATGATCTTGGTGGCGATACCGCCCAGGGTTTCCACCCCCAGCGACAAGGGAGTGACATCCAGGAGCAGCACGTCTTTGACCTCGCCTGCTAGCACGGCGGCTTGAATGGCAGCGCCAACCGCCACCACCTCGTCGGGGTTGACAGTTTGGTTGGGCTCTTTGCCCAGCAGTTCCCTCACTAGGCGCTGCACTGCCGGAATGCGGGTGGATCCTCCCACCAGCACCACTTCGTTGATGTCGGCCTTGGTGAGCTTAGCATCCCGCAGAGCTTGCTCTACCGGTCCTTTGCAGCGCTCCAGCAGGTCGGCACAGAGGTGCTCAAAGTGGGCGCGGGAGAGCTTCAGCTCCAGGTGCTTCGGGCCATCGGCAGTGGCAGTGATGAAGGGCAGGTTGATGGTGGTCTCTGAAACACTGGACAGCTCAATCTTGGCTTTCTCAGCCGCTTCTGTTAAGCGCTGGAGGGCCTGCCGGTCTTGCCGCAGGTCGATCCCTTCCATGCGCTTGAACTCTTCAGCCATCCAGTCGACAATCTTCTTGTCGAAGTCGTCGCCGCCCAACTGCGTGTCGCCGCTGGTGGCCTTCACTTCAAAGACCCCATCTCCCACCTCGAGAATGGAGACATCGAAGGTACCACCGCCCAGGTCAAAGACAAGAATGGTCTCGTTGGTGCGCTTATCCAAGCCGTAGGCCAAGGAAGCCGCCGTCGGCTCGTTGATGATGCGCAGCACCTCCAAGCCGGCAATGCGGCCTGCATCTTTGGTGGCCTGCCGCTGCGAGTCGTTAAAGTAGGCAGGGACAGTAATGACGGCTTGGGTGACCGGTTGTCCTAGGTAGCGGCTGGCATCTTCCACCAGCTTGCGCAGCACCATGGCCGAGATTTCCTCGGGGGCAAATTCTTTGTTCATGCGGGGTGAGTACAACTTGACATTGCCCCGCTCATCCCGCCGCACCTGGTAGGGAACTCTCTTGGCCTCGGCGCCCACCTCATCGTACTTGCGCCCAATGAACCGCTTGACGGAGTAAAAGGTGTTTTCGGGGTTAAGCACCGCCTGGCGACGGGCCATCTGACCCACCAGGCGCTCCCCGTCTTTGGTAAAGGCGACTACCGAGGGTGTGGTGCGGCTCCCCTCGGCATTGGGAATAACCGTGGGGACACCCCCTTCCATTACGGCGACAACCGAGTTGGTTGTGCCCAAGTCAATTCCTACAACTTTTCCCATCGGCTCCTTCTTCTCCTCTTTGTGTGTACACTACTTCGGTTACCGCCGCCAGCCCATCCGCTTTTGGGGTAGCTTGGCCAGCCAACTTGCGAAAATCTGGCAAATGTTTAGCCATTTCCTGGGTTGATCTTAGCGAGTTGTCTGCCGGCGCCAGGGCGAGAATGCCGCCCATTTCTTGGGGTTGAAAAGCCGACCTATTACGGATCTCCGTACCTGCGGGGTCAAAAAGCCAGATGGCTGCAGCTTTGGCAGTTAGCTTTGGATGAGCTGCAGCGCCTCTAGGCTGCGGGCTACAACGGTTTCAGCTAGGGGCAAGTAGCCCATCTCTTTAGCCAGCGCTTGTCCCTTGGTGAGAGCCCAGCGCAGCACCGCCCGCAGGGCTTCTGCCGCAGCAGCTTTCGGGTACTGGCGGTAGGTCAGGATCCAGCTGTAGGTGACGATGGGATAGGCCCCCACGCCAGCAGGATCCGGCTCAAAGGCCCGCAGGTTCTCAGGCAGCTTGATTTCGCTTAGGGCCAAGGCCGAGGCTTGGGGGGTGGGGAGCACAAACTCGCCGCGGCGGTTTTCCAGGGCCGCCACCGACAATTCAGGTTGCGGGCATAGACTGACTCCCCATAGCCAATCACCCCTTCGCTATAGAGCATCTGGGCGCTCATGTACCCCAATCCCCACCGGCCACTCCAGGGACATGCTGACACCGATCTCAGCAGCCCAAGCGGGGTCGATGGCAGCTAGGTGGCGGGTAAAGGTGTCGGTGGTGCCGCTGCCGTCAAAGCAGACGGTGATGGGCAGGTCAGGGATCTCCAAATCAGGGTTGAGAGCCAAAATCTGCGGATCCCGCCACTGGGTGATTTGGCCGCGGAAGATCTGCACCAACACCGAGCGGGACAGCTTGAGGCCGGAGCGGATCCCGGGCAGGTTGTAGCCCACGGCAATGCTGCCTGCCGTCATTGGAATCATGACTACACCCCACTTCACCTCGGCAATTTCGGCATCGCTCATGGCCACATCGCTGGCGGCAAAGTCCACCGTTTGGTCGATAAATTGGCGGATGCCGGTGGCGCTGCCTACCGGCTGGAAGTTGATTTCGACTCTGGGATCCACCTGGCGGTAGTCGGAAAACCAGCGCAGATACAGAGGCCCTGGAAAGGTGGCGCCGGCCCCGTTGATCAACAAGGTCTTGCCGGCAAACTGGCTGTCAGCACCAGGGACAGCCTCGCTGGGTTGGCTGGAGCGGGATCCCTGCTGGCAGGCACTCAGGCCGGCAGCCGTGGCCAGCAACGACAGCAGCATTTCCCAACGGCGGCAGCGAGGCGGTGGAACCATGGCTGGGGCACTCTAAGCTCACCGCCCCGATCCTCCGTCTTGCCCACAGGGTCCTGTCAAGGGTTGTCCTCTGGAGTTCTGGGAAGCACCGGCGGGGGCAAGTTGCCGCAGGGTTGGCTGGGATCCAGGCGGTCGCCTCTAGCCCCAGACCACAGACAGAGCCCAAGCAAGAAGCGGCAATTTTCAAGGCTTATCCGGTGTCCCTGCTTGGGAAAAATCTTGACGCCTTCTGAAATAGGGAAATAGTATTGTGGGTTCTGTGCAGAAATCCTGCGCTGTTCACATCTCGGTATCTGGGGGACTACTATGCCAACTTTGACTCGTTCTCCCTGGACACTGCGAGACAGCGAAAAGCTCTATCGCATCTCCTACTGGGGGGAGCCCTACTTCCGTATCAACGCCGCTGGTCATGTGGAGGTGACCCCACAGGGCCTACAGCAGCAGGAACCGGGCATTGACCTGTACCACCTGGTGAGGGATCTGGTGGCGCGGGGTTTGCAGTTGCCCCTGTTGATTCGCTTTCCCGAGATTGTGGCCGACCGCATGCGGCAGCTTTGCCAGAGCTTTCAGCAGGCCATCGAGCGCTTTGGCTACCCCAACGTCTACCGGGGGGTCTACCCGGTCAAGGTAAACCAGCAGCGCCACCTGGTGGAAGAGGTGGTCAAGCACGGTCGCGCCTACCACTTTGGCCTGGAGGCGGGCTCCAAGCCGGAGCTGTTGATTGCCCTGGCTTTGCTGGATACGCCTGGGGCTTTGTTAATCTGCAACGGCTACAAAGACCGCGATTTTATGGAAACGGCCCTCTTGGCTCAGCGGCTAGGGCGTACCCCCATTATCGTTCTGGAGCGGCTGCAGGAGCTGGAGCTAGTGCTGCAGGCTGCTCATCACCTAGGCATTGATCCCATGCTGGGGGTGCGGGCCAAGCTTTCTACCCAAGGCAGCGGGCGCTGGGGCACCTCTGCCGGGGATCGGGCCAAGTTTGGTCTTACAGCCACGGAGATGTTGCAGGTGGTGGAACGGCTGCGGGAGGTTGGCAAGCTGCACTGTCTGCGCCTGCTGCACTACCACATCGGCTCGCAGATCTCAATGGCCAGTGTCCATGGGCGGGCCGTGCGAGAGGCCAGCCAGATCTACATCGAACTGGCCAAGCTAGGGGCACCAATGGGCTACCTGGACATCGGCGGTGGCTTAGGGGTTGACTACGACGGCTCCCAGTCCCCCAGCCATTTTTCCCAGAACTATAGCATCGAGGACTACGCCGCCACTGTGGTGCAGACGGTGCTGAGTGCCCTGCAGCCACACGGGATCCAGCCGCCGGTGCTGGTTACTGAAAGTGGGCGGGCCCTGATGTCCCACCAGTCGGTGTTGGTCTTTGACGTGCAGGATGTCAACGCTGCTAGCCCTTACCCCATGCCCACCCAGCTCACCTCCGATGCAGAGGTGATCCGGAAGCTAAACCAGCTTTACTACGAGATTCGGCCCGAGACCCTAGTGGCCGATTACCGTCGCTGCCAGGAGCTCAAAGAGGCCGCCCTGCGCCAGTTCATCGAGGGATCCCTCAGCTTGCAGGAGCGGGCTGAGGTGGAGCGGCTGTTTTGGAACTGTTCCGACAAGATCTGTACTTTGGCCTACGAGCAGTACCAGGCAGGCCAGCCGGTGGCTGTAGATCTCCTGGATCTGGACGAGATGCTAGCCAGCATCTACTACGGCAATTTCTCCCTCTTCCAGTCCCTGCCGGATAGCTGGGCCATCGGCCAGGTTTTCCCCATCATGCCCATCCACCGTCTGGACGAGGAGCCGCGCCAATGGGCTACCTTGGCAGACTTGACCTGCGACAGCGACGGCAAGATCAACCGCTTTTTTGGCGAGGACGGGCAGATCACCTCGGTCTTGCCGCTCCACGATCCCGACGGGCAGCCCTACCTGCTAGGGGTGTTTCTGGGGGGCGCCTACCAGGAGATCCTGGGAGACCTGCACAACCTGTTTGGGGACACCAACGCCGTGCACGTCCGCACCCGTCCCGGCGGTTACCAGGTTACCCAAGTCATCAAGGGGGACACAATTGCCGAGGTGCTGAGCTGGGTGCAGTACAACAGCGAAGACCTGGTGGAAACCCTGCACCACGCCACCGAAGCCGCCCTGCAGCGGGGGCAGATCAGCCTGGACCAGGCCCGCGCCCTGCAGCAACACTTTGAGGACAACCTGCGGGCCTACACCTACTTGCACCGCTAGGTTAGACCAGGGGATCCCGGTTCTGGACCGGGATCCTTTTTTTAGCGATGATGATAGGGACAAAAAAGACTGGCGGCATTCAATCCACCAGTCTTACTTGGTTCCCTGGGAGTGAGCTGATGCCGTCGTTGCCAACGTCTTCAACCCAGTTCCAGTCTCTGCCCTTTTCCCTCCTCTCGAAGTGATCCGGATCACTGGGCAAGAACCCCTCAGCTAGCGGCAAAGGTTAAAACAAGGGCAATTGCTGCTCTTCCCCCTCAGCAAGGCTTGCAGGCTCCGGCTCCTCCCCGTTGGCATTTCCCTCCAGCAAGGGATCTGAGGCTTCCGATAGCAACTGACGAGCGGCCGCTAGCAACTCGTTGCGCAAGGGGGCCAGATCGCTGCGGTCAGCCAGATACTGCTCTAGAGCCGTCAGAGGCTCAAGTCGGTTGGGATCCAAGCCGGGCAAGCGGATGCGCTCAGGGCTGACCACCTCCGGGGCAATGGTATAGCTAAAGGCAGAGGCAAGAGCCTGGTGGAGGGCCCGCTCGTCGAGGCAATCCAGTTGGTCGGGGCGGAGGCGGTAGATGAGGCGCAGGATGGAGCCGGCTACAGGGGCTTTGGCGATAGCCTCTAGCAGCTTGGCCTGCACCTGCTGGGGGGGATAGGGGGTGAGATCAAGGCGAATGGTGTGAAAGGTACGGGTAGGCAAGGGCCAAAACTCGTAGCTGGCCCCCGTGGGCGTAACCTCTGCCAATACACAGCCTTTTTCCTCCTTTTCCTCGCCGAAGTCCAACCGCTCGATGCTGCCGGGATAGATCACTAACGGCTCCCGACAGAGCACCTGGTGGCAGTGGACATGCCCCAAAGCTACGTACTGGTAGGCCGGCCGCGCCAGCAGCGACAGGGGCACCGTCAGTCCTTTACCCAGCGAAAGATGCCGCTCGGCCCCGTGGCGGGCTGTATCCACCATTACATGAGCCAGCAAAATCGCCGGGATCCCTGGCTGCAACCTGCGGGTCTCGCCTTCCAGAGCCAAATCCAGGCGCCGCAGAAGCTCCTGGACCAACACTTCAGGGTCAAGGCCCCAGGCCTCCTGGTGGGCCAGCAGGGTGGAGCGGTTTAGCCAAGGCAGGGTGGTTACCTGAACCGGGCCGCTGCGAGTTTCAATCCAATGGGTCTGCAGCCGATCCCCCACAACGAACCCTGCCACCCCCAGGGCTCGGTAGATGGCTAGGCTGTTGCCCTCCTGGCCCTGCCCGTATTGGTCGTGGTTGCCTACCAGGAGAACGGTCGGGATGCCGGCATCGGCCAAGCGACGAAACTGTTGGGCAAAGAGTTCTTGGTGCCGAGGGGGCGGCGTCGCATCAGGAAAGGCATCTCCCCCAAACAGCACTAAATCCACAGCTTGATCGAGGGCAAGGTCAATGCACCGCTGTAAGGAAGCCACAAAATCCTCCAAGCGGGTGTTCAATCCTGTGGCCGGGTTGATGGAGCCATGGGCTAAACCACCGCCCAAATGGATATCAGAAAGATGCAGCAGCTTCACCATCTCAGCAGCCCCTCTCTCACCTCGACTCCTGGCTGCCAAGTTCCACGCCCAAGCCGCGATCCCTGCCTAAGCTAAGCTTCTCGGCGCGGTCGGGCCCACTCCAGCCGTAAGGGCCGACCCATAAACTCCTGACCGTTGGCAACGTCAATGGCTTCTTCTTCCTCTGCCTTGGTGGCCAACTCCACAAATGCAAAGCCACGTGTCTGGCCCGTTTCTCGGTCTACTGGGATGGTAACCGACTTAACGTTCCACCGCTGTTGGAAGAAGGCTTTGAGATCTTCAGGTGAGGCTTTATAGTTTAGGTTTCCCACAAAAATGGTCATAGCAATGGAAGCAAAGCAAGGCCCAGGTCAGCAAGAGCAGCAGCCCCAGCTCAAGGTACTTCACTTCTACCACGGCGCCTTGCCCGCTTGCCCAAAATAACAAGACGTAAAGGAATCCTTGCTTAAAAATCTTCGCATTTCCCTATCCAAAATACACCCTTGTCAAACTCTGGGGGACCGGACTTTTTCTGCAGCCTTGTTGGGATCTCCAAGAGTTTCCTCCCCCGCCTAGCTACCGGGGCTTGACATCTTGTTGCAGCTTGTTAAGGAGGATTGTTAAAATATGTGTTGTCCTGCCTTACCCGTCAGGATCAAGGCGGGAACATCACCTACCCCGAAGCCTCTTGAGGTGACGATAATGGAAGAAACGCCAGGTCTTCCCTTGGAGCAAGAATTTCGCCAGCGGGCTTTTGAGATGTTGGTGGCTCGCATGAGCCCCGAGCAAGCTAAGGACATCCTGGTCAAGCTGCACAAGCAGATGCTACTGCAGGAGGTTACCTATCGCCAGTTGCTGCGCCACTTCCTCAACGCCTAGGGGTATATGAATGCCCTTTCGCTGCCTACCTGGTGGATTCACGTGGCCAGCGTCTTGGAGTGGCTAGCGGCCATTGTTTTGGTTTGGCAGTTTGGGGAGCGAATGGGGCGGCCAGAATGGCGAAGTTTAAGCTGGGCGATGCTGCCGGCGCTGGTGGGGGCCATGTGTGCCATTACCTGGCATTGGTTTGACAATGACCCCACGTTAGAGTGGGTAGTAACTGCCCAGGCGGGGTTTACCCTGCTGGGCAACTGTACGCTGGCAGGGGCAGCCTACCACATTTGGCGGGCTGAGCAAGCAGATAAGTGATGAACAGCTTGTTTGCCCTCTCTTTGTTCCCCTACTTGCTCTTTTTGTTTTTCCTGTCGCGGCTGCGTCGGATCCCGCGCCTGGCGTTGGTTGGCTTTTGGCTGCTGCTGCTTTTTGTGGCTGTCAGCATCCCGGCAGGGTTGTACGCCCAGAGGCATTACGGTACTTCTTTAGCCAATGTGGATCTCCTCCATGGAGGGGCAGAGGCTTTCCTCACCCTCTCCAACATTTTGGTGGCTCTGGGCTTCAAGCAAGCCCTTGACCAGCACGCTCAGGGATCCCCGAAGAGCCCAGAGTAGTCGTGATCCCTCAGGCCTCCGCCAGGCCTCCCTTGGAGTTGGAGGGCAATTGCAAGCAGGTGTAGAATGAAGCTACCAGCTAGCCTAGTTCCCTGGAAGAGACCTGCCTGATGGTGGCCACACTTTCTGTCCCCAAAGTTAAACTCAAAAACCCACCGCTGCGCATCTACCGCATGGGGGACAAGGTGCTGCGGCAACCAGCCAAGCGTATTAGTCAAGTCAACGACGAGATCCGCCAGCTGGCGCGAGACATGCTGCAGACCATGTACAGTTCTGATGGCATTGGTCTAGCGGCGCCGCAGGTGGGTATTCACAAGCGCTTGATTGTGGTGGACATCTATCCCGATAAGCCAGAGGTGCCGCCGCTGGTACTGATTAATCCAGAGATTCGGGAGTACTTTGGCGGGATGGTGGCCGCTCAGGAGGGGTGCCTAAGCATTCCAGGTGTCTTCTGGGAGGTTCTGCGGCCGCAGGGAGTGGTGGTGTCGTTTAAAGATGAAACCGGGCGGCCCCGCACAATCCAAGCCGATGACCTGCTAGCGCGGGTCATCCAACACGAAATTGATCATCTCAACGGCGTGCTGTTCGTAGATTACGTGGAAAACGAACTGCTGCTGGATCAGGAGCTGCGCAAGCACGGCTTCCAGATGCAGGATGTGCAACGCAGAGCTAGCCCAGCTGTTACTCCCTCCCTGAACCCTTGCTAGGATTTCCGCAGGCGCTGCGCTAAGAGCTGTTCCTCCAGAGCGGCAATGCGGCTATAGGCAGCAGTTAGCTGCGCACTCAAGCGCTGAATCTGGGCCTCAGGGGCAAGATCATAGGTTGGCTTGCAGTTGCTTACAGGCGGGTCCTCCTCCAGCAAAAGGTTACGGCTTCCATCTCCAACTAAGTCGGAGTTGAGAGCGCTGTAGTAGGAGGAGGCGGGTACAGCTTTTTTGGCCTCCTGCCGCGCCAGGAGGGCAGCAACCACCTGCTCTGGCATCCGCTCAATTGCAGCTTTCAGCTCCTGAATTTGCAACTCCAGACGCTCAAAATAGTGCTGCAAGGTTTCGCTCATAGCCACCCTGCTTTCAACTCTTTACTTTCATTGAAAGAGACAAGGTCCGCTCCTCCCTCTCTTTCCCCAGATCATTTAACGATTGAACAAAAATGCAGAATTCCCCTCCTCCCCCCTCCCTACAAGGGGGTTACACTTTGCCAGTGTTCGCAGTGGCTGCCGCTAAGGCTGCCCTTCACCACCTGCTCAAGATTCCCTTGCCGCAGGAGGGCGGTTGCCCGGCCGTGGCAGTGCAGGTGGAGCCGGAGGGGGGATCCCCTACGGCCGGGATCAGGATCCCGGTGGAGCAAGTGGCGGCTTTGTCGGAGGACACGGCGTTGGCCATCACCCGCTCGGATCCTGGCCCCCACCTGGATCTCACCCGCAATACACCGGTCTGGGGGTGGGTGGCTCTGGAGGAAAAAGATCCCACTGCTTCCCCTTTGCTCCTAGAAGCTGGAGAGGGGCTGGGACGACGCGCCGACGGCAGCCCGGCCATCTCTGCCTACGCCCGGCGCCTGTTTGAGATCAATCTTTTGCCCGGGATCCCGGATGGGTATCGCCTACGGGTGCGCATCATCTTGCCGGAAGGCAAGCTGCTGGCAGAACGCACCTCGAATGCCGCTTTTGGGGTGCTGGAGGGGCTGGCTCTCTTGGGGACGCGAGCAGAGGTGGAGCCTTCTGCCACTGCCGAGAGCCTGGAGCGGGCCCGCTGCGAATTGCAGCAGAAGTTGGAAAAGCACAGGCATCTGGCCTTTTGTGTCGGCAGCCACGGGCAGCAGGTGGCGCTGCAACAAGGGATCCCGGCAGAGCAGATCCTACTGGTGGCCAACTGGATTGGGCCGCTGCTGGTGGAAGCAGGGTTGCGGGGGGCGGAGTTGGTTCATCTAATCGGCTACCACGGCAAGCTAATCAAGCTGGCGGGGGGCATCTTCACCACCTCCAGCCATGTGGCTGATGCTCGTCTAGAGATTCTGGCGGCAGCTCTAATCCGCAGCGGGGGAGCAGCTGAACAGGCGCGGCAGGTGCTAGAGCTAAGGACGGTGGAGGCGGCGGTGCAGTATCTCAAGGAGCTGGGCTGGGCAAAGCCGGTGCTGCAGGAGCTGGCCCGCCAGATCCGCGAGCGGGCGACAGCCTATGTGCAAAAGTATGCTGGCCGCTCCCTAGAGCTGGCGGTAACGTTGTTTGATCGGCAGGGGCAAGTTTGCGCCCAGGTAGGGCAGGGATTTGGGCCTCAGTTTGCCGAGACCCTCTAGCTCAAATCTCGCGGTTTTCAGCGACTCTGGGAGTTGAGCTAAGTTGGATCCAAAGCTACTCAGGGATCTCACCAGTGGCCACTGCTTCCGCGGCTTCTTCCCAGCCTGCTCTCCTGGAGATAGTGGCTTGCTTACAGGCAGCCCTGAGTTCCCTAGAGCTGGGCTATCTCCAAGTCCAGGCGCGTCTTTCCGGCCACCGTCTGCTGCTGCGTTTAGAGGGGGATCCCCTCCCCAATCCGGATTGGCTGCTGCAGCGCCTCTTGCCAACCCTGGAGCAACTGGCGCTGACCCACCGGCACTGCCAGGTGGAGCTGTTCGGCTTTCCCCCCAACGAAGGGATCCCGGAGTGGCACCGCGAGTGGCGCTACCAGCCACCGCCTAACCCCAATAGCCCTCTGTACCGTGCCCAGCAGGGGGATGTGGAGGCCATCCAGTACGTGCTCAGCTACCTGCTGCGCCCAGAAGGGATCCAGACCCGTGTTCATCTGCATCCTAAGCTGGGCCTCTTACAGGTGAACTTACAGGCAGCGGAAGTTCCGGATCCGGCTTGGGCCAAGGATTTTGTGCGGCGGGTCTTGACCCGCCTGGAATGGGCCTTTGTGCAGCGGCTGCGGCTTTCCGGGCAAAAGCTGGGCGCTTTCTTTCCAGCCTGGAGCCAAGAGTTCGATCTCAAACAGCCTGCCTTTTGGCAGGCCCCCCCGGCCAGACTTTCTCCCTTTCCTTCTCCAGCGCCTGACACTGGCGAGCCCTCCCCACCTTCCCCTACCCCTCTAGACTAAAGGGCAGGGCTCAGAGGGGTCGGCCATGCGGGTTGTTTTCTTTGGGACGCCGGAGTTTGCTCTGCCCTCGCTGCAGCTCCTGTTGCAGCGGCAGTCTCTCTTTGAAGTAGTGGGCTTGGTCTGCCAGCCGGATCGGCCGCAGGGACGAGGGCAGAAGGTACTCCCGCCGCCCACTAAGGTTCTTGCCCAAGCCCATGGGATCCCGGTGTGGCAGCCTGTCCGGCTGCGGCGGGATCCAGAGGTGCTGGCGGCGCTAGAGGCGCTGGCTGCCGATGTGTTTGTGGTGGTGGCCTATGGCCAAATCCTGCCGCCGGCGGTGCTGCAGATGCCCAGGTTGGGCTGCGTCAATGTCCACGCTTCCCTTCTGCCGGCTTACCGCGGCGCTGCCCCCATCCAGTGGGCCATTGCCAACGGCGAGACCGAGACCGGCGTCACCACCATGCTCATGGACGAGGGCCTGGATACGGGAGCCATCTTGCTGCAGGCCAAGCTGCCCATTGGGCCAGAGCAGACTGGGCTGGAACTGGCCTCCCAACTGGCCCAACTGGGGGCCGAGCTACTGGTGGAAACCCTGGTGAAACTAGAAAAAGGAGAGATCACCCCCATCCCCCAGGATGACTCGCGGGCCACCTATGCCCCCCTCCTTAAAAAGCAGGACTTCCAGCTCGATTGGCGGCGCCCAGCCCAGGCCTTGCATAACCAAATCCGCGCCTTTTCTCCCGACTGTTTTACCGGCTTGCAGGGAAAACGGATTAAGATTGTCCGCTCTGCCGCTCCCCAGTTGCATCCACCCCCTGACCCTCTTCCCCAGGGCAGCCCCGGAGAAGTGGTGGGGTTGGCCAAAGGAGAAGGGGTGTATGTGGCTACTGGGGAGGGATCCCTTCTCATCCGGCGGGCCCAACTGCCCGGCAGGAAAGAACAGTCGGCCTGGGACTTGGTCAACGGCGGCCAACTCAGGGTGGGCATGCGCTTTGAGGTGCTGCCGGATCCCTAGCCCCCCTCTTCCCGTGGGAGAGGGGCTGGGGGTGCTACTCCGGCTGGGGAAACTCCTCCCACAGGCGGGTGTGCTGGCGCAGGCTAAGGAACTGGCCGCCGCCGAGAATGAGGTGATCCAAAACCGGGATCTGCAGCAGTTGCCCCGCCTGCAAGAGTTGCCGCGTCAGGGCAAGATCCTCCGGGCTGGGATCCAAACTGCCGGAGGGATGGTTGTGGGCCACCAGGATGCGGCTGGCTCCTTGCTTGATGGCGCTGCGGAAGGTTTCCCGCGGGTGGGTGAGGGTTTCCGTGGCGGTTCCCCGGGTTACAATCTGCTGGCCAATGAGGCGGTGTTTGATGTCCAGGTGCAGGACGGCAAAGTGCTCTTGGGTCTCCCACATCAGGTCGCCGCTTAGGGCCATGGCCGCCTGTTCTGGCGATTCAATCACCGTCCGCTCGGGTGGTCGGGCCAAAAAGATCCGCCGCCCCAGCTCGATGGCGGCCAACACTGTTGCTGCTTTGGCTGGGCCAATGCCCTCAATTTGCAGCAGCTCTCCGGCTTCCAGCTGGCGCAGTTGGGCTAAGGGATCCCCCTGGGCTTCCAATTTTTTCAAGAGCAACTGGGCCAGGCCAACGGCTGAGAGCTTGCCCGGCCCCTGGCCGGTATTGAGCAAAATGGCCAGCAGCTCCGCGTGGGAGAGGCTTTTGGCCCCCTGGCTGAGCAGTCGCTCGCGCGGGCGATCCTGAAGGGGAAGGTCGCTGATACGCAACACGTACTGGCTCATCTTGCGGCTAAGGCAGAGAAGAGGTTTTTTTCAACAGCCAAAAGGGGCTGCGGCGCTCTACGACCTGCCAAGTTGCTGCTAGCTCAGCTACAAAGGGATCCCAGGTCACCAGATAGTCGGGCACCTGCCAGGCGGCCAGCTCCTCCAGGTTGGCGGCATAGGGCACCCGCAGCGGGCCATAAAAATAGGGTACAAACGACCGCAGCCCATAAAGGCCAACCCTTCCCAAAAGAGCCGGTTCTGGGCCGGCAAACTGGCGGAAAAAGTAGATGGATCCCCCCTGGGTATGCTGCAACACCCGCGGGAAAACCCAGCTCCAGGCCAACTGAGCGCTTAGTCCGGTGGCCAAGAGCAAGATGGCCCATCCCCGAACGCTGTGCCGCGCTCTAATCCAGGCCAGTCCCCCCAACGCCAGGAGCCCAGCAGGGCCATAGGTGAAGAAAGGCCATTCTACCTCGGCCTGCAGATACCCCAGGGCCAAGCTGCCCGCTAGGCTCTCAAAAAGGTCGGCAAGCGGGATCCCCAAAGCCGCCAATCCCTTCTCGACCCTCGGCAGCAGCAGGACGGGATCCTGGGATCCCAGCCAGGGCAATAGCAGCCACAGGGCTAGCCAAAACAAGCCGCTCAGCAGGATCCAGCCGCCTTCCCAAACGCTGAGTTGAGCCTCTCTTGATCCCAGGCGTTGCAGGCGCAGGGCAGCAAAGTAGGCCCCAATAGGGTAAAGCAGCGAGGTGTAGTGGATCAACTTGGTTTGCACCAAGAGCGAAAACAGGGCCAGCACCACCCCGAAGGCCACCAACAGCAGGCGTTCTGCCCGCTGAGTTAAATCCGCCGCTGCCGAGTTACTGTGCCTGTGGAGGCTGGCCAAGATCTCGGCCAAGGCCAGAGCCGCCCAGGGAAAACACCCTAGAGCAAAGGCCAAGAGATGCAGGTAAACTGGGCCGGGGTGGCCGCTGGGGGTACTCACCAAACCCCACTGGTAGTGCCAAAACGCCGCCAGCCACTGCAGCCCCCGCGCCGCTGCTTCCAGCGCCAGCCAGGCCAGAGGAATAGCCCCCGCCAAGCCAAGGAAGGCCACCATCTCCCCCCACCGCCCTGGCGGATCCCCCTGCCAGAGCTTGTAGAGGGCCCAGATGCCCAGCGGCAACACCAGCCCCACGGGTCCTTTGGCCAACACCGCTAGGCCCAAGGCCAGCGCGCCCAGGGCGTTCCACCCCTGCCCGGAGCGGCCGGAGCGACGGGCCTCGTCAGCAGCCCAAAGGGATCCCAGCCCCACGCCCATGCCCAAATTCAACAGCGGGTCGATGAGGCCGGTTTTGTAGAAAAACAAAGGCAGGTAGCCCGTCAGGAGCAGGATCCCCCAGAGGCAGCCAAACCCCACCCCGCGCAGCCGCGCTCCCCACGCCCCCAAGAGGGCCACCGTGATGCCGCCGGCAAACGCATTGGGTAGCCGCGCTGCCCCTTCGTTGACCCCCAGGGCCGCCATTGCCAACGCCTGCAGCCAGAAAAACAGAGGCGGCTTCTCGTAGAAGGGCTCGCCGTTGATCTGCAAAGCCAGGGGATCGCCGCTGGATAGCATCTGCCGCGCCAAGCTGGCGTAAATGAGCTCGTCCCAGTCAAACAGGTAAGGGATCCCTTGGCCCGCCCCCAGCCACAGGAGGGCCAAAAGCCCCATTCCTAGGGATCCCTGGAGGCCGCCAAGAAGCCTAGCCATGGAAGGCTTCCAGCGGCACCACCCGGCCCACACTGGCGGGCGAGCGCAAAAGGCGCAGTAGGTGAGCGGCTAAGGTGGATCCCTCGATCTCGGCGGGCATCTCCACCCCACACCAACGGCTGGAGCTCTCCTGCAGGGCCGCCACCCAATCGGGAGTTAGGGATCCCCGCGCCACCCCAATCAGTTGCGGCAGCGGCTCCTGGCGATAGAGCCCGATCCAACGCACGCCCAGCCGAAACGGCCCAGGCCGAAAACGGCGGTTGGGACTGCCGTCCGCTTCAAATTTGCTCAGCATCAGTTGCAGCGAATAGATCTGGCGGGTATTCAAAGGGGGAGCGGCAACCCGGCGGGCGCGAAAGGTGGGCACCATCTCGGCAAAAGGAACCTGGACGGTCTGCTCCTCCCCTGGAGTGGTGTCGAAGGCGTAGCCGTAGGCCGGGCTGTCCCAGCCCCCTTGATCCCGCAGTAGAACCTTGTAGCGCTGTCCATCGCCCCGTAGCCGCAGCTCCAGCCCGGCAAACTCCGACGCATCCAGAGGCGGCTGCCAATTGCGGGTGCGCGTGGAAACAAAGCCGCCGAAGTTGGCCGTGGAAACCTGGCCTGTAAACAGCAGCTCACCCTCCCCCCAGAGCAGTTGGCTTTGACTCACCCCGCCCATCACCACATCGTCGAGGATGCCCCAGAACTGGTTCAGCTGGGGATCGGGCTGGCGGAAGTCAAAGAGCAGCTGTTCTGTTTGGCCGCTGCGGCGCAGGCGCTCTAGGTAGGCCTTAGCTTTCTCCCGGTTCTCCAGACCGAGGATGACCCTGGCTGTCACCTCATCCCCTCTCTCCTGGACTTCTGCCCCTTGCTGGCGCAGCGCCTCTGCCAAACCCTCAGGCAGGCCATTGCCCAAAAGCAGCAAGGGAAGGGAAGTAGCGGGCGTTAGAGAAGGAGGCATAAAGTAAGCGGCTGGGCTTGGAAAGCCATTCTGCAGCCAGCGCCAGAAGTTAGCAAAGGGGAGCACCTCGTAGTAGGTGAGGGTGTTCCAAAACCGCCCCAGATCCCAGGTCATGGTTTAGCTACTCCAAAACGCGCCCTACCTAGCTCCTGCAAGAAGAGGATCCCCATTTTCCAGCGTAGGCAAAAAACAGGTTAGCCGCTGGGACCGGCAAGCAGGACCTTGATGTGGGCGGCAATGCGCTGGGCAGCGCCTGGGGAGCCAATGCGCCGTTGACCGTGGGCCCGCAGCTGGGCGGCGTAAGTGGGATCCTTGGCCAGGCGGTCCAGAATTTGGCAGAGCACGCCAGGGGCCTGCTGCGGCGAAGTGAGGTGAACGGCGGATCCCAGAAGGCGACTTTGGGCTTCGGCAAAGCGGGGAGTAAATTGCGGCCCCTCCCCCGGCAGCGTCACCACCGGTTTCCCTAGACCGACGCATTGTTCCGTGGCTGTCCCCGCCATGGCCAACACCGCCGTAGCTCGGTGGGCACAGGTGCCGAAATCCCCCCACACCAGCAGCAAGTCGCGGCGCCGGGGCGGAATCTTCTCCTGAAGAGGCGCCCGCTCCAGGGTGGGGCTGAGGGCTGCATAAACTTGGATCTCCAGCGGCAGTTGCTCGACCACCTGCATCATCAAGGCCCAGTTACGGTAGGCTTCCGGAGGGCGGGATCCCGGCAGCAGCAGCACCGCAGGCCGGTCGGGATCTAAAGGTAATTCTCCCCGCGGCTCCAGACCATCCATCATGGGGTTGCCCAGGTAGAAGGCTCTCAGGCCCCGTTGCTGCAGGGCGGTTGCCGTCAGCTCATCCCGTAAAAAAGAACCTAGGCAGCGCCGGTGGGCCATCAGCCAGCGCTCCCAGGGCAAGTAATCGGAAACCGGCTGTCCCAGCCAAGAGCGGTGGTAGGGCCCCCGTTCGTCCCGCCAGTAGTAGTCCGACTTGGCCGTGCCCACAAAGACGTAGGGGATCCCGCTCCACCACGCCATGGCCAGGGGCACAATGTCTCCCACGGCTAGCACCAGCTCCACCTGAGGGGCTAGGCGGCGCACCAGGGCCAGTTGCTTTCCTGTCAGGCCCAACAGGCCAGCGCGCAGATCTCGCCACAACTGCCGCCAATCCTGGTAGATAAACCCCCCCGAAGGCATTACCCGAGTTAGGGGCAGCAGTGGGATCTCTTGCCGTCGATACGCCACACCTTCCCCTACAATTGGCAGGGCCTGCACTGAGATCCCCAGTTGGGTGAGGGCTGAGGCAATGCGGCTAGCCACCTCGTCTTCTCCGTGGCCATTGCTTAGGCACAGCACCCGCGCCGGCATTGGTGGATTCAAGGGCATTCCTACAGCTTGGTGGCAACTCCAAACCTCGCCAGGGCAGGGGATCCCATGGCGTCGATCAGATCCCCTCAATTAAAATAGAGCCAACCCAAGGGGGGAAGCTAGGGAATGCTCCGGAACGACCGCCAACGAGCTGAGTTGATCGCTGCAGTGGAGACCCTACAGCTGGAAGGCCCTTACTTTGTCGAAACACGTCTTTTGCGCCAGCGAGGGCCGTTCTGGCGGGCGGTAAAGGATGTGCCAGCCGGTCAGCCCTGGTGGGAGATCCGCTACTTCCCTGCCTGCAGCTGCTACGCTTGGGCCTACCTGCCGGAAGGGACTGGCCCCCGCGAGTTTGGCTGGGGCCACACGCCGCAGCAGGCTTTCCTCAACGCCCTCTGGCAACGGACTCCGTCTGCCCCCTAGGGTAGGCAGGAGGGAGACCCCTCCATCAGAGTTGGGGATAGGGATCCCCTTTACTTCCACCTATGTACCTATGAAACCCCAGGCCATTGCCCGGATTCTCGATGCCAACCTTGACCGTGCTCGCGAAGGGCTGCGGGTCCTGGAGGAGTGGTTTCGCTTTGGCCTAGAAAACGGCGAGCTGGCTGGCGAATGCAAGGCGATGCGCCAGGCCCTAGCTCGTTGGCACAGCGACCCGCTGCGGTTGGCCCGCGACACCTCTGCCGACCCGGGCACCCAGATCTCCCATCCCCAGGAAGAGGAGCGGCGGGATCTCAGTCACCTGTTGCAGGCCAATTGCAGCCGCGTCCAGGAGGCGCTGCGGGTGCTGGAAGAATACGGCAAGCTGGCTGAATCCCACCAGTGGGTGGCCCCTGGGTTAGCCAAGCTGGCCAAAGACATGCGCTACCACCTCTACGTTCTTGAAAGTGAGCTGCTGGGCAGATCCCTGCGCCGGCGGCTTTTGGCAGCTCGCCTCTACCTAGTCACTAGCCCGGTGCCCAACTGGCTGGAGGTGGTGGAGAAGGCGCTGCGGGGGGGGGTAACCTTGGTACAGTACCGCCGCAAGAACCTCCCCGATAGGGAGATGCTCTGGGATCTCAAACAGCTGCGGCAGCTGTGCGACCGCTATCAGGCGTTGATGATTGTTAACGACCGGGTGGACTTGGCTTTGGTCAGCCAGGCGGACGGCGTGCACCTAGGCCAGACAGATCTGCCGGTTGCCCAAGCCCGGCATCTGCTGGGATCCCAGCGCCTAATTGGCCTCTCCACCACCAACGCTGAGGAGCTGGCCCAAGCCCTCAGTAGCGGCGTGGACTACATCGGCGTCGGCCCTGTCTATGCCACTCCCACCAAAGCAGAAAAACCCCCTGCTGGTCTGGAGTACGTGCGCCTAGCCGCTGAGAAGGCCCATCTGCCCTGGTTTGCCATCGGCGGCATTGATCTCCACAACCTGCCGGAGGTGCGCCAGGCTGGCGCCAGCCGCGTAGCTGTGGTGCGGGCCCTGATGGAAGCGGCGGATCCCACCCAGACTGCCCGCGCCATGTTGGCGGAGCTGCAAGGGATCCCTGCTCTATCCTGAAGTATAGACCCCGAATCCTCTCAAGACCTTTCTAACTCCCGATGGCAGAAGCCGCAAAAGATCTCACTGAGCTCACTCGGCAAAGGGAAAGCAGTGGGGATCCCGGCTTGACTGGGATTGCCACTGAGGTGCAAGGGGAGCTGATCCAGGAGCTGGATCTGATGATCCGGGCCCGCTACCCCCTGATCTACCTGGTTTCCCCCGAAGAGGAGCCGGCGGACGCCGTGCTCGTGCAAGTAGCCAAGAGAACCAATCCGCCGCGGCGGCTGCTGTTTTGGGATTTGGTGCGGGGCTGGCAGGATACTGGCGAAGACCGCGGCTCCATCATGGCCGCCCTAGGGCGGGTGTGGCGCTCGGCCCCCCAGGAAGACACCCTGTTTGTGCTGCGGGATCTGCACTTTGTGCTGCGCAATGCCAGCAGTGAGAAAAACGCCCCCATCCTGCGGGAGCTGAAGAACCTCAGCCGCGAGCTCAAGCGCACCCGCAAGACGCTGATCCTGCTCAGCCACACCCTGGAAGTGCCCAGCGACTTAGCCGAGGAGATCACTGTTGTCGATATTCCCCTGCCCAACAGCGAGGAGATCAACCGCCTCATCCAGCTCTACGTGGCCCCGGAAAAGCTAAAGCTCAGCCCTCTAGGTCGTGAGCAACTGGTCAAGGCCTGTCAGGGGCTGAGCCGGGAGCGCATCCGCCGCGTTTTGGCCCGCGCCTTGGCCGCCAAGCAGGAGGTGAACGAGGCCGACATTGACCTGGTGTTGGAGGAGAAAAAGCAGGCCATCCGCCAGACCGGCATCCTGGAGTTTTTCACCGCCCGCGAGACCCTAAAAAGCGTGGGCGGGCTGGACAACCTCAAAGCTTGGGTGCGGGTGCGCCAGGAAGCCTTTACCGAAGAGGCGCGGCGCTACGGCCTGCCCAACCCCAAGGGGGTGCTGCTGGTGGGGATCCAGGGCACCGGCAAATCCCTCTCCGCCAAGACCATTGCCAATGAGTGGCGGCTGCCACTGTTGCGGCTGGATGTTGGGCGGCTGTTTGCTGGCATTGTGGGGGAATCGGAAAGCCGCGTGCGCCAGATGATCCAACTGGCGGAGGCCATGGCCCCCTGTGTGCTCTGGATTGACGAAATTGACAAGGCCTTTGGCAACATCACCAGCGGCGCCGACGGCGATTCGGGCACCAGCCGCCGGGTGTTTGGCAGCCTGATTACCTGGATGCAGGAGAAAACCAGCCCGGTCTTCATCGTGGCCACGGCCAACAACGTGCCCCTCTTGCCGCCGGAGCTGTTGCGCAAGGGCCGCTTTGACGAGATCTTTTTCCTCAACCTGCCCACCCACGCCGAGCGCAAGGAGATCTTCCGGGTACACCTGCAGCGGCTACGCCCCAGCCGGCTGCGGGAGTTTGACCTGGATGCCTTGGCAGCGGCTGCCCAGAACTTCAGTGGCGCTGAGATTGAGCAGGCCATTGTAGATGCTATGTACAACGCCTTTGGGGGCAGCGGCAGCGGCGCTCGGCGTGACTTCACCCAGGAAGACATCCTACAGGCCATCCGCGAAACCGTGCCCCTGGCCTCCATTGCCCGCGACCAGATCGAAAGTCTCAAGTGCTGGGCTGCCCAAGCAGGCGCTAGAACTGCCTCCCAGGATGCCCAGGTGCTGCAGGAAATGAAGCAATGTTTTGCGGCTTCGTAGAGGGAATCCCCAAATCTTCTCGGCTCGAAGGAAGCAAGCGTTAGCACTCCCGCCAACTCGCAGTCCACAAACCGACGCGTAAAGGCGTTGTCAAACCTTCCCTCCCCAGTTCCTGAGGCAAAGCCCCAAGGTTCTGCTTAACTTTCTTTAGCAAGTTGGGCTGGAAGCGCCTCTTTCTCGCGTAAGACCCGCGCAGAGGCTGGCCACCGGTCGGTTTTTTCACTGGCACCGGGCAGCTCGTTTGCCTCCAAGAAGCTGGCTTTTGCCCTGTAGCTATGCAAGCTGCATGAGCTTACGGGCTTTTCCGCCCGGCACTCAAGTACAGGGCCACCAAGCTATCCCGTTGGGAAACCCGCCAGGCTCAGCTTCAAGCCCTGGAGTCGGATTCCCGGCAGGCGGCTCGACTTGCCACTTTCCCTTCCTGAGCGCTACTGACCTCTCTGGGGGCGGATGGTTGAGACAACCGCCCTTTCAGGGATCCCGTCGTGTCACAATGGGTAAAAATTGGCTTTTTTTGTCTTGGCGCTGTGCTCAAGCCCCTCTACTACCGCGAGATCCCTTGCCCAGATACTGCTCAAGTGCTGCGCTGGCTGCAGGAGCACCTGCCTCTGCCTACGGGCAGCCAAAAGGTGCTTACCCCCAGCGGTCTGCGCCTAGAGGGATCCGGAGCCAAGCTGGCCGTTTTCCTCTGGTCGGGGCTGAACACCACCTATCTCAAGATCTTTCAGTGGTCAGAGCGGCCTTTCCCCCGGCAGGATCGCTGGCTAAAGGAAGTGGAGAGGGCCATCCAAAGCCAATTTCCCCACCGCTACCCGCAGTTGCCAGAGGTCGATCCCAGCCAGGGATCCATCTTTGAGCAACTGGAGCCTTTTTACCCGCAAACGGTGAAGTATTTCCGCCGCATTCCCAACGGCGAGTTCGACCTGCAGCGGGTTTACTGGTGGGAGAAGCGCTGGCGGGAAGAAGTGCAATCCCCCCATCCTCAGCGGCAGCCGGTGCTGTTTCGCCGGCCCACCCCAGAGCCCGCCCCTCAAGCGTGGGACTTGGTGATCGTGGGCGGAGCGCTGGGGGCCATCTACGGCGCGGCCATGGCCCGCCTGGGCTATCGTGTAGCCTTGGTGGAACGGCTCCCCTTTGGCCGCATGAATCGGGAGTGGAACATCTCGCGGCGGGAGCTGCAGACGCTGGTGGAGTTTGGCCTCCTCAGCCCTGAGCAGATGGAGAGCCTGATCCTACGGGAATACACCGATGGGTTTAGCAAGTTTTTTGATGGCAACAGCCCCGTGCGCGCCCCCGTCTTGCACACGCCGACGGTGCTCAATCTGGCCATCGATGCCGAAAAGCTCCTGCAGCTCTGTGGCCAGATCCTAAGCTCCTGTGGCGGCGCCATCTATGAGCGCAGCGAGTTTCAGCGGGCCTACATCGAGGAGCAGGGCGTCACGGTGGTGGTTAAGGACTTAACCACTCAAGAAGCGTTCTCTCTGGGAGCCCGCCTGTTGGTGGATGCCATGGGGACAGCCTCCCCCATTGCCCAGCAGCTCTACGGCCGCCGCGCCTTTGACAGCGTCTGCCCAACGGTGGGGGCCACCATTGCAGGGGGGTTTGAGCCAGGGGTTTGGGATCCCCAATTTGGCGACATCCTCGCCAGCCACGGGGACATCAGCCGCGGTCGGCAACTTATCTGGGAACTATTCCCTGGGCCAGGGGAGGATCTCACCTTCTACCTGTTCCACTACCACCAGGTACACCCAGAAAACCCGGGATCCCTCTTGGAGTTGTACGAAGACTTTTTTACCATCCTGCCCGAGTACCGCCGCTGTGACCCGGAGCGTCTGCAGTGGAAAAAGGCCACCTTTGGCTATATCCCCGGGCGCTTTGGCCGGCAGCCAGCTCCCAAGGAGCCCTTCGATCGTGTCCTCTTGATTGGGGATGCGGCAGCCCTGCAATCACCCCTGAGCTTTACGGGGTTTGGATCCCTGGTGCGCAACTGCCCCCGCCTGTGCGAGTTGCTGGATACAGCCTTGCGCCATGACCTGCTAAAAGCCGCCGACCTAGCCCAGATTCGCGCCTACCAAGGTAACTCAGCGGTGACCTGGTTGTTTTCCTGCGGCATGATGGTGCCCACTGGTAAAGTGCTGCCGCCCGAGCGCATTAACGCTATCCTCAACAGCTTTTTCGGCATCCTCACCACCGAGCCGCCCGAGGTGGTGGACGACTTTATCAAAGACCGAGCCGGTTGGCTGGCCTTTAACCGCATGGCCGTCAAAGCCGCTCTGCAGAACCCACGGCTGCTAGGGTGGATCTGGGAGGCAGTGGGGGCAGAAGGCTTTGCCCGCTGGCTGCCCACCTACTTTAGCTACACTGGCCTGGCCTTCCTCTCGGCCCTCCTGGGAAGTTGGTTCCCCAAGCTGTTGCGGCGCCTACAGCCCTGGCTGGAGCCCCGCTACCCCCGGCTGTGGTTGCGCTGCCTGAGCTGGAGCTACACCCTCACCTACGGGGTAGGCCGGCCGCGCCTGGAGTTTCATCTTCCTGCCCCTTCTTCTCCTGCGCCGCCAAGCGTCCAAAATCCAATACCAGCCTAGGCCGGAGACTTTCATCGCACCGGTTGTTTCTAGGCTTTCGCCCTCTTGAAACCACCGTCTCTCTGATGTCTGTAGGAGAGGCGGGTGCCGACTGTTAAACTCGCAAAAAATCTCGACGAGTGCTAGCATTCCTTACTTTGGTTTGCTAGCAGTTTTCTCCCTTATCTGCGCAGGATTGTTCACCAGAGCGCTCATCAGGCAAGGCTCCCCGCTTGGGTGCCGAAGCATCCCCTCCCCAGGGAGTGGCTGGCGGAAAAAGAGTTCTGCCCGCCTGCTTTTAGCCTTGGCAATTGGCCCAAGTTGAGTATAATCAGTGCCTATCATCTATTAACCTTCAGGTTCAGGCCGATGAGGGTTGGGAAGGGATCCCAGCGTGAATCGGTCAAGAGCTTGGTCGACCTCTTTTTGCATTTTCGCCTCCGTAGAGCTGGATCCAATGGTTTATACCTTTGAGATCATCGGCGTTGCGCCTGCCCTTGAGTTCTTCTATCAGCAGCAGGAGCTGGCAAAGCGGCCTTGTGGGGTAGAGTACTTAGGCACCCGCCCTTGCACCCTGGATGCGCTGTTGCAGTCTTTGGAAGAGCTGCCGGCGCGGCGGGGCTGGGACTGGGATCAATTGGTCGAAGCGGTGATCCGCTTTTGGTGCAGCAACCCCGATTTGGTGAGTTTGTGGCGGTCTCGCTTGCGGGACGCCGGGGAAGATGCCCTGTTGGTCTCACGGGTAGGGCACATCCAATCCCTACAGCGGGAGTTTGAGTGGCTGCTCAACCAATCATAAAGCGGGTAGGCTAAGGGCAGGATTGGTTGGTGACTACCTATGAGCGACACCGTCTTCAGCAAGATCATTCGCAGGGAGATCCCGGCCCAGATTGTCTACGAAGATGAGCGGGCCATCGCCTTCAAAGACATTGCCCCTCAAGCCCCTGTCCACATCTTGGTAGTGCCCAAGGAGCCTATCCCCGGCATTGCCCAGGCCAAGCCCGAACACGAAGCATTGCTGGGGCACCTGCTGCTGACGGCTCAGCGGGTGGCTGCCGAAGCTGGCCTAAGCAAAGGTTATCGCTTGGTCATCAACCAAGGAGAAGATGGCGGTCAAACCGTCTTTCACCTGCACATCCACGTCCTGGGCGGTCGGGCAATGGGCTGGCCGCCAGGCTAGTTCTGGGTTTCCCCCAGCTAGAATGCTGGGAGGGCGGCTGGTGCACGAGGTCTAGGGGCAATGGAGTGGCATGTCACCGATGCGGAAAGCCTGATGATCATTGACCAGGAGGTGGGTAAGCACGAGCTTTCCCCCGCCGAATATGAGGTGGTGCGTCGGGTGATTTACGCTACGGCAGACTTCGAGTATCTCCACCTCCTCCGTTTTGCTAACGAGGCGCTGCAGGCGGGGGCGGCGGCTTTGGCGGCGCGCACCACCATTGTGGTGGACGAGCCAATGGTGCAGGTGGGCATTGCACGAGCGGTGCAGAACACCTTTTCCAATCCCATCTACTGCGGCAGCGAAGCTGTCACCCGTCCCCAAAAAGATAAGACCCGCTCTGCTTGGGGATTGGAAACGCTGGCCCAACGCTATCCTGAGGCCATCTTTATCGTTGGCCAATCCCAGACGGCTCTTTCCACGTTGGTGCAGTTAATCGCCGAGAAAGAGGTGGCCCCTGCTTTGGTAATTGCCACGCCGGCTGGGTTTGTGGATGTGGTGAAAGCCAAGCGGGAGCTGGCCGATTCCATGGTGCCCCACATTCGCACCGAGGGACGTAAGGGCGGCCCTGCCGTGGCGGCGGCGGTCTTGGATGGACTTTTGGACTTGGCTTGGCAGGCCTATGTGCGAGCCAGCAGCCCAGACCCTCCGGGCAAATCGGTTACCGGCTAGCTAAGTCCGATCTGAATCACAGTTTCGGCGGGATCCCGGTCACTCCTTCTTCCCTCCAGCCCTGGCAAGATAAGAGCCATCTTCTCAGTGCCAGAGCGAAGAAGTGGCCTGGGAAGCGGCTAGTCGAAGGGGGATCCGGTTATGCGTCAGTTTATCCGAGTTTGGGGAAGCGGCTGGCTTTTGGCGTTGACCTTGGCCGGGGGAGGGTGGGCCCAAATGGATCCCAATCGGGTGGCGGCTCTCCCGGCGCCGCCAGACCTCGACCAGAGGGAAGCTCAGCTCAGCCCTTACCAGCGCTGGCAACAGCAGCATGCTGCTGCGGAGATTCCGTTCGAGGGGATCTTCTACCACCTCTTGCAGGAGGCGGAACAAAGACCAGAAGGACTGCCTTTTCCCCTGCAGCCAGCTGGGATCCCTTTAGGAGAAGGTAGCCCTTTTTTCCTACGTGCCAACGGGCTGGTCTACCGAGTGTCCTATTGAAAGAGGGGAAGTGCTTGCGTATTTCTCCTCCTGAACCTCTCCTCTTCCCCAGGGAGGGGGATCAGGGGTTCAGTAATGATTTCCCACCTTGCGATGGTGGACAGCGGTGAGGCCCTCCAGATTGGAGACCCGCCCGGCTTCCACGGTGCTGTACACCACCCAGTGGTCGCTGGTTTCTAGGCGGCTGGCCACGCGGCACTCCAAGTAGGCCAAGGCATCGGCAAGGATAGGGGATCCGTTGGCGGCGGGGTAGGTCTTGATGCCAGCAAAGCGGTCAGCTCCCGGCGGGAAGCGCTTTAGGAAGTGGCGCATCAGGGACTGGTGATGGCCCTCCTGCAGCACATTGAGAACAAAGGTGTCCCCTACCTGCAGGAAGGACTCAATTGCCCGATCCTTAGCCACGGCAACGCTGATCCCTGGGGGATCGCTGCTGGCCTGGGCCACCCAGGAGGCGAGCATGGCGCTGGTGGCCTGCCCTTTGCGGGCGGTGAGGATGTAGAGGCCATTGCTGATGCGGCCCAGGGCGCGATCCAGGTCGGCATCCAGGGCTTTCATCTGCTGAATGTTGCGATCCCGGGTCAGCCACTGCCCCAGGTCAGTGCCAGCTTCTTCGGCCAGTTGCAGCAGAGTTTCGTTGACAGGTTGCTTAAGGAGAATGGGAGGGAACACCTCTTTGGCGCCCAGCTCCTGCAGCGTGTTGCGGCAGAGGTAGACCGACTCATCATCTTCACCGCCCGACTCGAAGAGGCCAAAGCCTTGTTTGCTGTGGGCAGAGGCCAAGAGGGTTTTCAGCAGCACCTGGGTGGTGGCCGCGTCTGGCCCTGATTGGGGCGGCATGCCTATCACCACACCTGCGGCTAGGCTCATCAGCTCCCGCACCTCGTGGGCATCCAGCAGCCGCAGATCCAGCAGCTCGACGGCAACCCCGGTTTTTTGAATCCCGCGGGCAAGGGCTTGGGCCAGCGTTTCCGCCTGGCCGTAGCCCGACAGGTAGAACACGGCCGCTAGGCGCTCGGCTTTGGCCTGCTCTAGGCTCCAGGTGCGGTAGTGCTCCACCCAGTCGGACAAGTGATGGCGCAGCAGAGGGCCGTGGCCAGTGGCAATGGCAGCGATGGGAGGCAGGGCCTCCATGCGCTTGAGGGCAGACAACACCGAGCGGGCATTGGGCCCCATGAGGCAGTCGTAGTAGAGCTTAAAGTCTGCCTGTAGCAGGTGGGGATGCTCGTCCCAGGCCAAGTCGTCGCAGTAGTGCATCCCAAACACATCACAGGTGTAGAGGATCTGGGTGCCGTGGTCGTAGGTGAGGATGGTGTCGGGCCAGTGCAGGTTGGGGGCAGAGATAAACTCCAGGACATGCCCCTTGCCCAGATCCAGGCGATCCCCCTGCTTTACCACCAGGTGCCGGAAGGGCCGATGCACGAGGTTTTCCAGAAATTGCACGGCCACTTTGGAGGCTACCACTGTCATTTGGGGGGCTAGCTCCAGCAGATCCCCGACTAGGCCGCTGTGATCTGGCTCAGTGTGGCTAACCACCAAGTAGTCGATGGTGGCCGGATCCAGGATGCCTTGCAGCAGATCCAAGTACAGCTGGCGAAACTTTTCGTGGGAGGTGTCAATCAGGGCCACCTTCTCCCCGCGGATCAAAAAGGAGTTGTAGGTCGTGCCATTTTCCAGGGCAAATTCAATGTCAAACCGATCCCGATCCCAGTCCTGGGAGCGGATGGCCAGGGTGTCGGCCCCAATGGGCAGAGTTTGCAGCGTAAGATGAGCTGAACGCGGTGCAACTGCCGTAGCGGCCATGTTTCCCCCTCTGCCAAATGGCAACTTTACTTAACACTCATCGTAACCCTGATGTAACTGGATGTTGAGGCAGCTAGGCGCAGGAGGACAGCGGCCAAGTTTTGATTTTCTAATGAAATGCTTCAGGGATCCCCAAACTCCCGACCCCCAAAGGAAGTGGAAGCAAAGGCTGCGGCAAATTGGGCCAGGGTGTGGCGCAGTTGATCCAAGTTTTGGCCGGTGGCAGCGGAGACAAAGAGAGCCTTAGGATAAAGCAGGCGCACATCCTCTACCCATTCGGGATCGAGGCGGTCAATTTTGTTAAACACCAGTTGTCGCGGGCCAGTGGCCAGGGGCATCTCGTCCAGTAATTTTTCCACCGCCTCGATTTGCCCTTCCCAGTTGGGGTGGGAGAGATCCACCACGTGCAGCAGGGCATCCGCCTCCGTTACCTCCTCCAGGGTGGCTTGGAAGGCCTCCACCAGTTGCTCAGGCAGCTCGGTTAAAAAGCCCACCGTGTCGGTCAACAGCACCGCCTGCTGGCCGGGCAAATCCAGCCGCCGCGTGGTGGGATCCAGGGTGGCAAAGAGTTGGTCAGCCACGTAGACCTGGGCGTGGGTGAGGGCGTTGAGAAGGGTGGATTTGCCGGCGTTGGTGTAGCCCACCAGGGCCACCATGGGGATCTGGGATCCCTCCCGTCGCTGGCGCAGCCGCTGGCGGTGGCGGCGCAGCTCTTCCACTTCTTGCTGCAGCTTGCTAATGCGCCGCTGGATGGCCCGCCGCTCCATTTCCAATTGGGTTTCCCCCGGCCCACGGGTGCCAATTCCACCCCCCAGCCGCGACATGGTGCGACCGCGACCAGCCAGGCGCGGCAGCAGATACTGCAGTTGCGCCAGTTCCACCTGCAACTTCCCGGCTCGGGTTCTGGCCCGCTGGGCAAAGATGTCTAGGATCACCTCGCTGCGATCCACCACCCGCACCCCCAGGGCCTCTTCTAGGTTGCGCACCTGGCTGGGGGTGAGCTCCCGGTCGAACACCACCAGGTTGGCCCCCAAATCCTGCACCAGCAGGGCCAACTCCTGGACCTTACCCGAGCCGATAACGGTGGCGGAATCGGGGCCCTCCCGCCGCTGCCAAAGGGTGTGGAGCACCTGGCCGCCGGCGCTTTCCACCAGGCGGCCCAGTTCCGCCAAGGCGTCCATGAGATCCTCGTAGCTCTGTCCCGGCTTCTGCAGCCCCACCAGGATGGCCCGCTCCTGCTGGGGATCCACCTGGTGAGCGCTTGCTTGGCGGCGAAAGCCATCTTCTAGCTCCGCCACCAGCTCCTGCAGATCCTGCTCTGCCAGGATCCCTAAGGGCAAAGGCTCAGAAACCTGCCAACGGCGCTCTTCCTCCGGCACCAGATGGGCTAGGTAGGCGCACTTGATAAAGCCTGTGGCCCCTCCTCCGCGGCGCAGCCGTCCCTCTAAAGGGGATACCGACAGGGTAATAAGAGCGTCCAGCCGCTGTAGGGCCATGGCTGTCAGGGCTTTTTGGCTAGGCCCCCCCGCCCCCACCTGGGTGGTGATGCAGCGGATCCCAGAGAGGCGCTCCGCCCCCTGGCGCGGCAGCTCCCAAGCCGGGATCTGGGTTTCAAAAGGGGATCCCAGCCCCACGCGAATTACTTGGCCGCGCCGGTTGAGGTAAACACTAATGGGCTGGCCTTCCAGATCTTGGGTGAGGGCTCCCAGCCGTTGGGCAAACTCCACCGTCACCAGACAGTTGGGGGGCAGGCGCAGTTGGTAGAGCCGTTGCAGTTGCTTGCGCTGGTAGGGCTTTAGCCCCTTGGCCTGGGCAAAGCGAAAACCGAGGTCATTCTGCTGGCGAGAGGTGCCAACCCTGGGCATAGGGAGAGGGAAAGACCCGAAAAGAGGCTTTCCTCTACCATATACGCTAGTAGCCAGCAGGAACTTGAGGAAAGCAGCGGCAGCAAACCCTAGACAAGGGATCCCTGGAGCAAACTTGCTTTTGAGCAAGAAAATGGTCAAGCTGGGTTGGGAAGAGGGGGATGGATGTAATCTTGCGTCGGGCCAACTTGCCGGATGGCCGTAAGGGAGTGGATATCGGCATTGAGGGAGACCGCATCGTTGCCCTGGAGGTGAATCTGCAGGCCACCGCTCCCCAGGAAATCGATGTGAGTGGCCGCTTGGTGTCACCCCCCTTTGTGGATGCCCACTTTCACCTGGATGCCACCCTCACCTACGGGATCCCGCGCGTCAACCAATCGGGCACCTTGCTGGAAGGGATCGCCCTTTGGGGGGAGTTGAAGCCGCTGCTGACGCCAGAGGCAGTGATGGAGCGGGCCTTGACCTACTGCGACTGGGCGGTGGCGCGCGGGATCCTGGCCATCCGCGCCCATGTGGATGTGTGCGATCCCAACCTGTTGGCGGTGCGGGCCTTGCTGGAAGTCAAGCAAAAGGTTGCTCCCTACCTGGATTTGCAACTGGTGGCCTTTCCCCAAGATGGCTACTACCGCTCGCCGGGAGCGGTGCAGCTCTTGGAGAAGGCCCTGGACTTGGGGGTGGAGGTGGTGGGTGGGATCCCCCACTTTGAGCGGACGATGGCTGAAGGAGCAGCTTCGGTGCGGGCCCTGTGCGAGATTGCGGCGGCGCGGGGGCTGCGGGTGGACCTGCACTGCGACGAGACAGACGATCCGCTTTCGCGCCACGTGGAGACCTTGGCCTATGAAACGCTGCGGCTGGGCTTGCAGGGGCGGGTGGCCGCCTCCCACCTCACCTCAATGCACTCCATGGACAACGCCTACGTGAGCAAACTCATCCCCCTGATGGCCGAGGCAGAGCTGGGGGTGATCGCCAACCCGCTGGTGAACCTAGTGCTGCAGGGCCGCCAGGACACCTACCCCAAGCGGCGGGGGCTGACGCGGGTGCCGGAGCTGATGGCCGCCGGGCTGACAGTAGCTTTTGGCCAGGACTGCGTGATGGATCCCTGGTACCCCCTAGGCAGCGGCAACATGCTAGAGGTGGCCCACATGGCAGTCCACGCTGCCCAAATGACGGGCTATGAGCAGATGCGCCAGTGCTTCTTGGCGGTCACAGAAAACGGCGCCCGCCTGCTGGGCCTGGAGGGCTATGGGCTCAAGCCCGGCTGCTACGCCGATTTGGTGGTGCTGCAAGCTGCCGATGTGGTGGAGGCCCTTCGCCTCAAGCCACCCTGTCTGTACGTTTTCCGCCGCGGCCGCCTCATTGCCCAAACCCCGCCGGTGGCTACTCAGCTCCATTTGCCCGGGCGCCCGGCCCAGGTAGACTTCACCCGCCAGCTTTAACGTAAGGTGCGGAATTCCCCACGGTCTATACGGTGGGGATGGATAGCACCCTCTGACTGATTCTGGATGTATTCCTTCACAATTTCTAGGCAGCAAATCATGCCAAAGCCTAGCCCTTCCCAATACACTTTAGTGACCAGTATTTTGTTAC